>NZ_JAEKCY010000003.1:0-504253 GCF_016405475.1 Pseudomonas sp. MF6767 | reverse complement strand
GCTATGTGATGGACTGTCCCGACTGCTGCAGCGAGGAAGGCTAACACAACCCAACTCCCCGCCTACTGCTGGTGCCTGCTGGCACTGGCACAACTTATTTGCTGAAACCTCTGTAACCCCTCCCCCTACAAATCAATCCACCCGGCAACGGCGTGGCGAGGTATTACTATGGCCATTACAAACGTAGATGTGATGCAGGAATTCGAATCACTTTTGAGTCGCGCAAGGTTTTACAGGCGGGGGGCTATCATTCCTCAGAAAGTGCTTCGCGGACCAAAAAGAAAAAAGCAGCACCAACTTACCTTTGGCTCCGACAGCTGGGTGTTGCCGACAAAAACAGGCTACTTGGTAGTTTCTGCTACAGGTGTTAACACCTCGGCAATCAGGCTGCGCGGCGTCTACGCAGGGCCTTATATAGGTTCACCATACCACCCTGGCGGCGAAACGCACTGGATAGGAGATAAAGAGATTTCCCGTGATCAGTGGGCGAAAAACGTTATCGAAACCCTAAAGAAAAAGAATGGCGAGGCATTCCAATGAACCAACAACACACCGCCCTGGTGGGCAACAAAGAAGTCCTCAAGATGCTGGGTATGCAAAGCGTTTCCGGCCTGAACAAGCTGCGGGTTCGTGACAAGACGTTCCCGGCGCCGATCAAGAGCAGTGACGCACGGGGCGCCCGGTGCCGCTTCGATCCTGCCGAGGTCGAACAGTGGATCGAGGACAAGAAAGCCGCTCGAAACCAACAAGCCAACGCCGACGAATAAGTGTCGGCACACCATCGCTACGGGGCTTGGCAATCCGCTACAGCCCCAAGCGTTCTGTATGGACGCTTGTATGGTGAAACGATAAAACCTTCTGCAAGCCATGTAACTCATGGTCGATCACAAGTCCTCTACCCGCTCCACTCAGATTTGCACTTGCGTCGGGGGTTTCTGGCGGAGGCTGCACAAAAAACCGGTCCTTGGTGACCGGTTTTTTTATGCCTAAAATTTAGTCTCCAGCACTCATCTGCTGCTCGGCTATCTGTTGAATCGCATCGTTGAATACCTGTTGAATCATCCACAGGAAAAAGCTGCTCGGGGTTTCTGGCATTCGCAGCGCGAAAAGTATTACAGCAGGAGCGATAGGTACGCCTAAGCAAAGTCTTACAGGAAGACCGGCAACACCTCACGATAATGTAGGCTCATCGGCCCAGAGTTCGGAAACATGGCAATGCTGGACACCAAAAAAGCCACACCCAAAATCATCCTGTGCCAAGTAGCCGGCTGGGTGTTGGTTTTGCCGCTGCTGGTCTCGTTTGTACGGCTGCCCTTCCCCCTCGGATTATTGCTGGAGTCAGGAGTGATTGCCTCCTCAGCGTATGGCGTGAGGTTTGCCTGGCGTCACGCAACCCCACGCGTGGCTGTGTTCGCTTTGTTTGTCACCCTGCTCAACGTCATTTCTATGGTCATGTTAAGTACAGCGTCCGTACTCAAGGCCCTTTACATTATCGCCTGGCTCTACTGGTACCCCTATTATTCCAACTGGGTTTACTGGAATGTCTAGTTTGGCAAGAATTTGACCGCAAGAAACGTAGTTCCCAGCCCCCTTGGTGGAACTACAGTGGCGTCGTCCCCATCAACGCCCTTCAAGGAAACTGCTCATGGACTACCAATACAAGCTCATGCCTTCCCCTGTCGGTGAACTCACTCTGGTGGCGCGGGATGGCAAACTCAACGCCATCCTCTGGGAAGTAGAACGTGCCAATCGCGTGCGCCTGGGTGAATTGATCGAAGCCGACGACAGCCCAGTGCTCTTGGAAACCGAGCGCCAATTGCAGGAATACTTCACCGGAAAGCGTAACCACTTCGAACTGGAACTGGACTTCACCGGCACTGACTTCCAGAAGCAAGTCTGGCAAGCACTGCTGACCATTCCCTTCGGCGAAACCCGCAGCTATAGCCAGATCGCACAGCAGATCGGCAACCCCAAAGCCGTGCGCGCCGTCGGCGCCGCGAATGGGCGCAACCCCATTTCAATCATTGCGCCATGTCACCGGGTGATCGGCGCCTCCGGCGGACTGACCGGGTTCGCGGGCGGGTTGGCAGCCAAGCAGTATTTACTCGCACTTGAAGGCACAGGCCAGACGGAACTAGCGTTATAGGCGGCATTGACCCATACCCCGTCTGAAACCCGGCATGAAAACGGCGGTGGGAGTCCCCTCCAACCGCCGTTTTTCAGATCGGGCAGCGGCCTCAACCGTCGCCTTGATGGCCCTTACCGTACGTCGACGCCAGGGCCCGGGCTTTTTGCAAGCGCTCTTCAAGCTTGGGTAGCGTCTCATCCACCAGTGCCTTTATCTCTGGCACATCCGACGCCGCGCCTTCTTTCTGGAACAGGGCGATGGCGTCTTCGTTTTCCTTGACCTGCTGCGCGGTATAGGCAGCGTCAAAGGAATCGCCGTCCTTGAGTTCAGGCATCAGGGTTTCGGCTTTATCAACGATCTTCTCCCGTGGGGCCACTGGCAAATCAAGCTTCTTGGCGATCGCCGCCAAGTGCTGGTTGGCCAGCGTGCGCTCGTTGATGACCTCAATGGTGTAGTCCTTGATTTCCTGGGACGAGGTCTTGGCGTGGGCCATGCGACTGGTTTCGATATCGGCCATGCCTTTGGCCGAAGCCTGCTCGATGAATTCTGCAGGCGACTGGGCGAAAGCATTGCTGGCGCCGAGGCCCAGCAGCATCGCGAAACTGGCGGTGCGTAACCGGATAGCCATGCGGCTCATGATGGGTTCCTCCAGGGCAAAAATAGGCGCGGGAGCATACAACCCGCCCTGAATTCGAATTTTCAGGACGGTAAAGGTTTAGAAAAAACTTACCTGGGCGACGAACGGTCGTCGTCGCCTCAGGCCGCTTTGCTGCCGAACAGGCCCGGCAATGCGTGCGCCAGGGCATTGAGGGCGAAGCCGATAAACATCACGCCGCAGAGCTTGGTGATCAGGATTTCATGGCGTTGATACAGCGTGCGCACCCGTTGGGCACCCACCACGCCAATCAGGATCGCGTAGGCCAGCAAGCCACCGATAAAGCTCAACAGAATCAAGGTCGGCAGCATCGACCAAGTCAACAACTCGGCCCGGCTGGACAGCAACGCGGTGAACGTCGCCACGGCGACCGGGTAGGCCTTGGGGTTGGTCAAGCCAAACAGAATACCGTGCCAGAACGGATGGCGCGCCGCGCCCTGAGGGGCATCGCTATTGCGGCGTTGGGTGCGGATCGCACGCCAGCCGAGCCAGAATAAATACACCCCGCTGAGTACGCCGAGCACATCAAACGCACTGCTGCCGACTTCCCGCGCACCAACGATGGCAATCAGCGCCGTGCTGCACCACACCACATCGCCGAGCAAATGACCGCACAAGAATCCTGCCCCGGCACGCCGGCCACGGGCCGCACCGATGCCGAATACGGCCAGGACACCGGGGCCTGGGGTAATGCCGTAGATAAAACCCGACGCCAGCACGGCGAACAGCAAGGATGGGGTCATGGTAGACGCTCCGACAGACGCTTGAGGGTGAACGATTCTGCATGTTTCAGCGCGGTGGGTAAAACTTCATTCCAGCATAGGGCTTGGCACGACAGGCTTGCAGCCGCGAGGCCAGATCGCCGACATGGGCCTCCAGCTTATGGCCGTCGGGATCGAGAAAATAAAACGATGCGCCTTCACTGCGGTTGTCTCGCCACTCCTGTACGCCGGCGGCGCGCAGGCGTTCGACCAAGGCAGTGAAATCAGCAGCATCGACAGTGAAGGCATAGTGGGTGTAATCCATCGCCGGAGCAGCCGAGCGCAACGGGTCCAGCGACAGGCACAGCCAAAGCCCAGGCAATGAGAGATAGGCACCGTTATCCCAGGTTGCGTCGAGCTGCAGGCGCAGCAGGTCGTGATAGAAACTGACGCTGCGCGGCACATCGGTGACGGCCAGGGTCAGGTGGTTGAAACCGCTGAGCATCTAGGTGTTCTCGCGTTATCGTGGGTCTGCGGACAATACACCCACCACCCTGCCAATCAACCACTGCAACCCCACATCCCCACCCCGCCGCGTATGCCAGGCCAGCTCAAAGGCAAACGACGGAATATGAAACGGCGGTGGCACGGCCAGCAATTGCCGAGCGTCGATATTCATTAAACCACGGGACGAGACCGTCAAAATCAGGTCCGTGCCCTGGATCAACTGCGGCGCCACGCTCCAGTGCGGCAGGCTGATCACCACGTGGCGGCGTTCACGAATGGCCGTCAGCGCCCGTTCGATTTCCGGCGTGCCGCTGCCGCGCATCTCCAGCAGCACATGGGGGCGTGACAGGTATGTCGGCAGGTCCAGCACTCCGTTGGGCGCAAGGCTGGTGGGGTCGACCAGGCAGGTGTAATGCTCTTCGAACAGCGGCGTAGTCCGCAGTTCGGCGGGCATGTCGGGGAATACGCCCGCAGCCAGATCGAGATCGCCATTGAGCACACCCTCAACCATGCCTTCGCGGCTGGCCTGGATGATCTGCAAGTCGATACCGGGCGCTTCATGGCGTAGGACGCGAACCAGGCCGGGCAGGAATATCGCCGCGCTGTAGTCCGACATCGCCACGCGAAAGCGGCGCTTGGCCGAGGCGGGATCAAAACGATTCGGCGCCAGTAATGCCTGCACTTGGGCCAGAGCTTCGGTCAATGGCCCCGCCAATTCCAGGGCGCGGGCGGTTGGCACCAGTGTGCCGCCCTGACGCATCAGCAGCGGGTCGCCCAGCATATCGCGCAGCCGCGCCAACGCATGGCTGACCGCCGGCTGGCTCAGGTGCAGGCGCTCGGCGGCGCGGGTGACGTGTTGCTCGCTGAGCAAGGCGTCGAGGATCACCAGCAGGTTCAGGTCGATGCGGCGCAGATCATTCATCAGCTGCATGCCTAGCATAAGAATTTGGAATTTAAATTTGCGCGACGAATACCCTAGAGTCCAGCAAAACCTTTGGGAGCGTCGAGATGACTGTGTTGCATTGGGTAGGTTTGTTAGCGCTGGCGGCGTTCGCCGGCGCGGTGGTGCCGTTTCAGAGTGCGATCAACGCCAACCTCGGGCGCGGGCTCGGCCATCCCTTGTGGGCCACCCTGGCATCGTTGCTGGTGAGCATCATCGTGCTGCTGCCGGTGATTGTGGCGCTACGTTTACCTCTGCCGAACATGGCGTTTATCAGCAAGGCACCGTTGTGGATGTGGGCCGGCGGTGCCTTTGGCGTGTGTTTTATTTCATTGGCGCTGATGCTGCTGCCCAAGCTCGGCGCATCGGGCTTCATCGCGCTGGCCATGGCCGGGCAGATTCTCGCGTCGTTGCTGCTGGACCATTTCGGCCTGTTCGGCCTGGTGGAACGTCAGTTGACAACCTCCCGGGCGTTGGGCGCGTTACTGCTGATCAGCGGCGTTGCGCTAATTCAGTTCAGCGGCGCTCAGCCGCAAGGCGATTGATCTGCGCCTGCTCCACCATGGGCTGCGGCGCGCCTTGGCTGGCCGCCTGCAACATCGCACGGCCGACGGTCTCGGTGCTCACCACCCAATCCGGTTTCAGTCGCCGCACAAACGAAAGCACCGGCCCAAGCACGCTGTAGAAGGATTGGTACAACGGCGTCTTCGAACGCACACCGTGCAACGGCTGGATGATCCCGGGGCGGAACAGATACACCCCCTTGAACGGCAAGCGCAGCAAGGCATTTTCGGTCTTGCCCTTGACCCGCGCCCACATCGACTTGCCGGCTTCGGAACTGTCCGTGCCGGCGCCGGACACATAGATAAAGGTCATCTGCGGATTGAGCCGCGCCAGGGTGCTGGCCGCCACGAGGGTCAGGTCATAGGTGAGGTGGGTATAGCGCGCCTCCTTCATGCCCGCCGACGAAACACCCAGGCAGAAGAAACATGCATCAAAACCCTGCAGCAGGTTTTCCAGGGGGTGGAAATCCAGCATGTCGTTGTGCAACACCTGATGCAGCTTGTCGTGCTCTTGGGTCAAGGGCGTGCGGCCGACGGCCACTACTTCCTGCACATCGGCCGCCAGCAGGCACTCGCGCAGCACACCCTGGCCCACCATGCCGGTGGCGCCGAATAACAGAACTCTCATGAAGGGACCTCAGCGGCACGCCGCACGCTTGATGCTTGAATGCATTGAGCGTGTAGCTTACCGCGTGCTGCCAAAGGCTGCCCCTATCAAAAAGCGCTACGAAAGATCTCCTCAATCTGACGCTGGTCCGCCCGCCGTGGGTTGGTCAGCCCGCAGGCATCTTTCAACGCATTGCTGGCCAGCAACGGAATGTCCTGCAACTTAGCGCCAAGCTCACGCAAGCCCGCAGGGATTTCCACGTCCTGGGACAACCGACGAATCGCCGCGATGGCAGCCTGGGCGCCCTCCTCGGCGGTGATGCCCTTGATATCTGCACCAAGGGCCCGGCCCACGTCGCTCAGGCGTTTGGCGCAGACACTGGCATTGAAGCTTTGTACATGGGGCAATAGCACCGCGTTGCACACGCCATGGGGCAGGTCGTACAAGCCGCCCAATTGGTGGGCCATGGCATGCACGAAACCCAGGGACGCATTGTTGAAGGCCATGCCAGCGAGGAATTGCGCGTAGGCCATGTTTTCCCGTGCGGCCTTGTCAGTGCCGTCGCGCACCGCCAGGCGCAGGTTGGCGCTGATCAATTCGATGGCCTTGATCGCGCAGGCGTCGGTGATCGGTGTCGCAGCGGTGGACACGTAGGCTTCGATGGCGTGGGTCAGCGCATCCATGCCCGTGGCGGCGGTGAGGCCCTGGGGCATGCCGACCATCAGGGCCGGGTCGTTGACCGACAGCAACGGCGTGACATTGCGGTCGACGATGGCCATTTTTACGTGGCGGCTTTCGTCGGTGATGATACAAAAACGCGTCATCTCGCTGGCCGTGCCAGCGGTGGTATTGATGGCTACCAGCGGCAGTTGCGGCTTGCTCGATCGGTCCACGCCTTCATAGTCGCCGATACGCCCACCGTTGGTGGCGCACAGGGCAATGCCCTTGGCGCAGTCATGGGGCGAACCGCCGCCCAGGGACACGACGAAATCACAGGCGCTCTGTTGCAGTAACGCCAGGCCTTTTTCGACGTTTTCCACGCTGGGGTTGGGCTTGGCGCCGTCGTAGATCACCGAGTCGATATCCTGCATCGCCAGCTTCTCGGCGATCATGCCGGCCACACCGGCTTTGGCCAGGCCGACGTCGGTGACGATCAACGCTTTGCCGAAGCCGTAGTTGCGGATGGCGGTCATCGCTTCGTCGAGGCAATCGATGCCCATGATGTTGACGGCGGGGATGAAGAACGTGCTGCTCATGATCAATCCTCAAAGGCTTTATGCCGACAGAATCAACCTGTACCGCGTGGCGCATCTTGATCAGGATCAATGCCGGCTCGTGATAAAGTCACCCCCCAGCCGATTTCGAGTAGACCCGCCGCAATGAAGGATTTCCAGGATATTGACGCCCACCTTGAAGACTGGAGCGCCCTGCGCGCTGCCGTCGACTTCAGCGGGATTCTGATCGGCAACGGCGCCAGCCGCACGATCTGGGAAGACTTTGCCTACGACTCGCTGTTCGAAAACGCCCGTACCGTCGAAGAAAAACCCCTGAGCGCCTCCGAGCTCAGCGTGTTCGACGCCTTGCAAACCCGCAGTTTCGAGCAAGCCCTGGGCGCCTTGAAAACCACCAGCCGGGTCAACAAGGCCCTGGCGGTCAGCTCGGCGGCGCCGCGTAACCGTTACTACGCGATCAAGGAAGCACTGATCAACACCATCCATGCCGTGCACATTCCCTGGCGCCTGGTGCAACCGTCGACGCTGGCGACGATCAACGCGGAGCTGGCCACCTACGCCACCGTATTCACCAGTAACTACGATTTGCTCAACTACTGGGCGACCCTGCACGCACCGGGTATCGACGACCTGTTTCGCAGCGCCGACTCAAGCTTCGACCTGCGCAATACGCGCACCGACATCACCCGCATCCTGTACCTGCACGGAGGCCTGCACCTGGTGCGCAACCTCGACGGCACGGCGCGCAAATTGCCGTCCACCGACAGCACCCTGCTCAGCAGTTTTGCCATCAACAACACGATCAAGACCCTCGACGATGTGCCGCTGTTTGTCAGTGAAGGCAAGGTGGAGGAGAAACTCAAAAGTATCCGCAGTTCGGATTATCTGTCGTTCTGTTATGAACAGCTGTTGAGCCATGAAGGCGCGCTGTGCATCTTCGGGCATGACTTGGGGCCGCAGGATAAACACCTGGTAGAAGCTATCGGCCAGGCCCGCATCAGCACCCTGGCGATCTCGGTGTCGGGGCGCAGTGATGGGTTTGTTCGTCAGCAGAAGCGGCGGTATATGGAGCTGTTCGAGGGCTCTAATGTGGAACTGAGGTTCTTTACCGCGCGTACGCACCCACTGGGCAATCCGGCATTGTCCGTCCCTGTAGAACGCTGAGCAAAATGTGGGAGCTGGCTTGCCTGCGATGGCGGTGGGTCAGCGACAGATTGGGCACCGATAAACCGCTATCGCAGGCAAGCCAGCTCCCACATTGAATGCATTTCAAGTCGGGCTCAGTCTCACTCCTCAGCGCTGTGCACCACCACCAGCAACTGCGCCTGCACCTCTCCCACCGAGCGAATCCGGTGGGGTTTCTGCGCGTTGAAATGCAGCGCATCACCGCGCGCCAACAGCACGCGCTCGTTCATGAAATCCACCTCAACCTGGCCTTCATGCACGAATAAAAACTCCTCCCCCAGGTGCTCCTTGAAGGTCTTGTCGGTGAACTCCGCCGGCGGATAAATGATGAACGGCAGCAGGCTGCGCTCGCTGACTTGGTGGGCCAGCACCGCATAACCCGGCGATGTGTCGGGCCGCTCATGGCTACGCACCAGGCTGTAGCTGTCGAGGCTGACGTTGTCTTCGCTGAACAGTTCTTCGACCTTCACGTTCAACGCCTTGGCAAGTTTCAACGCCGCAGCGATGGATGGCGTATTAAGCCCGCGTTCGACTTTCGACAGGTAACTCTTGGTCATCCCGGATTTTTCGGCCAAGGCCTCCAGGGTCACGCCAAGTTTTTTTCTTAATATTTTCAAGCGGATAGACATGTGCTGCGGTTAATCCCTGCAGAAAGCGATGAGACAGGCTTGCCAATGACACAAAGTGTCATATAGCATCTTTAGTGTCATTTGCATTCACCCAACGACCTTGCGAGCAGCGGGCGACCAGCAAATCCGACGTCCATTGAACCACCCAAAGGACACCGATATGGCCAAGACATTAGCACTCCCAAAAGACCAACTGGTCAAGCAAGCACTGAGCCAGATGCAAAACAGCCTGGCAGATAATACGTGGACCGACCGGCAAAAGCTGGCGCTGACCTGCCGAATCCTGTTCGAGTACGGCCACGACTCTGGCCTGGCCGGGCAGATCACCGCACGTGGGCCGACGCCCGGCACCTACTACACCCAGCAACTGGGCCTGGGTTTTGACGAAATCACGGCCAGCAATCTGTTGCTGGTCAACGAAGACCTCGAAGTACTGGAAGGCCATGGCATTCCCAACCCCGCCAACCGTTTTCACACCTGGGTGTACCGCGGCCGCCCGGATGTAAACTGCATCATCCACACACACCCCACGCACATTGCCGCGCTGTCGATGCTGGAAGTGCCGTTGCAGGTGTCGCACATGGACCTATGCCCGCTGTACGAAGACTGCGCGTTCCTGGAGGCCTGGCCCGGCGTGCCGGTGGGCAATGAAGAAGGGGAAATCATCACCGCGGCCCTGGGCGACAAGCGCGCCATTCTGCTCTCGCACCACGGCCAGTTGTCCACCGGGGCCAGCATCGAAGAAGCCTGCGTGATTGCGCAGTTGATCGAACGGGCTGCCAAGTTGCAGTTGCTGGCGATGTCTGCTGGTACCGTCAAACCGATCCTGCCGGAGCTGGGGCGCGAGGCCCACGACTGGATCTCCAAACCCAAACGCCACGGCGCCGCGTTCAACTATTACGCCCGGCAAAACCTGCGCAAGCACGCCGATTGCCTGAACTGATTGCCCCCCTTTTCGACCGGAGTTTCCCCCATGTCCAACCCAACCATTCACGGCATCATCGGCTACACCATCACGCCCTTCAGCGCCGACGGCCAGCGCGTTGACCTCGACGCCCTCGGGCGCTCCATCGACCGCTTGATCAACAGCGGCGTCCACGCCATTGCGCCCTTGGGCAGCACGGGCGAAGGCGCTTACCTGAGCGATGCCGAGTGGGATGAAGTCAGCGCCTACAGCATCAAGAAAGTCGCCAAGCGCGTGCCGACCATTGTCAGCGTGTCCGACCTGACCACCGCCAAGGCCGTGCGCCGCGCCCGCTACGCCGAAGAGCACGGCGCCGATGTGATCATGGTGCTGCCGGCCTCGTACTGGAAACTCAGTGACGCGGAAATCCTCGCTCACTACGCCGCCATCGGCGACAGCATCGGCGTGCCGATCATGCTTTACAACAACCCGGCCACCAGCGGCACCGACATGTCGGTGGAGCTGATCCTGCGTATCTTCAAGCAGGTCGAGAACGTGACCATGGTCAAGGAGAGCACTGGCGACATCCAGCGCATGCACCAGTTGAAACTGCAGAGTGACGTGCCGTTCTACAACGGTTGCAACCCGCTGGCGCTGGAAGCCTTCGCGGCTGGCGCCAAAGGCTGGTGCACCGCGGCGCCGAACCTGATCCCGCAACTGAACCTGAGCTTGTATCAGGCCGTACTGGCCGATGATTTGAACAAGGCGCGGGAGCTGTTCTACCGACAGTTGCCCTTGCTGCAATTCATCCTCAAAGGCGGGCTGCCGGCGACGATCAAGGCCGGGTTGCGCTTGACCGGGTTGGAGGTGGGTAATCCGCGCTTGCCGGTGTTCCCGTTGGGTGAGGCAGGGATCGGACAGCTCAAAGCGTTGCTGTCATCGGTATAAAAACGCCCGGCTCTCGCGAGCCGGGTGCAGGTCTTCTTGCACAACTGTCAGGTCTTGTCCTTGATAGTGACACTGGGACCATTGGTCTTGACGCTGGCAATGCCATTGTCTCGTGCGGCTGTAGAGGTGTACTGCTCACTGCTGCCGATCACTTGATGATTGGCCGCCTTGAGGTTGAAGAACGGTTGGCCGTTGCTGGCCACTTTTTTCTCATAACGTTCATCATGTGGGCTGTTTGTCTGCACTGAAGCAATGCCGGCTTCAGTAGCACCGCGGGTGGTGTAAAGCTCGCTGGTCAATATGGTTTCTGCGTTCGCCGCCTTAAGCACGAAACGAAACTGCCCGTTACTGCTTTTACTCAACTCATACCATCCAGCCATGACTTTCTCCTTTGAGTGGGATATCGCTCCCAAACTTGTAGGATTAAAGGCCATGCCCCAATTTTTTCCAGCCAAACACGGGAGATCTATTTAGCTGGAGACAAATGACAATAATTCTCGATATCATTCGCGACTTTTCCACGTCGTACTTCGTCAAGAAGGGTATCCATGTCTCGTCCCCAGCCCGACCCGTCGGCGGCCGATGCCTGTCGCGGGTTTTATGCAGACATTCTGTATTTCCTGCGTAAACGCACGGACAACGCCAGCGACGCGGCGGACATGGCCCAGGATGTATTTACCCAATGGCTGGGCTACCGCGACCGTGCCAAGGTCGAGCAGCCACGAGCGTTTCTGTTCCAGATGGCGCGCAACCTGCTGCGCGATCACTGGCGCAAACAGAAGGTACGGCAAACCGTCCACCCTGATCACGCCGAAATGGATGCCGAGCCGGTCACCGACGAGCACAACGACCCCATGGCCGCCGCCCTTCGCCTGCAACGCCTGGAACAGTTGAAAGAAGTCCTTGCCGAACTCTCGCCGCGCCGACGAGAAGCCCTTATGCTGCACCGCTTCGAAGGCTTGAGCCAGGCGCAGATAGCAACGCGCATGGGCATCTCCACCAGCATGGTGGAAAAGCACATCGCCTTTGCCCTGCTGCACTGCAAGCGCCGCCTTCAACCCGCCCCCGGCACGGAGCAGCCAGAATGAACCGCCCGAGCGACACAGACGCGCTGGACAGCCAAGCGAGCGATTGCATCGACGCCCAAGCCGCCAGTTGGTTTGCACGCAACCGCAACGAAGCAAGCCGCGCCGACCGTAAAGCCTTTGCCGACTGGCAGGCGGTGCCCGCGCATGCGCGCGCCTATGCCGAATTCGAACAGCTGTGGGCCGACCTCGCCCAGTTGCAACAACTGAACAAACCGTTGGCACTGCCCAAGCGCAAGCCCAGCCTTTGGCGCCCTGCCCTGGCGATGGCCGCCGCCCTGCTCTGCGCCGTGCTGGCGACCTCTATCGGCGCACCGCGCGAGCTGTATCACAACCAGGTTGCCACCCATGCCAAGGGCGTGCGCACTTTGAATCTGCCAGATGGCAGTACCTTGTATGTGAATGCCAACACCCATATCCGCGTGGACTTCAGCGCCCATCAACGGGTGCTGCATCTGGACAAAGGCCAGCTGTACATCGAAGTGGCCGCCGACAAGGAACGCCCCCTCTACGTGCAGGCCGGCGAGTCGAGCGTACGGGTGGTGGGCACGGCTTTCGATGTGCGCCGTGGGCAGCAGCAATTGGTGGTCAGCGTTGCCCATGGCCAGGTCGCTTTCGCGCCAAATGGCGAAAGCCCCGTCACCCTGCTCGACGCCCAGCAACGGGCCTCATACAACTACGCCAAAGGCACCGTGCAATCGCAAAGCCTCAGCGCCGAAGAGATCGCCGATTGGCGCAGCGGGCATTTGTCGTTTCGCAATCGAGAGCTGGCCAGCCTGATCGACGAACTTAGCCTCTACCGTCCACAAACGCCGTTGCAGGTCAGCAAGGCCGTCGCGCAGCTCAAGGTGTCGGGCAACCTTGATGTGAGCGACCCGGACGCCCTGCTCAACGCCTTGCCCGCGCTGTTGCCAGTGAAAACCGTGCTCTCGGCGGATGGCATCATGAGAATCGAGCCGAGCAAATAAACGGCAGAAACCACACATGAGAATATTTTGCATTCGCATGTGTGGTTTTTTTGCCTGCCCCGTCTTCCTCCTGTCTGTGTTTGATACGCACACCTTTTTGGCTATTTAGCCGCTCCGGGGGATTTCATGTTTCGCGCGCCTTGCCACGCTTCGCACCTGTTTCTTCGACCGACACTCATGGCTACGTGCCTGGCCTTGAGCCTCAGCGCCGAAGCCGAGTCGCTCAAGCTGCACCTGCCGGCCCAGTCGCTGGCCACGTCCCTGAGCCAGGTGGCCCAGCAAGCGAAAATCCAGCTGCTGTTCGATGAAACCCTGCTCAAGAACGTGCAGGCCCCAGCGCTTGACGGTAACTACACCCCGGAAGTGGCCATCCGTTCCCTGCTCAAAAACGGTGAGCTCAACCTGATCAAGGTCGGCAGTACCTATGTGGTGCGCCCCGACGAGGGCAAAACCACCACCGGTGGCGCGATCCAGTTGGACACCCTGAGCGTGATCGGTACTGGCAATGAGGTAAACGCCAGCACCGTCAACCGCTCCACCCTGACCCAGGCCGACATCGACCGTTACCAGTCCAATAACATTCCCAGCCTGTTGCAGACCTTGCCCGGTGTCAGCCAGGGCGGCTCGCTGAAGCCCGGCGGCCAGACCATCAACATCCGTGGTTTCGGCGATGCCGAAGACGTGCCGCTGACCGTTGACGGTGCCACCAAGACAGGCTTTGAGCGTTACCAGCAAGGCACGGTGTTTATCGAGCCCGAGCTGATCAAGCGCATTGAAGTGGAAAAAGGCCCCAACTCGCCGTTCACCGGTAATGGCGGCTTCGGCGGCACGGTCAACATGGTCACCAAGGACGCTCCGGACCTGCTCAAGGACGGCCGCAACAGCGGTGCGATGCTCAAATATGGCTACTCCAGCAACGACCATGAACAGGTCTACAGCAGTGCCGTCTATGGCCGTACCGACGACGGCCGTTTCGATGCGCTGGCCTACCTGACCCAACGCGACGGCGGCGATATGAAGGTGGCCGCCAAATTGCCCAACGACAACAATGAGTACCCGATCAACCCCCAGCGCCTGCCCAACAGCGCCCAGGATGTGGACGGCAAGCTGTTCAAGGTCAACGCGCACTTTACCGATGAGCACAGTGTCGGGCTGTCGTACTCGCGCTCCCACAGCAACCGCTGGACCCCGTTTTCCGCCGCCAGCTACCCCACGCCGCCAACCCAGTTCAACATCGACCGCTACGGCTACGAAGGCGCGTTGAAGCGCTTCCTCGCCCACCGTGACACGGTCGACACCACCTGGTCGGGCAAGTATGAATACCAGCCGCTGGACAACCCGCTGGTGGACTTGACCATCAAGTATTCCCAGTCCAACACCGAACAGACCGATGAGCGTGACGCCACGGCGTTTTTCCAGTTGGCCACCGGCGGGCGCAAGATGGACACCGCCTACACCGACAAGCTCCTGGATATCCGTAACGTCAGCCTGTTTGACACCGGCCCCTTGCAGCATGCTGTGACGGTCGGCGGGCAAATCCGCAAGCACACCCGCGAAACCGAGATGTGGATGCCCGGCGCCACCTACAACACGCCGCGCTACAACTACGGGCACTTCCAGCCGGGCTTCATGCCCCACGGCAAAGTCGATACCAACAGCTTCTTTATCCAGGACGCGGTGACGTTGGGCGACGTGACGATCACGCCGTCGCTGCGCTACGACCATGTGCGCAACCGCGGCGAAGGCAACGATGCGCCCTACTACAACAACCCCAACCCGGCAGTGGGTCACGACTACAGCGACCGCACCTACACCGGCTGGTCGCCACGCCTGGCGCTATTCTGGACCGTGACGCCGAATGTGGGGCTGTTCGCCAACTGGAGCCAGACCTGGCGCGCCCCGGTGATCGACGAACAATACGAAGTGCAGGGCGTGGGCAGTCGCACCGCCACCAGCGTCGACCTGGACCCGGAGCGCATCACCTCGATCACCCTGGGCAACATCACCAGCTTCGATAACCTGCTCGCCCAGGACGACAACTTGCAACTGCGCACCACCCTGTTTCACAACAAAGTCGAAGACGAGATCTTCAAGGCCACCGGCGTGGGTTGCCAGAACCAGGCTGTCAATGGCGGCAGCATCGCTTCAGCTTGCCCGCCTGGGCCGATGTCCAACTACCGCAATATCGGCAGCCTGACCATCAAGGGCGTTGAGCTCGAATCGATCTACAACTCCACCTACCTGTTTGGCTCGGTGTCGTTCGCCTATGCCAAGGGCCAGCACCAAGGCGCCTACACCAATCCCTGGGGCCCGGACGTGGCCGCGCGGGATATTCCGCCGACCAAATGGGTGCTGGTACTGGGCACTCACATCCCGGCCTGGGATGCCCAGGTGGGCTGGATGGGCCAATTCATCGGCGCCACCGACCGCCTGCCCAGCGACAAATACTCTGGCGGCCCGGGCTCCAGCATCGGCGATGTGTTCTACGACCAGTACGGCAACAAGCGCTACAACACCCAGGGCCTGTTCGCCAAATGGACACCGCAGCAGGCATATCTCAAAGGCACCGAGGTGAACTTCACGGTGGACAACCTGTTCAACAAAAACTTCCGCCCGGCCTTGAGCGGCGACCGGGCGTACACCAAGGGGCGTGATGCGAAGATCAGCGTGACGCGGTTCTTCTAAGCACACACGCATTCCAAATGTGTGTGTGGCTTGCCTGCGATAGCCATAGGTATCTACACAACTGTGCAGTTCGCCGCAGCCACCGGTAACCACGATGCGAAGCGAGCCGCTCTTGATCTTGATCTGCTTGTGATCTTGATCTCAGGCGCCCCGTTAAACCACGCTGGCCGGAATTCGCCAGGGATTTGGGGGGTAAACCGGCAGGGATGCCGGTTTAGCCGCCCCGCGCCATGGATGGCGCGTGGCGGCGGCCCCCAAAATCACTGGCGGATTACGGGCACACCGAGCCTAGGCGAGGTGCCGAGTGGTGGGGCAAGAGCGTTTTGCTTACTTTGCCGCTTTTGCAAAGTGAGCCGCCGTCAGGGCGGAACCCTAAGTGGCCGTTACCTAAATAACGGATATGTACTCAGTCTGATCCCACATCCCGGTCGGCTGTCAGGCCGTCTTCGCAGGCAAGCCAGCTCCCACATTTGGATCGCGGGGCGTCAGGTAGATATGCGCTGGCCGCCGGGGCCGTCACGGGAGCAAGCTCCCACAGGGAACCGCGCCCATTTCAGGCCAGGTAGCCATCCCCGCGCAACAGGGTTTCCAGGCAGTGTTCGGTGATGTGATAAAACGCCTTGAGCTCCTGGATTTTTGCCAATAGCTGCGCGTTGTCCACAGGCTCGGCACGTTTGACCGCCAGGATCATCTTGTTCTTGTTGGTGTGTTCCAGCGAGATGAACTCGAACACCTTGGTCTCATAGCCACAGGCTTCAAGGAACAATGCGCGCAGGCTGTCGGTGACCATTTCCGCCTGCTGGCCCAGGTGCAGGCCGTATTGCAGCATCGGCTTGAGCAACGCCGGGCTCTGGATCTGCAGGCGGATCTGTTTGTGGCAGCACGGCGAGCACATGATGATCGACGCACCGGAACGGATGCCGGTGTGGATCGCGTAGTCGGTGGCGATGTCGCAGGCATGCAAGGCAATCATCACGTCCAGCTCACTGGGCGCCACGCTGCGTACATCGCCACATTTGAACACCAGCCCCGGGTGCTCCAGGCGTGCGGCGGCGCTGTTGCAGAGGGTGACCATGTCTTCACGCAACTCGACACCGGTGACCTCGCCCTCGGCCTTGAGGGTATTGCGCAGGTAATCGTGAATGGCGAAGGTCAGGTAACCCTTGCCCGAGCCGAAATCGGCGACACGCACCGGGCGATCGAGCTGCAACGGCGACGACGTCAGTGCATGGCTGAACACTTCGATGAATTTGTTGATCTGCTTCCACTTGCGCGACATCGAGGGGATCAGCGCCTGCTTGGCGTCGGTCACGCCCAGGTCGGAGAGAAACGGCCGGCTCAGGTCGAGGAAGCGATTTTTTTCACGGTTATGCTCGGCTGAAGGCGCTTCGCGCAGTTGCTGCGGTTTGCTTTTGAACAGCGAGCTTTTGTTCTTCTTGCTGTATTCCAACTGGGCTTCGTCGGTCAGCGCCAGCAAGTGCGCGTTCTTGAACGAGCTGGGCAACAGCTCGGCGATCGCCGCCACGCCGTCGGCCAAGGGGAAGTTCTTGGTGATGTCGCGGGTCTTGTAGCGATAGACGAACGACAGGCAAGGCTGCTCCTTGACCACCACCGGCTTGATGATCAGCCGCTGCAACTCGGCTTCCTCACCGACGTACTTGGCCAGCACCAGCTTGATAAAAGCGTTCTGGGCCAAGCTTGCGCTCAACAGTTCGATGAACTGGGCATGATGATCCGGCGCAGGGCGGGCAGGTTGAGCGGTGACGGACATGAACAAAAACGCCTCGGGTAAAGAATGCCGGGCATTTTAGGCGGGATGGGGGTTCAGGGCACGGGGTTATTTGATCAACGGTCAATCAACCCGAATAAGGATGCTGCCTTGTGTAGGAGCGAGCTTGCTCGCGAAAAACGTCAACGATAACGCGGGTGTCCTGAATGAACGCGGCGTCGATGAGTTTTTCGCGAGCAAGCTCGCTCCTACAAAAAAGCAGTTATTCGAGTACAACCAGGCGATTGGGCAGTTCGTTGCGGGTTTGGGTAACGGGCACATGCACCTTGAGCAACTCGCCACAGGCTTCAACGCAGGCGATGAACCCGGCCAGCGTCTGCCCCTGTTTAACTTGCTGGGTAAACGCCTGGACAATGGCGTCCCAATTGCTGTCATCCAGGCGCTTGGAAATCCCCTCATCCACCAGGATCTCCACATAACGCTCAGCCTCACTGACAAAAATCAGCACCCCGGTGCTGCCCACCGTGTGGTGCAGGTTCTGCTCCAGAAACTGCCGCCGCGCCAGGTTGGACGCACGCCAGTGGCGTACCGAACGCGGGATCAGCCGAGTAGTGACCTTGGGCAAGCGGAACACCAGGCACAGCACAATGAACGTCGCCCACTGCGCCACCAGCAAGGTGTACATGGTCAGGTAACCCGACAGGTAATGCACCACGCCCGGCACCACCAACGCGATCAAGCTCGCCCACAGTAACGGAATGTAGGCGTAGTCGTCGGCGCGCGCCGCCAGCACGGTGACCAACTCCGCGTCGGTGGTTTTCTCGACCCGGGCGATCGCTTCGGCGACTTGGCGCTGCTCGTGTTCAGTCAGTAATGCCATGGTTGTAGATGCTCTATTCTCGTTATTGTCATTACCAACTGCCCGAAGCCCCGCCACCGCCAAAACCACCGCCGCCGCGCCCGCTGCTGTTGAGAATCGCCAGCAGGATAGCGCCCACCGGCAAGCCCATGCGATTGCACAGCCACAGCACGCCGATCAGCAGAATAAACAGGCCGATGGAAAAACCGGGATTATCCATGGCGAAGTTCGCATCCGCCACATGGGCCGGCACCGCCAAGGGCTCACCGCCCACCACCTGGATCATCGCGGCCACACCGTCGCTGATGCCCTGGCTGAAATTGCCGGCCTTGAACTTGGGCAGGATCACCTGGTTGATGATCACCCAGGATTGCGCATCCGTCAGCACGCCTTCCAGGCCATACCCGACTTCGATGCGCAATTGGCGGTCATCACGGGAGACGATCAACAGCGCGCCGTTGTCCTTGCCCTTTTGGCCAATGCCCCACTGGCGGCCCAATTGATAACCGTAGTCCTCAATAGGCACGCCTTGCAGGTCGGGCACGGTGACCACCACCAACTGGTCGCCCGAGGTCTGCTCCAGCGCCTGCAGTTGCTGGGTCAGTTGCTCGCGCACCGCCGGGTCGATCATCTGCGCGCTGTCCACCACCCGCCCGGTCAGCGCCGGGAAGGTGAGCGCCGCCTGGGCCACGCCCACGCAGGCCAACAGCCACAGCGCCAGGCCTATCCGTAATAAACGCATCGACACCTCAGTGCAGCCTTATTTGAACTTCACTTGCGGCGCTTTATCGGCATCGGCGCTGGTGGCTTCAAACGTGGCGCGGATCGGCAAGTCGCTGTACATCACGCTGTGCCACAGGCGGCCCGGGAAGGTGCGGATCTCAGTGTTGTAAGCCTGTACGGCCTGTATAAAGTCACGGCGAGACACAGCGATACGGTTCTCGGTGCCTTCAAGTTGCGATTGCAAGGCCAGGAAGTTCTGGTTGGCCTTCAGGTCCGGGTAACGCTCGGACACCACCATCAAACGGCTGAGTGCGCCGCTCAGGCCATCCTGGGCTTGCTGGAACTGCTTGAGTTTTTCGGGGTTGTCCAGGGTGCTGGCATCCACCTGGATCGAGGTGGCCTTGGCCCGCGCTTCAATCACCGCGGTAAGGGTTTCCTGTTCGTGGGCGGCATACGCCTTCACCGTTTCCACCAGGTTGGGGATCAGGTCAGCACGGCGCTGGTACTGGTTCTGCACCTGGCCCCAGGCGGCCTTGGCCAGTTCGTCCAGGGTCGGGATGTTGTTGATGCCGCAACCGCTCAGCACGCTGCTGATCAGTAACAGCGCCGCAGCCTTGAAGCCCCAGCGATAAGTGTGTGCTGCTTGCATAGTGTTTCTCCTGCCCGATCTGATGGAATGTGACGACTAACCCTATAAACCACGCGCTTGGGGCATAATCCGCCACCACTGGAATGCTTCGAGCCAATCAGCTACAAAGATGCCCAGCGCGAAAAAGAGTTCAGAGTGTGCTGCATTTATCTGAACAACACCCGAACAACAATAGACGTTCCCCACATTTTGGCCGACAGCATCTCTCTGAATGCTGCGCAGTCGCCGAAAAAGGATATTCATGAAAAAGCTGTGTTTGCTCGGCCTTGTTGCCACTCTGGCCAGCCACCCCGTATGGGCAGAAACAAAGCCTGCTGCGCTTAACGACAAGGACGCCTTCGTCAGCGACCTGCTCAAGCAAATGACCCTGGATGAGAAGATCGGCCAATTGCGCCTGATCAGCATCGGCCCGGAAATGCCCCGTGAGCTGATCCGCAAGGAAATCGCCGCCGGCCGCATCGGTGGCACGTTCAACTCCATCACCCGCCCGGAAAACCGTCCGATGCAGGACGCGGCCATGCGCAGCCGCTTGAAGATCCCCATGTTCTTCGCCTACGACGTGATCCACGGCCACCGCACCATTTTCCCGATCAGCCTGGCCCTGGCCTCCAGCTGGGACATGGACGCCATTGGCCGCTCCGGGCGCATCGCCGCCCAGGAAGCCGCCGCCGACAGCCTCGATATCACGTTTGCACCAATGGTCGATATCTCCCGCGACCCGCGCTGGGGCCGCACTTCCGAAGGTTTCGGTGAAGACACCTACCTGGTGTCACGCATTGCCGAAGTGATGGTCAAGGCGTTCCAGGGCACCAGCCCCGCGAATGCCGACAGCCTCATGGCCAGCGTCAAGCACTTCGCCCTCTACGGCGCGGTGGAAGGCGGGCGCGACTACAACGTGGTCGACATGAGCCCGGTCAAGATGTACCAGGACTACCTGCCGCCCTACCACGCGGCGATCAAGGCCGGCTCCGGCGGCGTGATGGTCGCGCTCAACTCGATCAACGGCGTGCCTGCCACCGCCAACACCTGGCTGATGAACGACCTGCTGCGCAAAGACTGGGGCTTCAAGGGCCTGACCGTCAGCGACCACGGTGCGATCGTCGAGCTGATCAAGCACGGCGTGGCCAAGGACGGACGTGAAGCCGCCAAGCTGGCGATCAAGGCTGGCATCGACATGAGCATGAATGACTCGCTGTACGGCAAGGAATTGCCGGGGCTGCTCAAGTCCGGCGAGATCCAGCAGAGCGACATCGACAACGCCGTGCGCGAAGTGCTCGGTGCCAAGTACGACATGGGCCTGTTCAAGGACCCGTACCTGCGCATCGGCAAGGCCGAGGATGACCCGGCCGACACCTACGCCGACAGCCGCCTGCACCGTGCCGAGGCCCGCGACATTGCGCGCCGCAGCCTGGTGTTGCTGAAAAACCACAACGACACCCTGCCGCTGAAAAAATCCGCGACCATTGCCCTTGTCGGCCCGCTGGCCAAGGCACCCATCGACATGATGGGCAGTTGGGCTGCTGCTGGCCGGCCTGCGCAATCGGTGACCCTGCTCGACGGCATGAACGCCGTGATCGGTGAAAAAGGCAAAGTCATCTATGCCCGTGGCGCCAACATCACCGGCGACAAAGCGGTGCTCGACTACCTCAACTTCCTCAACTTCGATGCCCCGGAAGTGGTGGATGACCCGCGCCCTGCCCAGGTGCTGATTGATGAAGCGGTGAAGGCGGCGAACAACGCCGACGTTATCGTCGCGGCGGTGGGCGAGTCCCGTGGCATGTCCCACGAATCGTCGAGCCGTACCGATCTGAACATCCCGCAAAGCCAGCGCGACTTGATCAAGGCCCTCAAAGCCACCGGCAAACCGCTGGTGCTGGTGTTGATGAACGGCCGTCCGCTGTCGATTCTCGAAGAGAACCAACAGGCCGACGCGATCCTGGAAACCTGGTTCGCAGGTACCGAAGGCGGCAACGCCATCGCCGACGTGCTGTTCGGTGACTACAACCCATCGGGCAAGCTGCCGATCACCTTCCCTCGTTCGGTGGGGCAGATTCCGACCTACTACAACCACCTGACCATCGGCCGGCCATTCACCCCAGGCAAGCCGGGCAACTACACCTCGCAGTACTTCGATGACACCACCGGCCCCCTGTTTCCGTTTGGCTATGGCCTGAGCTACACCACGTTCAGCCTGTCGGACATGGCACTGTCGTCCACCACGCTGAACAAGACCGGCAAGCTCGATGCCAGCGTCACCGTGAAGAACACTGGCAAGGTCGATGGCGAAACGGTTGTGCAGTTGTATATCCAGGACGTGGCCGGTTCGATGATCCGCCCGATCAAGGAGCTGAAGAACTTCCAGAAGGTCATGCTCAAGGCTGGCGAAGCGCGCACGCTGCACTTCACCATCACCGAGGACGACTTGAAGTTCTACAACGCCCAACTCAAGTTCGCGGCGGAACCGGGTGAGTTCAATGTGCAGATCGGCTTGGATTCCCAGGATGTGCAGCAGCAAACCTTCGAACTGCTCTGATCTGAAGCTGTAAACACGGTCGCTGTGGGAGCTGGCTTTTGTGGGAGCTGGCTTGCCTGCGATACAGGCACCTCGGTTTGTCAGGTGTACCGAGGTGATGCTATCGCAGGCAAGCCAGCTCCCACAGTTGATTGAGGTGGCCCGACTAACCGCGCCGATCCAGCAGGTTCACCACCAACCGATCAATCCAGCCCCACACCCGCTGCTTCACCCGCCGCCACAATGGCCGCGCCTTCCATGCCTCCAGGCTCACCGCCTGGCTTTGGGCAAAGTCCGCTTCGAAACTGCCCACCACCGCTGCCGTCAACTGCGGGTCCAGCGCTTCCAGGTTGGCTTCCAGGTTGAAGCGCAGATTCCAGTGGTCGAAATTGCACGAGCCAATGCTCACCCAATCATCCACCAGTACCATCTTCAGGTGCAGGAAACACGGCTGGTATTCGAAGATCTGCACGCCTGAGCGCAGCAGGCGCGGGTAATAACGGTGCCCGGCGTAACGCACCGACGGGTGATCGGTGCGCGGGCCGGTGAGCAGCAAACGTACGTCCACACCGCGCCCTGCCGCCCGGCGCAAGGCTCGGCGCACGCTCCAGGTTGGCAGGAAGTACGGGGTCGCCAGCCAGATACGCCCCTTGCTGCTGTTCAAAGCACGAATCAACGATTGCAGGATGTCACGGTGCTGACGCGCATCGGCATACGCCACGCGGCCCAGCCCCGGCCCGGTGGCGGGCACCTTGGGCAAGCGAGGCAAACCAAAGTGGGTAGCCGGTTTCCACTCACGGCGCGCGGCGTTAGCGTGCCATTGCCGGTCGAACAGGGCCTGCCAGTCCAGCACCAGCGGGCCGCTGATCTGCACCATCACTTCATGCCAGTCGGCGGTGTCTTGCCCCGGCGTCCAGAACTCGTCGGTGACACCGGTGCCGCCGACCACCGCAATGCGCTGGTCGATCAGCAGTAGCTTTCGATGGTCGCGGTACAGGTTGCGCATCCAGCGCCGCCAATTCAGGCGGTTGTAAAAGCGCAGCGCCACGCCGGCATCGGTCAAGCGCTTGCGCAGCCCCAGGGTAAACGCCAGGCTGCCGTAATCGTCGAACAGGCAACGCACCTGCACGCCGCGTTCGGCGGCCAGTACCAGCGCCTGCACCATGGCCTCGGCGCAGGCCCCGGCTTCGACCAGGTACAACTCAAGGTCAACCTGCTGCTCGGCCCGGGCGATACCTACCAGCATCTGCGGGAAGAAATTCGGCCCGTCGATCAGCAATTCGAACTGATTGGCGCTGCGCCACGGGAACACCGCGCCGCTCATGTCAGCGCGCCGTGAAGATCAGCACCGCACCCACCGGCACCGACAAACTGATCGATTTGAGCCCTGCCGCCTTACGCAAGGTAGCCACACCGGGCGCCAGGTCGAAATCCTCGGCATGCAGCACCACGGGCTCAAGGGTTACCACCTGGAAACGCCGCTCATCCAGGCGCGTGGCCAGCAGTTCGGCGCTGTAGGTCTGGGTCTTGCCGTGCAGCGTGACGCTCAAGGGCAGGCGCAATTCCAACTGCGCGCCGGACGCCAGGTCATTGATGGGCTGCAGATTGATCTGTGCGCTGATCTGCGCTTCGGGGAAGGTCTTGATCTCGAACAGCTCTTTACGCATGCGCTCGTCGCGCAACGGAATACCGCTGTTGATTGAGTCCAGCTCCACTTCCAGCCGAGCCGCGCCTTTGGCGTCGACTTTGCCGTGCAGCACCAGGAAGCGCTGGACTTCGGCAATCTCGGTGTTTTTGGTGGTGACGAAAGACAGGCGCGAGGATTCGTTATCCAGGTACCAATCGGCGTGGGCAGGCACAGCAGCAAAGGCCAGCAGCGCGAAGACCAGAGGTTTGACATTGAACATATAGACTCATGGGGCAAAAAACCTGGGCGAACCTTAAGCGCAATCTCACAACCGGCGCAAATTCAATGTGGGAGCTGGCTTGCTGTGGCGAGGGAGCTTGCTCCCGTTCGACAGCGCAGCTGGAGCCGGCTTTTTGGGGGCGCTACGCACCCCAGCGGGAGCAAGCTCCCTCGCCACAAAAGCCAGCTGCCGCAGGATTTTTGCTGTGTTTTCAAACCAGCGTTCGCTGCACTTCGCAGATCGTTTCTTCAAGGCTGCCCATGTGCAAATTCAACACCCGCTCCACCGGCGCCTGATGCATCGGCCAATGCAGCGCCATGCTCCCCACCAATCGGCCATTGGCGCGCACCGGCAAGGCCACCGCCCGGATCAGGAACGGCAAACGCACCGGGTATTCCCAATAGCCCTCGGTACGCTGTCCGAAGCCCTGGTGCTGGGTTTGCTCGCATGCGCGATAGTGCTCGTCTGCCGCCACATGATTGCGGCCTGCCAGGCGCTGTACTTCGTCAGCCGGCAATTGCGTCAGGCAAGCCTTGCCCATCGCCGAGTGGAACAGGCTGGCGTACTGGCCGACGATCTGGCAGTTGTTCGGGTACAGCTTGCGCAACACGCTGGGGATCGCGCTTTCCATGACCTCCAGGCGCTCGCCATCGAAGCACGACAAGTCCACCACCAGCCCAGTGCGCTCGCTGAGCTCCAGCAACCAAGGGGCGGCGCTCTCCACCACCTGGCGCTTGAAGCGTTGCTGGGTATCGCCAAACAAGCGCCGGGCACGCAGGCGGTAACGCCGATCGCTCAGGCCGCGGTAGACCCACCCCTGTTCCTGCAAGGTCAGCAACATGCGCGACACCGTGGCCTTGGGCAGCTGCGTGAGGTAGTGCAGTTCTTCCAGCCCCAGGGCCTGGTGCTCGCCCAGCAACTCGACGATTGCCAGAGCGCGCTCAACCGAGCGTACGGTGCCTGTCTCCATATTCGATCTCCCTGTTGCTGGTGGATGATCTTTTTTCACAGCAAGATACAGGCCCGGTCAGCGCTCAACGGGTCGTTGCAAGGCACGCCGGTGGCCGGCGTTGTACCCATTGGGTCAGTTGTTCATGGGCATAGGCCAATTGCAGCACGGCCCTGTCGGCCTGGGCCGGGCCAATGATTTGCAGGCCCATGGGCAAGCCCTGAGGGTTGAAGCCCGCCGGGATGCTCATGCTCGGCAAACCGGCGAGGGTCGGGCCGATCACCACTTCCATCCAGCGGTGATAAGTGTCCATTTCACGCCCGCCCACGAGGCGCGGCCAAGGCTGTTGTGCATCGAAAGGGAACACCTGGGCGGTGGGCAACAGCAGGAAATCGTAACGTTCGAACAGCTTGCCCAAAGCGCGGTACCACTGACTGCGGTCCACCGACGCCTGGTAAACCTGCTGGGCACTCAAGCCCTGGCCGCCCTCCACTTCCCATTGCGCTTCGGGCTTGAGCAACGCGCGCTTTTGCGGGTTGGCGTAGGCCGCGCCGAGGTTGCCGTGCACCAGCCAATGGCGGTGTACCAACCAGCAGCGCCACAGGCGCGCCATGGAAAAGTCCGGTTGGCAGCTGTGCACTTCACAGCCCAACCTGGCGAAATCATCCAGCGCCGCTTCGCACAGGCTCATCACGCCATCATCCATCGGCAGATAACCGTTGTAGTCCCCCAGCCAACCGAGGCGTGCGCCGTTGAAGTCGCGTTGCAACGGCTGGCCCAGCACAGCGGGATCGTCCCTGGATGACAACGGCGCCCGGGGATCGTAACCGGACTGAATGCTCAGCAACCGCGCCACATCCGTTACGCTGCGCCCCATCGGGCCTTCGGTGCCCAATTGCTGCACGAACAGTTCCGGCATCGGCCCGTGAGGCACCCGCCCCTGGGAGGGGCGCAAGCCGAACACGTTGTTGAACGCCGCCGGGTTGCGCAGCGAGCCCATCATGTCGCTGCCGTCGGCCACCGGCAGCATGCGCAGCGCCAGGGCCACCGCCGCTCCGCCACTGCTGCCACCCGCCGCCAGGCGTGGGTCATAGGCATTGCCGGTGGTGCCAAACAGCGTGTTGTAGGTGTGGGAGCCCAGGCCGAACTCCGGCACGTTGGTCTTGCCGATGATGATCGCGCCACTGGCCCGCACCCGCGCCACGCTGATGGCGTCTTCGTTCGGTACATGCTCGGCGAACAGCGGTGAGCCCAGGGTGGTGCGCAAACCCTGGGTGGCCGCCAGGTCCTTGATGGCCTGGGGCATGCCATGCATCCAGCCACGGGAATGGCCCCGGTCCAACTCACGATCACAGGCTCTCGCCTCGGCCAGCACGGCCTCGCTTTCGCGCAACGACACCAGCGCATTCACGCCAGGGTTAAAGCGCTGGATCTGCGCCAGGTACGCCTGCATCACCTCTTCGCACGATACCTGCCGCCCATGGATGGCCCGCGACAGCTCAGTGGCATCCCAATCAACAATACTCAAGGCTTCACCTCTCTGGAAAACGGCAGCGGCTTGCTCGCCCGGGGTGCCTCGCGCATGCAGTAAGTGCCCAGCAGCGTCAGCACGCACGCAAACAATACATAAAACGACGGCGCCACCGGCGTGCCCAGCACCTTGCTCAGCCAGGTCACGATCAACGGCGCGAAACCACCGAACACCATCACCGCCACGTTATAGGCCACCGACACACCGGTGGAACGCACCTCAATGGGAAACTGCTCGGCCAATGCCGTCGGCGCTGGCCCGAAGAACCCGCCAATCGCCGTGCACAACATCACCTGCATCACCAGCAGGCGCTCGATGGACGGCGCGGCGGCCACCCACACATACAACGGGTAGACCATCACGAAGAACGCCAGGGTGAAGGCCATCAACACCGGTCGCCGTCCCAATCGATCCGAGAGCAGGCCGGACAAGGGGATCACCACGGTCATCAGCGCCACCGCAAACATCTGCACCATCAGCACCTGGTCCAGCGGCAGGCCGAGGTTCTTGTGGGCGAAGGTCGGCATGTTCACCAGCACCACGTAGAACGACACCGTCGCCCCGCAGGCCAGGCCCATGGACACCAGGATGCTGCGCCGATGGTCACGCAGCACTTGCATGAGGCTCGGCGCCGGGCCGGTGGCGTTTTTACGCGCCTGGATGAACTCTTCCGGGTCTTCCATGTGCCGACGAATCCACAACCCCACCGGGCCGATCAACAAGCCCAGCACAAACGGCAGGCGCCAGCCCCACAGGTCGAGGGTTTCGGGCGAAAAGAAATGCGTGACCAACGCCACCATCGCCGCCCCGCCGAACACCGCCAGGCATTGCCCTACCAATTGCCAGGAGCCATACAAGCCCTTGCGATGGGCAGGTGCGCTCTCCACCAGAAATGCCGTGGCGCTGGCATATTCACCGCCGGTGGCAAACCCCTGAAGCATCCGCGCCACCACAATCAGCAACGGCGCACCCATGCCAATGGCGGCGTAGCTCGGCGCGAAGGCGATCAGCGCAATGGACACGGTCATTAGCCGGATAATCAACTGCATCGCGGCTTTGCGGCCTTTGCGGTCGGCATAGATACCCAACAGGATGCCGCCCACCGGACGCATGAAAAAGCCCACGCCAAAGGTGGCCAGGGCCATCAGCAGCGACGCGTATTCGTCTTCCGAGGGGAAGAACTGCCGGGCGATGATACTGGCGAGAAAGCCGTAGACGATAAAGTCATACCATTCCAGCGCGTTGCCGATCACGGCCGCCACCACTTGGCGGGTGCGGGAAACGCCAGGCTTTGAAGTCTGCATGAGGAACACTCCATTCAACCGATATAGGGAAAGGGTCCAGCGGCAGAAAAAGATGAGGTCGTCAGGCAGGCTTGAGCCAGCTCTCGGCCAGCGCGCCCCAGTAGGCTGCGCCGGTCAGCAGGATGTCGTCGTTGAAGTCATAGGCGGGGTTGTGCACCATCGGTCGCGACACGCCGTTGCCGATAAACAGGTAACTGCCGGGGCAGCGTTGCAGCATCCAGGCGAAGTCTTCGCTGCCCATCAGCGTGCGGGTGTTCCCATCCACAGCGTCGGCACCGAGCAAGGCCACACCGACCTGGCGGGCGAATTCGGTTTCTTCGGCGTGGTTGACCAGTACCGGGTAGGCCGGGCGGTGTTCGACGTGCACGGTGCAGCCGAAGCTGGCGGCCTGGGTGTGGATGATCGCGTTGACCCGTTCCAGCATCTGTTCGCGCACCGTGGGGTTGAGTGCGCGCAAGCTCAGGCGCAGCAGCGCTTGCTGGGGAATCACGTTGGCGGCCTGGCCGGCTTGCAGCGCACCGACCGTAACCACGGCGGCTTCCTGGGTATCGATATTGCGCGCTACTACCGTCTGCAAGGCCATGACCATACTCGCTGCAGCCACCAGTGGATCGACCGTGAGGTGCGGCATGGAACCATGGCCGCCGACGCCTTCAAGGGTGACAGTGAGCAAGTCCTGGGACGCCATCATCGGGCCAACTCTTAATCCCAAATGCCCCGCCGGCAAGCCCGGCATATTGTGCATGCCGAACAGGCCGTCACACGGGAAGCGCTCCAGCAAACCATCCGCCAACATCGCCTCGGCACCGCCCTGGCCTTCTTCGGCGGGTTGGAAAATCAGGTTCAAAGTGCCGTCGAATTGCCGCGTCGCCGCCAAGTAACGCGCGGCACCGAGCAACATGGTGGTGTGGCCGTCATGGCCGCAGGCGTGCATGCAGCCGGCATGTTGGCTGGTGTAGGCCGCGCCGGTGTTTTCGATGATGGGCAAGGCGTCCATGTCGGCGCGAATCCCCAACGTGCGCGAGCTGTTGCCATTGCGCAACACACCGACCACACCGGTCCTGCCGATGCCGGTGTGCACCTCGTAACCCCACTCCTTGAGTGACTGTGCGACCAGCGCTGAGGTGCGGTTCTCTTCAAAGCCGAGTTCGGGGTGGGCGTGGATATCGTGACGCACAGCGTGCAAGTCGCTGGCAACGTCGCTGAGCCAATCCAGGATGTGCTGGTGCGGGCGCATGGTGATTCTCCTCACAGGCGGGTGGTCCCGTTCTTGTTGGCGACACATCGACAGCTAAGCGCGATGTGCGCGTGAGGACAATCAAAGGTGGTTCCACCCTGTGGAACCTGAGGCCAACCATTTTCTTAAAATCTCTGGAGATCAAAATGTGGGAGGGGGCTTGCCCCCGATGACGGACTGTCAGCCAAAACATTTCCAACTGACCCACCGCTGCCGGGATCAACAGCGAAATGCCACCGGTTGCGAGGCCACGTACATAGCGTTAATCTCCCCACCGTCGCTGCTCATCAACGACCGGGCGTGGAATCCCGAGAAAGAAGCTCATTTTGGTTGTACCAAAGGAGCAAGCTTATGCCGTACGAAATACCCTCAGCCGAAACCATCGGCGCCGCCACCTTCGCAGACTGCGGAGAAAACAAAAGCCACCTGAAACTGTTCCGCGTCAACGCCGGGGTTCCGCTTGTGGAAGCCCTCGAACACGCCTCCCACGTGCTCTACTACGCCAAAATGCTCTCCCTTGAAGCTGCCATGGACCGCAGGGCCGAGAGGTTTGCGTTCGCCTCGCATTACTTGGGCGAAATGGGCAAAGCCATCATCGACGACCTGCTGCTGGCGATGCAGCCCGGCACTCCACCTGTGCAATAAGTAATACGCGCCCGGTGCACGGCATCGGGCGCCGCAATCCCATCAGATTAATACGACGAAACTCACGGAATCGTCTGACTTTACCCTAAGTAAATCCCTCTCCAAAGTCTGGCTTGCCACTGACTCTCCCTTGCTCGTTTACCTCGATTGAAATGCGTCACGCGTTAGTTTTCTTGTCGAGACGAGGAGGAAAGTACGGCCAAAAAACTTAATGGATAAAGGGAAAAACAATGAGCGTAGGTTATTTCATTGGCCTGGGTGACAAGACCACCTGCGGCGGGGAAGTGCTGGACGGAGATAAAAGAGTCAACATCCATGGCCTTCTTCATGCCTGCGAAGGTGATCGAGTTACCTGTGGCAAGGATGGGCAAACATATAAGATCGTCGGTGGCATTTCTTACATGAACAGTCATGGCCGGCTTATGGCCGGTACGTTGGATAGTTACAGCGACTGTCCCTGTAAAGCCGAGCTGATTCCTTCAGTGTTTTCAGCTCAATATGGTAAAGATAGCGGCGCTACGAACTCCGCCAGACGAGCAGCCGAACCGGTCCGAGCCACTACCAGTTGGGCGGCGCCTTCTCAAAGCGCTTACAAACCGCCAAGCCATTCAGTCCCGTCTGCATTTAACGGCCTATCGGGCCAGGAACCAGGTTTTTATATCGTGCCCAAAAGCACTACGCGCGAGGCTTTGGAGGCCACGCTTTTTCCAGTTCTTGACCCGGCTGTAATGCGCAAGTTTCAAACGCTGAATCCCAATACAGGTCACTTCAAAGCCGGCTCAATGGTCGTGCTCAGCGATCCGAACAACACCTCCTGCACTTATCAGGAAGCGCAGTTGATGCAGGCCGCTCAACAAGTCGATGCCTCCCTGGATTCCCTTACGCCGGACGAGGCCGACTTTCTGTATCGACACGGTGCCGAAATCGCCAGCTTCATAGGCCATACCTCAACCTGGCTCGGCGTGAGTGCGGTGGTGATGGAAACGCACCTGAATAACTTGCGCAACACCCTCCAGGCCATCGAGCGTCTACACCAACAAACTTATCGTCAGCACGGCCACCTTAAGTCGTCGCAGTTCTTCACGGATCGCCAGCGTCTTATGAGCCAGCTGGATGCTCATCTGTTGAATTCCACTCGGCTGCGTGGCCACACCACCCTGGGCGATCACCCCAAGTTGAAAACAGCCCTCGGCATTTCCAGTCGTAGCTTGGTGCACCATTGGGACAAGGCCGGTGCGCCGGGGCAGATTCCGGGATATGCCGCTCACGTGGAAGCAACGAGTCGTGCTACCCAATACATGAAGGCGGGCGGTTACATCGGGATTGGGATTGGCGGAGTGTCTTCGCTGATGGCTATTGAGCAGGTATGTAACGGCGAATCTGGGCCAGCTTGTGAGAAGGTCAAGTTTACTGAAGGCGGAAAATTTGGGCTTTCTACTGCCCTCGGCGTTGCAGGTGGCGCGATGGCTAGTTCTGCCAGTGGTCCGATCTGCCTGGCGATTGGCGTAGCCACTGGAGGTATCGGAGGCGTTGTATGCATCGCAGCTATAGTAGGGACAGGCGCATGGATGGGGACGACTGTTGGTAATATGACTGGCGAAGCTATCGGAGAAAAAATTTACGAAATGACTCAACCATGACCGGTATCGACACTTGGCCTCCCTGGGCTGCAATCTTTGTTTTGGGGGCCCCAGGTCTGCTCGCAGTTGCCGGGATTGCTCATAGTTTGCACCTGAGCCACCGTCATCTGGACGCATTAAAGGAGGCTTTGAAAAACAGTCGGTATATCTACCTATGGGGAGATAGCCTAGGAAAACGGGGCTTGATTTGGTCACTCTTGGAAATATCAAAAATCGCGGGGATGGTCGTGTGGCCGAGGGCTTATGTTCTTACAGGTGATGTAAATCCTGCTGATATCGAAACATTTCCAGCTCGTCTGAAACGGCGTCTGATCGTCAATATGACGCTGATGTTCACGTCATTCACATGGGGGGTAGTTGCCGCCATGCTTGTGAAGTTCAGGTAGCTCAAACGGGCCTCAGCCGAGGTCCGACATCAGCAAAAAACCAGCGCCGTTGCGTCCGCCAGCGCATATCCCCTGTGGGAGCGGGCTTGCTCGCGAATGCGCAATACCAGCCAATACATGTGTTGACTGACCCACCGCATTCGCGAGCAAGCCCGCTCCCACAGGAGGTGATGGGGTGTGTCAGGGAGTCAGGCGGCAGCCTTGGCGGTTGCCTATCCATCGCGCTGTATGCGTACGCCCCAAACCACTCGCCGTTACTTCACTGCGCTCAGGCGTGTCGATAAACGCACTGATGGGCACGTACTGCTTCACATACCCCAGGCAATACTGCGCCGGGTTGTTGGCCACGTACCGGCACGAGCAGTACTCCTTGGCGGTGTACGCCGCGATGATGTCGGGGAAGGCTTGCAGGTTGACGCGCTCGTGCCAAACCCAGCCGAACAATGCGAAAAGCAACACCAGTAAAACGCTGATGAACGGATGACGACGGATCATGAGCGCACCGCCGCCAGCACGCGTTTGAGCAGTTCGTTATGCCGGTAACTGCCATCCCGATCATCGCCGTAACGCACGATCACCAGGTGTTCGTCGGGCAGCACAAACAGCGCCTGGCCCCAGTGCCCCAGCGCGGCGAAGGTAGTGGCCGGTGCGTCGGGCCAGGGTTGGGGGGCGCCGGTATTGAGCCACCAATGGCCGCCCGGCACAGCTTCATCCTGGCCGGCTTTGTAGCGGTCGAAGGGCCGGCGGTTGAAGGCGACCCAGTCCTTGGGCAGCAGTTGCCGCACGCCCCAGCGCCCATCCCGGGCCATAAGTAACCCTACTCGTGCCAGATCCCGGGCCGTGAGGTAGGCATAGGACGACGCGACAAACGTCTCATCGGCATCGGTTTCCCAGGTTGCGTCGCGAATGCCCAGGGGCTGGAACAGCGCGTCCCACGGGTAGGTCATGTAGGCCTTGTGGCCGAGCATGCCCTTGAGCGCAGCGGACAGGATAGTGCTGTCGCCACTGGAATAACGGAAAGCCTGGCCAGGGGCGGCGGCGGCCTCGGTATCCGCCGCGAATTGCGCCATGTCGGTGTGGCCACGGGTGTAGAGCATCGCCACCACCGAAGATTTCAACGGGGCGTACTCGTAGTCTTCCTGCCAATCCAACCCTGAGGCCCAGTGCAGCAGGTCAGCCATGCTCACCTTGGGGTGCTGCTTCATCGGCGGGAAGAAACGTGCGGCGGGGTCGTTGAGTTTGAAGCGGCCTTGCCCATAGGCCACGCCCAGCACGGTAGCCATCAGGCTTTTGCTGACAGACCAGGTCAGGTGCGGCGTGCTGGCAGTGGTGGGCGCGGCGTAGCGTTCATAAATGATTTCGCCGTCACGAATGACCAGCAACGCGTCGGTGCGAATACCGTTGCGGGTGGCATCGTCGCGGGGTGGGAAAGCGTAGGCGTCCAGGGCATCGACAGCGGGGCCGGCGAGAGATGTGCCCACGGCCCACTCCTTATCAGGCCAGATTTCAGCGCGGGCATTCACGGTGACAAACAGCAGGGCAACGCACAACAGGCCTCGGACCATGGACGCAAACTCAAGGGGGCATTCAAGCCCGCGAGCCTAGCTCACGCCAGTGACAGATTTGCGACAAGGGGGCTGTCATCCAACCGTCACCGTAACTTCATGGAGCTGACACCGAGGCTACATAGCCTGACTTTGGACAACAAAGTCGACTGGCCGCAACCTGGCCGGCACCCGGAGACTCGCTATGACTCAGATCGCCCGCATCAGCGACAAAGGCAATGAACGCCGTCTGCAAGCCGAACGCCTGGTAGGCGCACAGGCATTGCAGGAAGCCCAGGCCCTGCGGTTCAACGTGTTCAGCGGCGAGTTCAACGCCAAGCTGAAAGGCGCGGAACTGGGTCTGGACATGGATGACTATGATGTTCACTGCAGCCATATCGGCGTGCGGGATTTGAACAGCGGTCGACTCGTCGCGACTACCCGTCTGCTCGACCACCAGGCCGCCAGCACCCTGGGCCGGTTCTACAGTGAAGAAGAATTCAGCCTGCATGGCCTGCTGCGCTTGCAGGGCCCGATCCTGGAGATTGGCCGCACCTGCGTCGACCCGGCCTATCGCAATGGCGGCACCATCGCGGTGTTGTGGGGCGAGTTGGCCGAAGTGCTCAACCAGGGCGGCTACAGCTACCTGATGGGCTGCGCGAGCATCCCGATGCACGATGGCGGCATCCAGGCCCACGCGATCATGCAGCGCTTGCGCGAGCGCTACCTGTGCAACGAACACCTGCGCGCCGAACCGAAAAAACCGCTGCCGGCCCTGGACCTGCCGTCCAACGTCATCGCCGAAATGCCGCCGCTGCTCAAGGCCTACATGCGCCTGGGCGCGAAGATCTGCGGCGAGCCGTGCTGGGATGAAGACTTCCAGGTAGCAGACGTGTTTATCCTGCTCAAGCGCGACGAGTTGTGCCCGCGCTACGCGCGCCACTTCAAGGCGGCCATGTGATGAACCGCCTGCGCATCTACGGGCGCATCGCCCGCGTGTTGTTGGTGGTGGGGCTGGGGCTGAGCATGGCCAGTGTGTTTGGCTTGTTCGAGCGCCTGGGCGTGGCTAACTCAATGGTGCGGCGCCAGCGTTGGTCGCGCTTCTTTATGGCGCGACTGACCAACGCCCTGCCCTTTCGCGTAACGGTGCATGGCGAGTTGCCGCAAACGCCGATGCTGTGGGTGAGCAATCACGTGTCCTGGACGGATATCCCGTTGCTGGGCATGGTGGCGCCGATGTCGTTTTTGTCCAAGGCCGAGGTGCGCACCTGGCCGGTGGCCGGCTGGCTAGCGGCCAAGGCTGGCAGCCTGTTTATTCGCCGCGGATCAGGTGACAGCCAACTGATCCGCAAGCAAATGACCCGTCATCTGGAGCAACAGCACCCCTTGCTGATGTTCCCCGAGGGCACCACCACCGACGGGCGCGGCCTGCGCACGTTCCACGGGCGCTTGCTGGCCAGCGCGATCGATGCGGATGTATCACTGCAGCCGGTAGCGATTCGGTATCTGCGCGACGGCCAAGTCGACCCGCTGGCACCCTTTATTGGCGATGATGATTTGCTCTCGCACCTGATGCGCTTGTTTTCCAATGACCGCGGCGATGTGGAGATTCATGTGCTCAAGCCGATTGCCTGCGCCGGGCAGGAACGTGCGGCATTGGCGTATCAGGCGCAGCAGGCGGTGCAGAAGGCATTGTTCGGCCCGGTGCCGGAAACCGAGCAAGTGGCCGCTCGGCCTGCATTCGCAGCCTGAAGCAATGTGAACTCAATCCAAATGTGGGAGCTGGCTTGCCTGCGATGGCGGTGGGTCAGCCATAACATTCTCAACCGGTAGGCCGCTATCGCCGGCAAGCCAGCTCCCACATTCAGATCTCAATAGTCAGTTGAGATTGCGCAAATTTCTGCAACTCTGGGTAGAACAGTCGAAAGTCGCCACTCAGGGGTTCATACAAAACCCGCAACTCCTGCATCGCATACCCCAGTTCCTCAGGCTGTGTCAGCCGCCGCGAAATCCCGCGCAATACCTGCTCCATCACCGCAAACTCGCGGTAAGAGCCCAACCAATCATCCGCAGCCATATACGGCGCAATCTGCGCCAGCCGCCCCGGTAGTGCGGGTTCGGCGGCCAGTGCCCGATATACCCGAGAGGTGAATAGCTCCAGAGGCTGGTCGGCATACAGCGCCCAATCCCGCGCCAGGCAATGGTCGAAAAACACATCGAGGACGATCCCGGCATAGCGCCTGCGGGTCAGACTGAAGCGCGACAACGCCTCGCCCACCAGCGGATGGCTATCGGTAAAGCGGTCGATGGAGCGATGCAACTGGATCGCCGCTTCGATTTGCGGGCTGAACTGGCCCTGCAGGCGGCCTTTGACGAAGTCGCCATAGAGACTGCCCAGCAATTGCGCAGGAAGTTGGCCGCCCAGGTGCAGATGTGCGAGATAATTCATGCTACGTAGTCTACCACTGCCACTCGCATATCGTTATAACCCGATATACCGATTTGGCCTGGCCTCAGATCAAAATCATATTGGTATATCGGAATATTACGATTTAAAGTTCGCCTCATCGCGATATAACGCTTTACGACACCGAGCACCCTGCCATGTCCATCGACCTCGACGAAATAATAAAAGCCCTGGCGCACCCAGTACGACGAGACATCCTCACCTGGCTCAAAGACCCGAAAGTGCAGTTCCCCGAGCAATTGCACAACCACGAATACGGCATCTGCGCCGGGCAGATCGACCAACGCTGCGGCTTGTCCCAGTCGACCGTGTCGGCGCACCTGGCCACCTTGCAACGGGCGGGTTTGATCAGCAGCCAGAAAGCCGGGCAGTGGCACTTTTTCAAGCGCAACGAGGAAGTGATCCAAGCCTTTCTCGCTGCGCTCATTACCGAACTCAGCGCACCGTAATCATCAAGGACACGTCCATGCCCCTCTCGCTACTCATACTGGCCCTGAGCGCCTTCGCCATCGGCACCACCGAGTTCGTCATCATGGGCTTGCTGCCCGATGTGGCGGCGGACCTGGGTGTGTCGATTCCCGGAGCCGGCTGGCTGGTCACCGGCTACGCCCTGGGCGTGGCCATCGGCGCACCGTTCATGGCACTGGCCACCGCCAGGCTGCCACGCAAGGCGGCGCTGGTAGCGTTGATGGGTATTTTCATTATCGGCAATCTGCTCTGTGCCCTGGCAAGCGACTACAACGTGCTGATGTTTGCCCGTGTGGTCACAGCGTTGTGCCACGGTGCCTTCTTCGGGATTGGCTCGGTGGTGGCGGCCAACCTGGTACCGGCCAACAAACGTGCGTCGGCCGTGGCGCTGATGTTCACCGGGTTGACCCTGGCGAACGTGCTGGGCGTGCCCCTGGGTACGGCGCTGGGCCAGGAAGCCGGCTGGCGCTCGACCTTCTGGGCCGTGACCGTGATTGGCGTAATCGCCTTGATCGGCCTTATTCGCTTCCTGCCCGCCAAGCGTGACGAAGAAAAACTCGACATGCGCGCCGAACTGGCCGCCCTCAAGGGTGCCGGTATCTGGCTGTCGCTGAGCATGACCGCGCTGTTTGCCGCGTCTATGTTCACCCTCTTTACCTACGTCGCGCCGCTGCTGGGCGATGTCACCGGCGTGTCGCCCAAGGGCGTGACCTGGACCCTGCTGCTGATCGGCCTGGGGCTCACCGTGGGCAACATCATCGGCGGCAAACTGGCGGACAAGCGCCTGGCGGCCACCTTGATCGGCGTGTTCATCAGCATGGCGATGGTTTCCACGGTGTTGAGCTGGACCAGCGTTGCGGTGATACCGACTGAAATCACCCTGTTCCTGTGGGCCACCGCCTCGTTCGCCGCCGTGCCGGCGCTGCAAATCAACGTGGTGACCTTCGGCAAGGCCGCGCCGAACCTGGTATCCACCCTGAACATCGGTGCCTTCAACATTGGCAACGCCCTCGGCGCCTGGGTCGGCGGCAGCGTGATTGCCCACGGCTTCGGCCTGACCAGCGTGCCCCTGGCCGCTGCAGCACTGGCGATTCTCGCGCTGCTGGTGACCCTGATCACTTTCCGTCAGGGCGGCAATGCCGACCTGGCCCCCGCGACCCACTGATCAACTTAAAGAGAAGGTGTTTTTTCCATGACGACTATTTTCGATCCGATCACACTGGGCGACGTGCAACTGTCGAACCGCATCATCATGGCGCCGCTGACCCGCTGCCGCGCGGATGCCGGGCGCGTGCCCAATGCGCTGATGGCCGAGTACTACGTGCAACGCGCCTCCGCCGGGCTGATCCTCAGCGAAGCCACTTCCGTGACACCGATGGGCGTGGGCTACCCGGACACCCCCGGCATCTGGTCCAACGACCAGGTGCGCGGCTGGGCCAACATCACCAAGGCCGTGCATGGCGCGGGCGGCAAGATCTTCCTGCAGTTGTGGCACGTTGGCCGCATCTCCCACGAGTCCTACCTGAACGGGGAAACCCCGGTGGCTCCGAGTGCGGTCCAGGCTAAAGGCCACGTCAGCCTAGTTCGCCCATTGGCCGGCTACCCAACCCCGCGCGCCCTGGAAACCGCTGAAATCGCCGACATCGTCGACGCTTATCGCACCGGCGCCGAGAACGCCAAGGCCGCCGGTTTCGACGGCGTGGAAATCCACGGCGCCAACGGCTACCTGCTTGACCAGTTCCTGCAGAGCAGCACCAACCAGCGCACCGACCAGTACGGTGGTTCCCTGGAAAACCGTGCGCGCCTGTTGCTGGAAGTCACCGACGCCGCCATCGAAGTCTGGGGCGCCGGCCGCGTGGGCGTGCACCTGGCACCGCGTGCTGACGCGCATGACATGGGCGACGACAACCTCGCCGAGACCTTCACCTACGTCGCCAGCGAACTGGGCAAGCGCGGCATCGCCTTCATCTGCTCCCGCGAAAAAGAAGGTGCGGATAGCCTCGGCCCACAGCTGAAAAAAGCCTTCGGCGGCGTACACATCGCCAACGAACGTTTCACCAAAGACAGCGCCAACGCCTGGCTGGCGGCGGGCAAGGCGGATGCAGTGGCCTTTGGTATTCCTTTTATCGCCAACCCGGACCTGCCGGCGCGACTGAAGGCCGATGCGCCGTTGAACGAGCCGCACCCTGAAACTTTCTATGGCAAAGGCCCGGTGGGTTACATCGACTACCCGACGCTGCCGATCTAACCTAACCCGCAAACCCAATGCTGTAGGAGCGAGCTTGCTCGCGAGAAACTAAGAGGCGCCGCGTTCACTCAGGAAGCACGCGTTATCGTTGAAGTTTTTCGCGAGCAAGCTCGCTCCTACAGTGTCAGGAGCAAGTCCCCTCTCACATTTGTGCCTGTCTGTAGCCCCCATGGAAACATCGCTTCACAGAACGGCAACAATATCGCTACAAAATACTTAGCCGGCTACCTATCAACCGCCCGCCAGGCCGTATATAAAGTCACCCCACAAATCAGCCAGAAGGACGATTGACCGTCCTTAGGCTTTACTGTTGACACAACGGGTTGCAATTACGCATTTTGTTTCAATTGCGCAGGCTGGGGCTCAGGCGCAGCATGTCCAGCCCTATATCAGCCCAGCGCTCGGCGTCCTGGTGCAGTTCAAAGCTATCGGGGACCAGCAGCCACTGGCCGATCAAACCGTGGATGAAGGCATGTATGCAGACAGCCCCACGGGTGGTGTCGAGATTTTCAGGCAGTTGCCCGCGATGAACCGCGTTACGCAACGTCAGGCTGATACGCAGGTTGCATTCCAGGCTGTGGGTCTGGCGTTGGCGGCGCATGTCACACATTTCATCGGTGAACTCGCACTTATGAAACAGAATCTCGTTGATGCGCCGGGTTTTCGGGTCCAGGGCCACTTCATGGTAGAGATGAATCAGCAGCTTGCGCATACAGCCCAGCGGGTCGACTTCATCCTCGCTTTCACTCGCCCGGGCCAATTCGTCCAGGGGTTCGTGCAGCGTATCGAGCAAGGCCTGGAGCAAATCGGACTTATTGCTGAAATGCCAATAGATAGCCCCACGCGTCACGCCCGCCAACGCGGCGATGTCCGCCAGGGTGGTACGCGCTACGCCACGCTCATAAAAGGCTTGCTCGGCGGCTTGGAGAATCTGGCTGCGCGTTTCCTGAGCTTCCTCTTTGGTGCGACGAACCATGGCAGTAAAACCTCAATCGGGACACTGTGGACGGTACTTGACCGTCATCTGAATAATTGTGGGACGACGCCGTCATGGGCGCCGAACGTACTAGAATCGAGGCTTGCGGCGGTGCTTTGTCAACATTGCGCGAAGCCTGTCAAGAGTTTACAAACAACCATGAACGTAAGTATATTGCGTAGCAAGCTACTTATCCACTCACGGCTTGTTTTTTACCCTTCCACACTTCTTGTGCGCACTCTGCGCGCCTGACCCGAGGATCTTCATGCAACTTAAGCCAGCTGTTACCGCTCTGGTCACTGCCGTCGCCCTGGCATCGCTGCTCAGCGGATGTAAAAAGGAAGAAGCGGCACCGCCCGCTCAAACCCCTCAGGTCGGCGTGGTCACCATTCAACCGCAAGCCTATACCCTGACCACCGAGCTGCCAGGCCGCACCACCGCCTTTCGCATTGCGGAAGTCCGGCCGCAAGTCAACGGCATCATTCTCAAGCGCCTGTTCAAGGAAGGCGCCGACGTGAAGGAAGGGCAACAGCTCTACCAGATCGACCCGTCGGTGTATGAAGCCACGCTCAAAAGCGCACAAGCGAGCCTGACCCAGACCAAATCCATCACCGATCGCTACAAGCAATTGGTCGATGAACAAGCCGTCAGCCGTCAGGAATACGACACCGCCGTTGCCAACCGCATGACTGCCGAGGCAAACGTTCAAACCGCCCAGATCAACGTGCGCTATACCAAGGTGTACGCGCCGATCTCCGGGCGTATTGGCCGTTCTTCGGTCACCGAAGGCGCACTGGTCAGCAATGGCCAGGCCGACGCCATGGCGGTGATCCAGCAACTGGACCCGATCTACGTCGACGTCACGCAATCTTCGGCTGAAATGCTCAAGCTGCGTCGCGATCTGGCGAGTGGCCAACTGGAAAAAGCCGGCGAAAACGCTGCCAAGGTCAAGCTGACCCTGGAAGACGGCACGGCCTACGCCCAGGACGGCAAGCTGGAGTTCTCCGAAGTGTCGGTCGACCAGACCACCGGTTCCGTGACCCTGCGCGCCGTGTTCCCCAACCCTGACCACGTGCTGCTGCCGGGCATGTTCGTACACGCCCAGTTGCTGGCCGGTGTGAACAGCAAGGCCATCCTGGCTCCGCAACAAGGCGTGACCCGTGACCTGCGTGGCATTCCGACAGCGCTGATCGTGAACAAGGACAACAAGGTCGAGCAACGCGAACTGGTTGCCAACCGTACCGCCGGTGCCTACTGGCTGGTGGAAAAAGGCCTCAATGCCGGTGATCGCGTCATCACCGAAGGCTTGCAGTACGTCAAGCCAGGCGCCGAGGTGAAGGTCACGGAAGCCTCCAACGCTAAACCCGCCGGTACTGCCGCAGCGCCTGCTGCCGCTGCTGGTCAAGGGGAGTAATCCATGTCGAAATTTTTTATCGACCGTCCCATTTTCGCCTGGGTAATTGCCCTGGTGATCATGCTGGTCGGGGCACTCTCGATCCTGAAGTTGCCCATCAACCAATACCCGGCCATTGCGCCAACGGCCATTGATATCCAGGTGACCTACCCAGGCGCGTCCGCACAAACCGTGCAGGACACCGTGGTGCAGGTCATCGAGCAACAGCTCAACGGTATCGACAACCTGCGTTATGTCTCCTCGGACAGTAACTCCGACGGCAGCATGACCATCACCGTGACGTTCAACCAGGGTACCAACCCGGATATCGCTCAGGTCCAGGTACAGAACAAGCTCAACCTGGCCACCCCACTGCTGCCGCAAGAAGTGCAGCAACAGGGTATCCGCGTGACCAAGTCGGTGAAGAACTTCCTGATGGTGATCGGTCTGGTGTCGGAAGACGGCAGCATGACCAAGGACGACCTCTCCAACTACATCGTGTCCAACATCCAGGACCCGATCTCCCGTACCGCGGGGGTGGGTGACTTCCAGGTGTTCGGTTCGCAGTACGCCATGCGTATCTGGCTCGACCCGGCCAAACTGAACAATTACCAGCTCACGCCAGTGGACGTCAGCAATGCCATCAAGGCCCAGAACGTGCAGGTGGCCACCGGCCAACTGGGCGGCCTGCCTGCCCTGCCCGGTACCCAACTGAACGCTACGATCATCGGCAAGACGCGCCTGCAAAGCACCGAGGAATTCGCCAAGATCCTGATGAAGGTGAACACCGACGGCTCCCAGGTTCGCCTGGGTGACGTCGCGCGCATCGAACTGGGCGGCCAGAACTACAGCATCAGTGCACAGTTCAACGGCAAGCCGGCTTCGGGTATGGCGATCAAGCTGGCGGCCGGTGCCAACGCACTGGACACTGGCAAGGCCATCCGCGAAACGGTCAAGTCCCTGGAGCCGTTCTTCCCGCCTGGCATGAAGGCGGTGGTGCCGTATGACACCACCCCGGTCGTGACCGAATCGATCTCCGGTGTGGTTCACACCCTGGTCGAAGCGATCGTGCTGGTGTTCCTGGTGATGTTCCTGTTCCTGCAGAACTTCCGTGCCACCATCATCACTACCATGACCGTACCGGTGGTATTGCTGGGTACCTTCGGGATCCTGGCGGCGTGCGGCTTCACCATCAACACCTTGACCATGTTCGGCATGATCCTGGCCATCGGCTTGCTGGTGGACGATGCCATCGTCGTGGTGGAAAACGTCGAACGGGTAATGGCCGAGGAGCACCTGTCGCCCAAGGAAGCAACGATCAAGTCCATGGGCCAGATCCAGGGTGCCCTGGTGGGTATTGCCCTGGTACTGTCGGCGGTACTGCTGCCGATGGCGTTCTTCGGTGGTTCCACCGGTGTGATCTACCGGCAGTTCTCCATCACCATCGTTTCGGCGATGGCGTTGTCGGTGCTGGTTGCCCTGATCTTCACCCCGGCTTTGTGCGCCACCATGCTCAAGCCGATTGATCCGGAAAAACACGGCCAGCCCAAGCGCGGCTTCTTCGGCTGGTTCAACCGCACCTTCGACCGTGGCGTACTCAAGTACGAGCGCGGCGTGGGCGGCATGATCAAGCACAAGATCCCGGCATTCCTGGTGTATGCGCTGATCCTGGCCGGCATGATCTGGATGTTCACCCGTATTCCAAGCGCGTTCCTGCCTGAGGAAGACCAGGGTGTGATCTTCGCCCAGGTGCAGACACCGGTCGGTGCTTCGGCTGAGCGCACGCAGAAAGTCGTCGACGACATGCGCGCCTTCCTGCTGAACGACAAGGAAGGCGAGCCAGGCGAAGGCAAGGCGGTGAAGTCGGTGTTTACCGTGAACGGCTTCAACTTCGCCGGTCGTGGCCAGAGCTCCGGGCTTGCGTTCGTGATGCTCAAGCCGTGGGATGAGCGTGATTCGAGCCAGTCGGTGTTCGAAGTGGCCAAGCGTGCCCAGGGTTACTTCTTCGGGGCCTTCAAGGACGCCATGGTTTTCGCCATCGTGCCGCCTTCGGTGCTGGAGTTGGGTAACGCCACGGGTTTCGACGTGTTCCTGCAAGACCAGGGTGGCGTCGGCCACGACAAGCTGATGGCTGCACGTAACCAGTTCCTGGGTGCGGCGGCACAAAGCAAGGTGCTGGCCGGCGTGCGTCCTAACGGCGTGAACGACGAGCCGCAGTACGAGCTGACCGTTGACGACGAGAAAGCCAGTGCCCAAGGCATCAGCCTGGCGGATATCCAGCAGACCCTGGCCATTGCCTTGGGTGGTAGCTACATCAACGACTTCATCGACCGTGGTCGCGTGAAGAAGGTGTATGTACAAGGCGACGCCGCCAGCCGGATGTCGCCCGAAGACCTGGACAAATGGTACGTGCGCAGCAACGACGGGAAAATGGTGCCGCTGTCGGCCATCTCGTCGGGCAAGTGGATCTACGGTTCGCCCAAGCTTTCGCGATACAACGGTGTAGCGGCGATGGAAATCCTCGGTACCCCGGCACCGGGCTACAGTACCGGTGATGCGATGGCCGAAGTCGAACGCATCGCCAAAGAACTGCCGGCCGGTGTCGGTTACGCCTGGACAGGCCTGTCGTACGAAGAACGCCTTTCCGGTTCCCAGGCGCCAGCACTGTACGCACTGTCGCTGCTGGTCGTGTTCTTGTGCCTGGCGGCACTGTACGAAAGCTGGTCGATCCCGATCGCGGTGATTCTGGTTGTACCTCTGGGTGTGATCGGTGCACTGATCGCCACCAGCATGCGCGGCTTGTCCAACGACGTGTTCTTCCAGGTGGGCCTGTTGGTGACGGTGGGCCTGGCGGCGAAAAACGCCATCCTCATCGTGGAATTCGCCAAGGAACTGCATGAGCAAGGCAAAGGCATCGTCGAGGCGGCTATCGAAGCATCCCGCATGCGTCTGCGCCCGATCATCATGACCTCGTTGGCGTTCATGCTCGGCGTATTGCCGCTGGCAATCTCCACCGGCGCCGGTTCAGGCAGCCAGCACGCAATCGGTACCGGCGTTATCGGCGGTATGATCACGGCCACTGTGCTGGCGATCTTCTGGGTGCCACTGTTCTACGCAACCGTGTCCGCCGCTGGCGAACGCAAAAAGAAAGACACTACTGAAACTCCTAAAGAGGCTGGCCAATGAGCAAGTCGCTACTTTCCCTAGCCGTCACCGCATTCGTGCTCAGTGGCTGCTCGCTGATACCTGACTATCAGCGTCCCGAAGCGCCGGTGGCCGCGCAGTTCCCGCAGGGGCCGGCGTATTCGTCGGCCCAGGCGCCGAGCCAGGCCGCTGCCGAGCAAGGCTGGAAGCAGTTTTTCCATGACCCTGCCCTGCAGCAATTGATCCAGACCGCGTTGGTGAACAACCGTGACCTACGTGTCGCGGCGCTGAACATCGACGCCTATGCAGCGCAATACCAGATCCAGCGTGCCGACCTGTTCCCGGCGGTATCGGCCACCGGTAACGGCAGCCGTTCGCGCACCCCGGCCAAGCTGTCGCAGACCGGCGAATCGACCATCGCCAGCCAGTACTCGGCGGGCCTTGGCATCAGTTCGTATGAGCTGGACCTGTTCGGCCGCGTGCGCAGCCTCAGTGAAGAAGCGCTGCAAAAGTACTTCGCCACTGAAGAAGCGCGCCGCAGCACCCAAATCAGCCTGGTGGCCAGCGTGGCCAATGCCTACCTGACCTGGCAGGCCGACAAGGAGCTGCTCAAGCTGACCCAGGACACCCTGGCCGCGTTCGAGCAAAGCTACAAGCTCACCTCGCGCAGCAATGAAGTCGGCGTGGCCTCGGCCCTCGACCTCAGCCAGGCACGCACCTCGGTGGAAAACGCCCGTGTGCAACTGGCGCGTTACACCCGCCAGGTGGCCCAGGACGAAAACAGCCTGACCCTGCTGCTGGGCACCGGCCTGCCGGCGAATATCGCCAGCAAGCCGCTGTCCGATGACCTGCTCAGCGAAGTGCCTGCCGGGTTGCCCTCGGACCTGCTGCAACGTCGCCCAGACATCGTGCAAGCCGAGTACAACCTCAAGGCCGCCAACGCCAACATCGGCGCGGCCCGTGCGGCGTTCTTCCCGAGCATCAGCCTGACCGCCAGCGCCGGTACTGCCAGCCCTACCCTGGGTGGCCTGTTCAAAGGCGGTTCGGGGACCTGGGCGTTTGCCCCGCAGATCAACATCCCGATCTTCAACGCCGGTAGCCTGCGCGCAAGCCTGGACTACTCGAAGATCCAGAAAGAGATCAACGTGGCCAACTACGAGAAGGCCATCCAGACCGGCTTCCAGGAAGTCTCCGACGGCCTGGCCGCGCGTGCGACCTACAAGCAGCAACTGGATGCCCAGCGCGGCTTCGTCGAGGCTAACCAGGATTACTACCGCCTGGCCGAGCGTCGCTACCGCATTGGTGTCGACAGCAACCTGACCTTCCTCGACGCCCAGCGCCAACTGTTCAGTGCCCAGCAATCGCTGATCACCGACCGCCTGGCGCAGCTCACCAGCGAGGTCAACCTGTACAAGGCCCTCGGCGGTGGCTGGAACGAGCAGACTGCGAAGAACGAGCCGTTGAAAGAACAAGCACCGCCGTTGAAGTTGTTCTGATAGCGCGGGTGTGAAAAACCGCTTCCCTCACCGGAAGCGGTTTTTTTATGCCTGCATTGTTGCCCGTACAACTTACGTTCGATCATCGCCCACAACCCGCCTTCCCCTACTTTCATCGCCCCCGCACCGCCGCGCACCATGGCCGCCACCTGCATAAACCCAATAACAACAGGTTCACACCATGAGCACTTTCCAACCGCGCCAGCTGTTGCTGGCGGCTGCTGTCGCCAGTTCTGCCCTGCCCGTTCTCGCCCAGGATCACGGCTTTCTCGAAGACGCCAGCGCCAACCTCAACCTGCGTAATTTCTTCTTCAACCGCAACTACACCAATCCTACGAAGGCTCAGGGTGGCGCGCAGGAGTGGACGCAAAGTTTCATTCTCGACGCCAAGTCCGGGTTCACCCAAGGCACAGTCGGTTTTGGTGTGGATGTGCTGGGCTTGTACTCGCTCAAGCTTGATGGCGGGCGTGGCACGGGCGGCACGCAGTTGCTGCCGCTGGACCATGACGGTCGGCCAGCCGATGAATTCGGCCGGCTCGGCGTGGCATTCAAGGCGCGCTTTTCCAAGACCGAGTTGAAGGTGGGCGAATGGATGCCGGTGCTGCCGATCCTGCGTTCCGACGATGGCCGCTCCCTGCCACAGACCCTGCGTGGTGGGCAGATCACCTCGAAGGAAATCGACGGCCTGACCCTCTATGGCGGCCAATTCCGCGCCAACAGCCCGCGGGACGACGGCAGCATGAGCGACATGTCGATGTTCGGCAAAACCGCCTTCACCTCCGACCGTTTCAATTTCCAGGGCGCCGAATACGCGTTCAACGACAAACGCACCCAAGTCGGCGTGTGGAATGCCCAGCTCAAGGACATCTACAGCCAGCAGTTCGTCAATCTGATCCACAGCCAGCCTGTGGGCGCCTGGACCCTGGGCGCCAACCTGGGCTTCTTCTACGGCAAGGACGACGGCAGCGCCCGCGCCGGCGACCTGGACAACAAAACCTGGTCCGGTTTGTTCTCGGCCAGGTACGGCGGCAACACCTTCTACGTCGGTTTGCAAAAACTCACCGGCGACAGTGCCTGGATGCGCGTCAACGGCACCAGCGGCGGTACCCTGGCCAACGACAGCTACAACTCCAGCTACGACAACGCGCAGGAGAAATCCTGGCAGGTTCGCCACGACTACAACTTCGCCGCCCTCGGCGTACCGGGCCTGACCCTGATGAACCGCTATATCAGCGGCAGCAACGTACACACCGGCACCATCACCGACGGCAAGGAGTGGGGCCGCGAGACCGAAGTAGGCTATACGGTGCAAAGCGGCACGCTGAAAAACCTCAACGTGCGCTGGCGCAATTCGAGCATGCGCAGGGACTACAGCAACAACGAGTTCGATGAGAACCGGTTGATCGTCAGCTATCCGATCAGTCTGCTGTAAACCGGCATAGCACTTACTGTATGGTGCGCGCCTGCCGCTGCTGATCCCCCCAGCAGCGGCCTTTACTCGGGCCCTGCACGGCATGAAATCCTTCGCTACAGCAATCGTACTGTTTGCCCTGGCCTTGAGCCTGGGGGGCTGCATCAGCGCCCCCATCGCCCTGACGCCACAGACCGAACAGCGCCTGCTGGCCCAGGCGCCGATCCGCTTTTTGCTGACCTTCGATGACGGCCCAAGCGCCTCGGGCTACAACAATCCGAGCCGTTCGGTAGTGGCGGACCTGGCCAACAACCCGGTGCTGCCGGGAATCAAGGCGGTGTTCTTCCTGCAGACCGAAGCCGCTCGCTCCGGCGGCAGTGCCCGGGGGCGCAAGACCATGGAACGTGAATTCGCCGCTGGCCATGTCCTGGCCTTTCACACCGCCACGGCGTTTCACACCAATCATCGCTGGCTGAACGACGCCACCCTGGAACACACCCTTACCGAAGGGGCCGCAGACATTGCCGCCATCACGGGCGCGCCCCCCGTGCTGGTACGCCCACCCTTCTGGAACTACGACAAGCGCACCTTCGCCGCCTACCAACGCCACGGCATGCACGTTCTGCTGACGGACCTGAGTGCCAATGACGGCAAGATCTGGGGCTTCAACGCCAGCCCGCGTCGGCGGGCCAACCTGTATCGGCAACTGTCGGTGGTGCGCGAACGCATCGCCTTGGGTGAGCTGCCAACGGTGGAGGGGGTGATCCCGGTGGTGGTGACCTTCCATGACATCAATCGCTACACCGCGCGGCATATGCAGGAGTATTTGCAGATCCTGATGGACAGCGCGCGGGTCAACGGTTTGAAGACCGCTGCCGAGCCGTTCTACACCGACACGGCCCAGGTTGAGCGCGCGGCGATTGCGCGAACCGTGAAAAATGTGGACGACCCAGTGCATTTGCCTGGGATTTGGAATCTGGTGTGGGACGCAGACTCTCATTAACCTCGTCGCAACAACGGATAACATCTGCTGCCGTCCCCGCCCACCTGCTGTCGGGAACCTCAATTCCAGCACCACCACTCAGGGTCAACACACAATGAGATGACCCACATGAATACGTCTTCGCTTTCTGGCGCATACGCCGTCAATCCACAACCCATGGCGCCCGTGGAGGCACCTTCCAGCACAACCTCACCGCGACCACCCATCCAGATCAACGCTAAATCTGCCGGGTATGTAGGACCGGACAGGACAGTGGATTTCCTGTACTTTTCCAGCCATTCCAGGCTCACACCTGATCAGGACCCACTAGACACAACCCAAAAAAAATACATCAACACTGATGTGTTGCGTCATGACGCGAACGTAAAGATCTATCAGGAGATAACCTACTTAAGCAAAAACGGCGAGCCGATAGGGGCTGCTGGTAATGAATGTGTAATCGAGACAACTGACCGTGCCGATAAGGTCATTATCAAAAAAGGCCCGGACGACAGTCTGGTCGCCACCATCAATAACATACCGTATCAACTGAGTCTTGCTCGCTCCTCTGACGGAACTGAAATCCAGCCCCTGCGCATAAAAACCAAAGGCGGCGATGACTGCGTTGTGATCCACCCAGACGTTAATAACGACATTCGCATTGAACTGGGCGAGGGCAATGATTATGCCCGTGCTGGCTCGGGTAATACGCGTCTATACGGAGGCGCAGGGAACGACTGGCTAAAACTGGGCAGCGGCGTCGGCATCGCATTTGGTGATGATGGCGACGATTTACTCATCGCAGGCTCCGGCAGTGGCATTCTCAAGGGAAACAACGGTAATGACCGCATGCAGTCAGGAGAGGGTTCTGCTGATCGCCATATCTACATGGACGGTGGTGACGGTCACGACTTTATGATTAGCACCAGCAATGACTCCCCAAACCCGATAGTCATGCATGGAGGCAAAGGTGAAAACCTGATAGTCACGCAGGGCCCTGCCACGATTTATACCGGGCGCGACAAAAATATTGTCAGGTCCAATAGCGATGACACCGTCATTTATGCCAAGCCTTCGGACGAGATTCACCGCACGCCAGGTTCCACGCTCATTCACACGCAATACCGCGAAGCAGGAAAAAGTGGCTATGTCGTTGAAGGCTCTCCCGAGTTCATACAATACGTAGAGGACGACATGGAACTGCTGAGAATGTCCCTGCCAGGCAAAAAAATGTTAAGCACTGCCGATAACTCGGCCCAGCGCAATGACTCTCCGGTGCGCATCACTGAAACGGCTGATGATAACGGCTTTTACATTTTTAATAACGCAGCGGTGCGCAACCACCTGGCTACAGGTAAATCCCTGGAGACCCTTGAACCAGCAGCCCAGGGCTACATTGCTCACAATCAACGTGGCGCCTTCGCGACGGGCGCACAATTACAATACAACCCCTCCTTCGTGCCTAATGACGAAACTGCTCCGGTCAACGTCCTATTCCATGAAATGGCCCACGCCTACAATGGGGCCACGGGTACCTTCCTCGAAGGTCAAACAGTCATAGACGAGAATCCTGAGGGCGAGCCCAACGACGAACGTCAAGCAGTAGGCTTGCCTACAGATGCATTATCGTTCGATTTTGACGATCATCGTGCAACCGAGCCCACGACAAGCAACCCCCCTGCATTTACTGAAAATGCACTGAAGGAAGAAATGCGCCGCCCACTACGTACGGAATACATCTAGACCGCGCCCCGCGACTCAACTCCCAACTCATCCCACACTGACTCAGCCAAGTGAAACGTCGCATTCGCCGCCGGGATCCCACAGTAAATCGCACTCTGCATCAGCACTTCCTTGATCTCGGCGCGGGTCACGCCGTTGCTGGCGGCGGCACGCAGGTGCAGTTTCAGTTCTTCACTGCGGTTCATGCCGATCAGCATCGCGATGGTGATCAGGCTGCGGGTATGCCGAGGCAGGCCGGGGCGGGTCCAGATGTCACCCCAGGCATGGCGGGTGATCATTTCCTGGAACTCGCTGTTGAACTCGGTCAGGGCATTGAGGCTGCGGTCGACATGGGCATCGCCCAGTACTTCGCGGCGCACCTGCAGGCCTTCGGCATAACGTTGTTTCTCGTCCACAAATAGCTCCTCAGCGGGCCAGCAGAAATTCGATCACCCGGTCGCTGAACGCAGCACCGGCCTGAACGTTGGACAGGTGCGCCGCATAGAACTCGGCATACTCGGCACCCTGCACATGGCTCTGGATAAAGTGGCCGCCGGCTGGCGGCGTCACCGCGTCTTCGGTGCCGGCAATCACCAGGGTCGGCACCTTGATCGAGGACAATTGCTCACGAAAATCCGCATCGCGCACGGCGCCGCAGTTGGCGGCATACCCCTCGGGTGACGTGGCCGCGAGCATGTCGGTGATCTGCTTGGCCTGATGCGGGTTGGCAGCGGCGAAATCCGCGGTGAACCAGCGCGCAATCGACGCATCGCGCAGCGCCACCATCGCGGCTGCGCCATCACGCAGGACCATTTCGATACGCGGGTTCCACACCTCGGGCGTGCCGATCTTGGCCGCGGTATTACACACCACCAGGCGTTGCAGGCGCTCGCCGGCATGAATGCCCAGCCATTGGCCGATCAAGCCACCCATGGACAGTCCGCAAAAATGCGCCTTCTGGATATCCAGCGCATCCAGCAGCGCGATCACGTCTCGGCCCAGTTGCTCGATGCTGTAAGGCCCCGCGGTCACCAGGGATTGGCCGTGGCCACGGGTGTCGAATCGCAGCACACGAAAATGCTCGGTAAAAGCCGGTATCTGGATGTCCCACATATGCAGGTCGGTACCCAAGGAATTGGACAGCACCAATACCGGTGCGTCGGCGGGCCCCTCGAGTTGGTAATGCAGTTCGCCCTCGGCGAGTTGTACAAAAGCCACAGCGTTCTCCTCAGGCAGTCAAAGCAAAATGTTCGGTCACCGCACGCGTGACCCAGGTAGACGCCTGGCCTAGGTAGTGGGCAGGGTCGAGCAGGCGATCCAGTTCAGCCGCCGACAGCTCGGCGGTGACGTGCGGCTCATCCGCCAGTACCGCGCGCAAATGGCGCTGCTCGGCGACCGCACGTTTGCAGCACTGTTCCAGCAGATGGTGCGCGGTGTCACGGCCCAAGCGTTGGGCGAGCACGATACTCACCGCTTCGGCCAGTACCAGGCCTTGGGTCAGGTCGAGGTTCTGTGCCATGCGTTCGGCATTCACCTCCAGCCCTTCACTGACCAGAATTGCCTGATGCAAGGCACCGGATACCAGGCGGCAAATTTCCGGCAAGGTTTCCCATTCGGCATGCCACAAGCCCAGGCTGCGTTCGTGCTCCTGGGGCATGGCGCTGAACATTGTCGCCACCAGGCCGGGTACGCGGGTGGCTGCGCTGATCAGCACCGCGGCGCCCACCGGGTTACGCTTGTGCGGCATGGTGGACGAACCGCCCTTGCCCGGCGCCGAAGGCTCGAACACCTCCGCCGCTTCGGTCTGCATCAACAGGCTGATATCGCGGCCCAACTTGCCGAGGCTACCGGCGATCAGACCGAGCAGGCTGGCAAACTCCACCAGGCGGTCACGCTGGGTGTGCCAGGGTTGCTCCGGCAAGCCCAGTTGCAACTCGGCGGCCAAGGCCTCGGCCACAGGCATGGCGTGTTCGCCGAGGGCCGCCAAAGTGCCCGACGCGCCGCCAAATTGCAGCACCAACAGGCGCGGTTTCAATTCGGCCAGGCGCTGGCGACTGCGCGTCACCGCGCCCAGCCAACCGGCGATTTTCATCCCCAGGGTGACCGGCGTCGCGTGCTGCAACCAGGTGCGCCCGGCCAACGGCACGGTGGCGTAACGCTGGGCCTGGGCGGCCAACACCTCCCCCAGACGAGCCAGGTCGGCCTCGATCAATTCCACCCCACGGCGCAGTTGCAGCACCAGGCCGGTGTCCATCACATCCTGACTGGTTGCGCCCAGGTGCACATAACGCTCGGCGTCAGCGTCCTCACTGGCGATCAACTTGCCCAACGCCTTCACCAAAGGAATCGCTGAGTTGCCCGCCGTGGCAATTGCGCTGCCAAGGGCATCCACGTCATACAGCGACGCCAGGCACGCCTGGGCAATCGGTGCGACGGCGGCCTGGGGAATCAACCCTACGCGGGCCTGCGCCCGGGCCAGTGCGGCTTCGAAATCCAGCATGCCCTGCAAGCGCCCCTGGTCACAGAACACCTCGGCCATGCTGTCAGCAGTGAAATAAGCGTCGAACAGTTGATTGCTCGTGCGCAACGTCATAACTCATCCCTTACAGATCGTGATGCAGGTACGCCGCCTGTTTCGGCAGGCGCAAGCTGAACAGGAAGGCCACCGCCATCATCGCGGTGACGTACCAATAAAAGGTGTTTTCCATGCCGATGGATTTGAGGCTCAGCGCAACCACTTCTGCCGAACCGCCAAACACCGCGTTAGCCACCGCATAGGCCAGGCCTACGCCCAAGGCACGCACCTGCGGCGGAAACATCTCCGCTTTGACCAGGCCGCTGATGGAGGTGTAGAAGCTGACAATCGCCAAGGCCAGGGTGATCAGCACAAATGCCAAAAACGGGCTGGTCACGGTTTTCAAGGTCAACAGGATCGGCACAGTGAACAGCGTGCCAAGGCCGGCAAACCAGAGCATCGAATTACGCCGGCCGATCTTGTCGGCCAACATGCCGAACAACGGCTGCATGCACATGTACAGGAACAGCGCGCCGGTCATGATGTAGCTCGACGTCTTGGCGTGCATGCCGACGGTGTTCACCAGGTACTTCTGCATGTAGGTGGTGAAGGTATAGAAAATCAGCGAGCCGCCGGCGGTGTAGCCCAGCACCGTAATGAAAGCTTTGCCGTGGTCGCGAAACAGCGCGACGATACTGCCGGCGTCCTTGTCTTCGCGCATTTCCTTGCTGGTGGTTTCTTTCAGGGTGCGACGCAGCAGCAGGGAGATCACGGCGGCTATGGCGCCGATCACAAATGGGATGCGCCAACCCCAGGCACGCAGTTCTTCTTCGGTGAGGATCTGTTGCAGGATCACCACCACCAGCACCGCCAGCAACTGGCCGCCGATCAGGGTCACGTACTGGAACGAAGCAAAGAAGCCACGCTGGCCCTTGAGCGCGACTTCACTCATGTAGGTGGCCGTGGTGCCGTATTCGCCGCCCACCGACAAGCCCTGGAACAGTCGTGCCACCAACAGCAGCGCCGGGGCCCAGGCACCGATGTCGTTATAAGTGGGCAGGAAGGCGATGACCAGAGAGCCCCCGCACATCATCAGCACCGAGATCATCATCGAGTTCTTGCGCCCGTGCTTGTCGGCCACCCGGCCAAACAACCAACCACCGATCGGTCGCATCAGGAACCCGGCGGCAAACACACCGGCGGTGTTGAGCAACTGCACCGTGGGGTCATCCGAGGGGAAAAACGCCGGGGCAAAATAAATCGCGCAGAAGGCATAGACGTAGAAGTCGAACCATTCGACCAGGTTGCCGGAGGACGCACCGACAATCGCAAAGATCCGTTTGCTGCGTTCTTCTCCGGTGTAGTGGCTGGTTTTTGTTGTCATGTTTTTTTACTCAGTGGGAACGGTTATAGCCTAGACATACTTTGCAACAACCCTGTTCCGCAAGCAGACTTTTGGATAGGTGGAGCCTGGATGATCGTTCCCACGCTCTGCGTGGGAATGCCGCATGGGACGCTCCGCGTCCTGCCGTTCGCGGGTGACGCGCAGCGTCACGGGATGCATTACCACGCAGAGCGTGGGAACGATCGTCAACAGCCAACTCAATAGTCGAAGAACACCGTTTCCTTATCTGTGCCCTGCAAAATCACATTCCACTGATATACCCCTGCCGCATCCGCCTGGGCAATCAAGGTGTCACGACGTTCTGCCGGCACACACGCCAGCAACGGGTCATCGCCGTTCAAGGCCTCACCGTCAAAATAAATCCGCGTCAGCAAGTGCTTCACCAACCCACGGGCAAACACCAGCACCACCAAATGCGGCGCCTGGGTGGTGCCCTTGAGCCCCGGCACACTGCCCGGCTTGATGGTGGTAAAACGAAAACGCCCTTCGGCATCCACCGGCACGCGGCCGAAGCCTTCGAAGTTCGGGTCGAGCGCTTTGTCCTGCTCGTCTTCGGGGTGAGCATATTTGCCGACGGCGTTGGCCTGCCAGACTTCCAGCATGGCGTCGTTGACGACATCACCGTTGCCGTCCACCACTTGACCGCTGATTGCCACGCGCTCACCGAGGGTGGCGGTGACGGTCAGGTCTTCACGGTTCAGCCAGGTCAGGCCAATGTGGTAATACGGCCCGACGGTGTGGGACGTGGTCGCGTTGAGTGTCATCTCATTTCTCCATCGGCGTGGCGTCGCGGCCGCGCAGGACGATGTCCCAGCGGTAGCCGAGGGCATAGGAAGGAATGGTTTTTTCCAGGTCGAAGCTAGCGATCAAGCGTTGCTTGGCGCTGGTATCCGGCACGCAGTTGTAGATCGGGTCGTACTCCAGCAACGGGTCACCCGGGAAATACATTTGCGTCACCAGGCGCGTCAGCACGCTGGGGCCGAACAGCGAAAAGTGGATATGCGCCGGGCGCCAGGCGTTGTGGTGGTTGCCCCACGGGTAGGCGCCGGGCTTGATGGTCTGGAACTGGTACCAGCCATCGGCGTCGGTGACGGTGCGCCCGGTGCCGGTGAAGTTCGGGTCCAGGGGTGCATCGTGCAGGTCGCGCTTGTGGTTGTAGCGGCCGGCGGCATTGGCCTGCCAGATCTCCACGAGGATGCCCGGCACTGGCAGGCCGTTTTCGTCCAGCACACGGCCATGAATGATGATGCGCTCGCCTTGCGGCTCGCCCTCATGCTGGGCTGTCAGGTCGTTGTCCTTCTCATTGATACGTTCGGCGCCGATGGTCGGGCCGGTGATTTCCGACAAGGAATGGGGCAGGAACACCAAAGGCTGGGACGGCGAACGCAGGTTCGTCGACTGGTAGGCCGGGTGCAGGTAATCAGGTTGAGTGCCCGCTTGCGGGCGCCGGTAACCGGGCTTGTCACTCATGGAGCAATCCTCTTTTATTGATCAGACGCGTTCAATCGCCAGGGCCAAGCCTTGGCCGACGCCCACGCACATGGTCGCCAGGCCTTTGCTGCCGCCGGTTTTTTCCAATTGGTGCAGGGCCGTCATCACCAACCGCGCACCACTCATCCCCAAGGGATGGCCGAGGGCAATGGCGCCGCCGTTGGGGTTGACCTGGGGCGCATCGTCCGCAATACCCAGCTCGCGCAGCACCGCCAGGCCTTGGCTGGCGAAGGCTTCGTTGAGTTCGATCACATCAAAGTCGGTGACAGCCAACCCAAGGCGCTCCACCAGTTTGCGCACCGCCGGCACCGGGCCGATGCCCATCACGCGCGGGGCTACACCAGCACTGGCCATGCCCAGCACACGGGCGCGGGCGGTGAGGCCGTGTTGCTTGACGGCCTCGGCGCTGGCGAGGATCAGCGCGGCGGCGCCATCGTTGACGCCCGAGGCATTGCCAGCAGTGACGGTCTTGTCCGCGCCGTTGACCGGCTTGAGCTTGGCCAGGGCTTCCAACGTGGTGTCCCGTGGGTGTTCATCGTGTTCCACCAGGGTTTCGCCTTTTTTATGGGCGACCCGCACCGGAACGATTTCCTCGGCAAAGAACCCGGCGGCCTGGGCAGCGGCGGTGCGTTGCTGGCTGCGCAGGGCGAAAGCGTCTTGGTCGGCGCGGGAAACCTGATAGTCATCGGCCACGTTATCGGCCGTCTGCGGCATGGCATCCACGCCGTACTGAGCCTTCATCAGCGGGTTGATAAAGCGCCAGCCAATGGTGGTGTCTTCCAACTTCATGTTGCGCGAGAACGCCGCGTCGGCCTTGCCCATCACAAACGGAGCGCGGGACATCGATTCGACGCCACCGGCAATCGCCAGCTCCATTTCACCGCTGGCAATCGCACGAAAGGCGGTGCCGATGGCATCCATGCCCGAGGCGCACAGGCGGTTGAGGGTCACTCCAGGAATACTTTCCGGCAGCCCCGCCAGCAGCAACGCCATGCGTGCCACGTTGCGGTTATCTTCACCTGCCTGGTTGGCGCAGCCGAGGAAGACTTCGTCTACGGCGCTCCAGTCCACCGACGGGTTGCGCTCGATCAGCGCCTTGATCGGCAGCGCCGCCAGGTCGTCGGCACGCACCGTGGACAGGCCACCGCCGAAACGGCCGATAGGTGTGCGAATGGCATCACAGATAAAAACCTCGCGCATCAGGCTTCTCCCGGTGCTTGGCCGTGGGCAGCCGCGGTGCGCGCTTCGAGGTCACGCAGGGCGGTCAGTTCGGTCTCGGTGGGTTCAGCGGTGGTGCTCACCTGGTCGGCAAAGCGAATCGCCCAGCCGGTGGCGGCGACCACTTGCTCGCGGGTCACGCCCGGATGCAGCGCAGTGACCACGAACTCATGGCTGCCCTCCTCCGGCTCCATGATGCACAGGTCGGTAATGATGCCCACCGGGCCGGCGCCGGGCAGGCCCAGACGCTTGCGTGAGTCGCCACCTTCGCCGTGACCGACGGAGGTGATGAAGTCCAGTTTGTCGACGAACGAACGGGACGATTGCTTAAGGATGATCAACACGCTCTTGGCCGAACCGGCGATTTCCGGCGCGCCACCGGCACCCGGCAAACGCACTTTGGGCTGGTGATAATCACCGACCACGGTGGTGTTGATATTGCCGAAACGGTCGACCTGGGCCGCGCCGAGAAAACCGACATCAATGCGCCCGCCCTGCAACCAGTAGCGAAAGATCTCACCGGTGGGCACCACGGTATCGGCGGTCTCCGCCAGCTCGCCATCACCGATGGACAGCGGCAACACACTGGGCTTGGCCCCAATCGGGCCAGACTCGTAGATCAGTACCACATCCGGCGAAGACGTCAGGCGCGCCAGGTTGGCCGCCTTGGATGGCAGGCCGATGCCAACGAAGCACACCGAGCCGTTCTTGAGGCGGCGTGCGGCGGCGACGGTCATCATTTCATTGGTGGAATAAGCCATTACTTAGCCTCCTGCGCGGCGGCCAGCTTGGCCTGGAATTCACTGAAGTCGGCAGTGCCGTGGATGTATTCGTCGATCCAGGCGGTAAAGGTGCCACGGTCGCGGGCAATCGGGTCCCACGCCTGGTAGAAACGGTTATCCCGCTCGTTGTAGCCGTGCGCGTAGGACGGATGGGCACCACCGGGTACGTGACACACCGCCGTCAGCGCCCAGGTCGGCAGCACGCAGCTGTTCATCGGCGCATTCAGGTCGTCGACGATTTCCTCGACGGTGACGATGCAGCGCTTGGCCGCCAGGGCCGCTTCCTTCTGCACCCCGAGAATGCCCCAGAGCAGCACGTTGCCTTTGCGGTCGGCTTTCTGCGCATGAATCACGGTAATGTCCGGACGCACCGACGGCACCGCCGCCAGCACTTCGCCGGTGAAGGGGCAGGTGACGGTCTTGATTAGCGGGTTGACCTTGGGCAAGTCGGAACCGGCGTAGGCACGCAACACCGCGAACGGCAGGCCGGAGGCACCGGCGACGTAGGCATTGGCCAGGTCGGCGTGGCTGTGCTCTTCGATCTCCAGCGCTTGCGGCCATTGTTTCTCTACCGCGTCGCGCAGCCGATGCAGGGAACCCACGCCCGGGTTGCCGCCCCAGGAGAAAATCAACTTGCGCGCACAGCCGGCACCGATCAACTGGTCGTAGATCAGGTCAGGCGTCATGCGCACCAGCGTCAGGTCTTTCTTGCCCTGACGAATGATTTCATGGCCTGCAGCCGTAGGGATCAGGTGGGTGAAGCCTTCGAGGGCGACGGTATCGCCGTCATTCACGAAGCGCTTGACCGCATCACGCAGGGTGAGGATTTCAGCCATGGGGTTGGGCTCCCGGTGTTGATCGAAAAAGGCGCTGAGGTGGCGCCGAAGTGCTTGAAGATTAAGCCGGGGAAATGGACCGAACAATCCGATAATCGACTGAGCGTTCGATTATCGAACCGATTGTTACTTAACTAACCATTGTAAGGAACAGGGTCAATGTGGGAGCTGGCTTGCCTGCGATGGCGCGAGTGGATTCAGCACCGATATCGCAGGCAAGCCAGCTCCCACAGGGGTAGCGATTGGTTTCAGGTGGCATCGGCATGGCTGACCATGCCCTTGATCACCACCGCTGCCGTGGCCAATGCCGCCGGAATCACCAGTGCCGTAAGCACCTGCTCGAAGTTCCAGCCCAGGCCCAGCAAAGTAGCGCCCATCCACGCCCCCAGGATCGCGCCGAAGCGGCCGATGCCAAGCATCCACGACACCCCGGTGGCACGGCCTTGGGTGGGGTAGAAACGTGCTGCCAGGGATGGCATTGCCGATTGCGCACCGTTGACGCACATCCCGGCGACCAGCACCAGGGTGGCCAACAGCGTGATGTTGCCCAGGCTCTGCCCCACCGCGTAGGCAAACACCCCGGCCAGCAGATAGAAAGTGCCGATCACTTTGTGCGGGTTGAACCGGTCCATCGCCCAGCCCACGCCCACCGCGCTCAATACCCCACCAAACTGAAACAGCGCGCCGATAAACGCGGCCTGCTCCATGCTCGCGCCGCTGTCACGCATCAAAGTGGGGAGCCAACTGGTCAGCAGGTAAACAATCACCAGGCCCATGAAGTACGTGAGCCACAACAGCAACGTGCCAGCGCTGTAGGTGCCCGAGAAAATCACTGCGAAGACATTGCGGGCCTTGACGGTTTTTTGCTCCGGTACGCTGAAGTGAGTGGCCTGGGCAACGATGTTTGGCTCGATGGGGGCAAGGGTCTTGCGTACCTTGTCGGTGCCGCGATTGCGTACCACCAGGTAGCGGGCAGACTCCGGCAGCCACACCAACAGCACCACCGCCAGGATCAACGGCAGGATGCCGCCTATCAGCAACAGGCTGTGCCAGCCGAACGCGGGAATCAGCTTGGCCGAAATAAACCCACCACCGGCCATGCCGAGGTTGAAACCACAGAACATGCTGGTCACCAACAAGGATTTATGCCGCTCGGGGGTGTATTCAGACAGCAAGGTGGTGGCATTCGGCATGCCGGCGCCCAGGCCCAGGCCGGTGAGAAAGCGCAGCACCAGCAACTGGTCGACATTGGTGCTGTAGGCCGACGCCAGGCTGAACGCACCAAACACCAACACCGCGCCGACCAGCACGACTTTGCGGCCGAAGCGGTCGGCCAGCGGGCCGGAACCGAGTGCGCCAAACACCATGCCGATCAACGCGGCGCTCATCACCGGGCCGAGGCTGGCGCGGTCGATACCCCAGTCCTGGGACAGTGCCGGCGCGATAAAGCCCATGGCGGCTGTATCGAGGCCGTCGAGAAAGACAATCAGGAAACACAGGATCACCACGCGCCACTGATAGCGCGAGAGTGGCTGGGTGTTGATAAAGGACTGTACGTCCAGGGTGGTACCGACAGAAGGCTGATTCATTATTTTTATTCCACACCGATGGCGGGCTGACGACCTGGGGCCGTCATTCTTATTGGGCAGCTCCTCAGAGCGCTGCCGCACATTAATAAGCCAAGGGAAACACCGTCAATCGAGCCAGCCGGGATCTGTGCGGTCACCGAACAGCTTAGGCAAACAGCTGCGCACTCAGCTCACGGCTGGCGCTGAGCATGCTCGGCAAAAAGCGCTGCTCCAACTCGCTGCGGCTGACCCGACCGGCGTGGGTGCTGACATTCAGCGCGGCCAATACCTGGCCGGACGCGTCATACACCGGCACCGCGATGGAGCGCAGGCCCTGCTCCAGTTCCTGGTCGACAATGCACCAGCCCTGCTGACGCACCTGTTGCAGGCATTCGAATAACGCTTGCGGTGTTGTCAGGGTGCGGCTGGTCTTGGTTTGCAGGTCGGCATGGTCGAGATAATCCTGCAGCGAGGCATCGTCGAGGGCGGCCAGCAGAATGCGACCCATGGACGTGCAATACGCAGGCAGGCGCCCGCCCACCGACAGGTCAACCGAGATCAGGCGCTGGGTGGTGGCGGAACGGGCGATATAGAGGATGTCATCGCCTTCCAGGGTAGCCATGTTGCAGGCTTCATGGAGCTGCTCGCTCATGCGGTCCAGATAAGGCTGTGCCGAAACGGCCAGCGGTGTGGACGACAGATAGGCGTGACCGAGGGTCAGCACCTTGGGCAACAGCGAGTAGGTGCGCCCATCCGTGGTGGCGTAGCCGAGCTTGATCAAGGTGTGCAGGCAACGGCGCACGGCGGCGCGGGGAATTTCGGTGCGGTGGCTGATCTGGGCGATGGTCAGGTGACGCTTGCGCTCCTGGAACGCCTGCACCACGGCCAGGCCACGGGCCAGGGACGTCATGAAATCCGGATCACCGGTGAATGCCTGGATGCGCTTGGCCGGTGAAGCCACGATCGGCGGCGCTACTGATGCAAAGGAGTTGCGCAATTGATCGTTCATTTCAACGGGCCTTCTCTTGTTATCACCACGGGAGGGTTGGCGGCTATTACAAGCCGTGCCGGCCGCCCTGCACAAGTCAACGCCGGTAACATTGGGCGATTATCGGACAACCACGCGATTATCGCAATTTGGCCGGCATGGGTGCAGATCCCGCAGATAACGTTCGAGATTTAGCTGATGTCGCCGAAAAGTGTAGGTATTTACCCTTCTATCAGTATGAATACAGATATGAAGATGACGCTGTTCACAAATACGTCGGCGATATGTAACAAAACCCAAGCACGCCGTTGACGCTTTTTAACTTCATGATGATAGTGTTCTTCAAATGCGCCGCTATAATGCAACCTGTGCAGAGGTCAGCCCGGTATCACTATCGGGAGGGGAGCTCACCAGGCATTGCAGGCTGCAGGCAACGCCGGCCACAAGTACTCGCTTAAAAGAACGGCCCTCAGGCCCGTATACCAACTTGAACGGTTCTACTGTTCTATTTGGAATCGCCCCGAGCACGACTTTCAGGCATGACACTGCGCAATCAATAACTCAACTCAATTAGGTAATACTGTGACGAAAGATGAACTGCGCGCGGAACTTGAGCGCCAGGAGCAACGTTACAAGGACGTCTACGGCGGGGAAGTCACCACCTACGCCGCGCAACCTGAGCCGGAACGCAAACCATGGCGCAAACGAGCCAGCCTGCTGGATCAGGCATTTGCCCAGGAAATCCAAAAAATCGAGGAGGAACTCAAGACCGAGGAGCCCTGAGCACTTCGGTCGAGTTCAGCGCCTTGCAGTCGCTGCCGGTCAACCACTGGTTCAACGGCCGCTGGTCAGTAACCTACAGCTACCCACGAAATTTCATACAAATGTTTCAGGCATGGCGTTTTCATGACAAAAGTCCGCCTTCCGCGGCCTGCGCTTTATAAATCAAAGACTTGCCAAAGCCCCGAAAACCCTGGGATACGTGTGTCTTGCCGGTTTTTTTTCCAGGAAGATTGTTACCGATGAGCAGCTAATGCATCGATTACTGATGTTTTCTGGCATAATCGCGCCCCCTTACGACCGGGTCAGAAAACCTTCATGATCGATTTATTCAGCGGACTGGATGCTTGGGTTCTCGTGAGCCTGTTGCTCGCCCTGGCCTTTGTCCTCGCCTTCGAGTTCATCAATGGCTTTCATGACACCGCTAACGCGGTGGCCACAGTCATCTATACCAAAGCCATGCCGCCACACCTGGCCGTGTTCTTCTCCGGGGTGTTCAATTTCCTCGGCGTATTGCTCGGCGGTGTCGGTGTCGCCTACGCCATCGTGCACTTGCTGCCGGTGGAGTTGCTGATCAATGTGAACACCGGCCACGGCTTGGCAATGGTCTTCTCGTTGTTGGCGGCGGCGATCACCTGGAACCTGGGCACCTGGTACTTCGGTATCCCCGCCTCCAGCTCCCACACCCTGATCGGCTCGATCCTCGGTGTCGGCCTGGCCAACGCGTTGATCAACGACATCCCCCTGGCTGACGGTGTGAACTGGCAGAAGGCCGTGGATATCGGCGCGTCCCTGGTGTTCTCGCCGATGGCGGGCTTTCTGGTCGCCGCTCTGGTACTGATCGGTCTGAAGTGGTGGCGTCCGCTGTCGAAGATGCACAAGACCCCGGACCAGCGCCGCAAGCTTGACGACAAAAAGCACCCGCCATTCTGGAACCGCCTCGTCCTGGTGATTTCGGCCATGGCGGTGAGCTTCGTGCACGGCTCCAACGATGGCCAGAAGGGCATCGGCCTGATCATGCTGGTGCTCATCGGTATCGTGCCGGCGCAGTTCGTATTGGACCTGGGCAGCACCACTTACCAGATCGAACGTACCCGCGACGCCACCCTGCACCTGAACCAGTTCTACCAGCGCAACCACGAGACCCTCGGTGAATTCCTGGCCCTGGGCAAAAGCGTGAAGGATGACCTGCCGGGCAAGTTCCGCTGCAACCCGCAGCAGACCGAACCGACGATCAACGCGCTGCTGGGCACCCTCAAGGGCGTCTCGGACTACCACTCGCTGACGGCCGACCACCGCATCGAAGTGCGTCGCTACCTGCTTTGCCTGGATGACACCGCGAAAAAGGTCGGCAAGCTGCCAGGCCTGGACTCCCGTGAGAAGTCAGACCTCGACAAGCTGCGCAAAGACCTGACCGCCACCACCGAGTACGCCCCGTTCTGGGTGATTCTCGCGGTCGCACTGGCCCTGGGCCTGGGCACCATGGTGGGCTGGAAGCGCGTGGTACTGACCATTGGTGAGAAGATCGGCAAGCAAGGCATGACCTATGCCCAGGGCATGTCGGCGCAAATCACCACGGCCACCATGATCGGCTTTGCCAATATCTTCGCCCTGCCAGTGTCCACCACCCACGTCCTGTCTTCTGGCGTGGCGGGCACCATGGTTGCCAACAAAAGCGGCCTGCAAGGTGGCACCGTCAAGACCATCCTGATGGCCTGGGTATTGACCTTGCCAGCGACCGTAGGCCTCTCGGCCGGGTTGTTCTGGTTGGCGTCCAAGGCTTTGGGCAACTGATAGCCAGCCGGCGATAAAAAAGGTGCGATCCGCGAGGGTCGCACCTTTTTTTATGCTCGTTCCCACGCTCTGCGTGGGAATGCCGCCACGGACGCTCCGCGTCCCACTCGCGCACGGGTGACGCGTAGCGTCACAGGATGCATTCCCACGCGGAGCGTGGGAACGAGCCAAAAAAAAGGGCGACCGAAGTCGCCCAAAATGCCTTGCGTGCTCATGTAACCCGGAAAGACTTAAGGTTTTTTACGCTTGTTCGCGTCTTTCCAGATAAAAAATCCAAACCCTACAAAAAACAGCACCATGAGGCTAACAGTCAGCACTCCGGCGAAAACCACATTATCGAAAAACATGACCGGCCTCCTGCACTTGCCCTGTTGCGATAGGGCTAAGTTAATGGAGAAGGCGCAGTGGGAAATTGACCAGGATCAATGTCGCCCACAACGGGGCGTAAAGAAGGGGAATAACTGACCTGCATCAATGGATGCAGGGCGTTTCAACGTTTTTTCGGCTTGTTCTTGGACTTTTTCTTGGGCTTGCCCAAGGGCATGGCTTGTTCAAAGGCTTGGCGCACTTCATTCAAGCGTTTGTCATTGAGGTCGTGCACGCGCTTGGCACGTTCGGCGTTCAGGTCGATCAGCTTGTCGTCATCACTCATGGCTTGGCTTACGTCGTGGCGGGAATGCCTCAATAATGCGGCCTGCCCCGCCCGACGGCAATTAAGCGGGCGACAAAATGCAGGCCATCGACCAAAATCGGCATTTTCTACCCTGCCCAGGAGGCGCATCCAGGTGGCCTTGCACAACGACCTTCCACCGCTGCTGGCCCTGCGCGCCTTCGAGGCCGTGGCGCGGCACTTGAGTTTTATCAAGGCGGCCAACGAGTTGTCGGTGACCCAAAGCGCGCTGAGCCACCAGGTACATAAGCTCGAACACCACCTGGGCAAACCGTTGTTTATCCGGCGAACCCGTGCGATTGACCTGACGTTGGCCGGGCAAGATTACTACGCGCAAATCCGCCCTGCCCTGGACGCCATCGCCGCTGCGACGCGCAACCAACGGGGTGCGCCCAGCGCCAGTGTGTTGCGTATCGGCTTGCTGGCATCCTTTGCCACGTTATGGCTGGCGCCGCGCCTAGCCGAGTTTCTACGGTGCTACCCGCATATCCAGGTGGAGTTGCTGCCCGCGATTCAATTGGCCAACGTCGCCACGGCCGAAGTTGATCTGGCCATCCGCTACGGCAAGGGCGACTGGCCCGACGTGCTCGCCACACGCCTGATGACCGAAACCCTGTCACCGGTATGCAGCCCGGCGTTCAAGGCCAGACAGGTCGCCACAGGCCCGTTGTTGATGGCGACCTCGCACCGCCCTTTCGAGTGGACCGATTGGTCGACCCATTACCAGGTCAACCTTGATCACCACCCCCGCGTGATGCTGCATGACTACAACATCGTGGTCGAAGCGAGCGTGGCCGGCCAGGGTATCGCCATGGGCCGCCATCGCCTGATTGAACGCAGGCTCCACGACGGCAGCCTTGTGGAGGCCTTTGACTGGCCGCCCTATCACAGCGAGATCGGTTATTGGCTGATCGCACCTCAGGGTCCGCTCAGTGAGGCGGCTGAATGCTTCAGCCAGTGGTTGAAGCAGGCGTGTGCCGACGCGTGAGTTTTTTAGATACGTCGGTTGAGATCTATCCGTTTGTCGCCCCTCGCCACCGCCAACATGCTGGAACCTTCTGACACCAGAGGATTTCACCATGACCGACTCCATCCGCCAGCGCGTACACGCCCTCGGCCTGACACTGCCCACGCCCAGCCAACCCGCTGCCAACTATGTCAATCATGTGATCAGCCAACACCAGCTGTTCATCTCGGGACAAATTCCCATGGCCGATGGCAAACCTGCCTACCTTGGCCGGCTGGGCGATTCTCTCAGCGATGAAGATGGCGCCCAAGCGGCGGAATTGGCGGCGCTGGGCCTGCTGGGGCAATTGAGCGACGCGTTGGGCGATGACCTGTCGCGGGTGGTGCGCATCCTGCGCCTGGGCGTGTTCATTGCCAGCAGCGCCGACTTCCAGCGCCAAAGCCTGGTCGCCAATGGCGCTTCGAACCTGCTGGTCAATGCCCTCGGCGACAAGGGCCGGCACGTGCGCACCGCCGTAGGGGTCTGCAGTCTGCCGGCTGGTGTCGCCGTGGAAGTGGACGCCATTTTCGAGCTGCAGCCATGACCCCGCTGCAAGTCCAGCACTTGCGAGAAGCCACGCCCGGTTGCCAGTCCGGCATCGTGCACTTCAACCACGCCGGGGCATCCTTGCCCAGCCAGGCGACGCTCGACGCCATCATCGAACAGCTGCAACGCGAAGCCCGCGACGGCCCGATGGAGGCCGGAGAACAGGGTGCCGTCTTAGTGGAAAATGCCCGCCGAGCCGCCGGCCAACTGCTCAATGCGCCCGCCTCATCGATTGCCTTCGCCAGCAGTGGCTCGACGGCCTGGAGCATGGCCTTCCAGGCGCTGGGGCCATGGCAGCCGGGCGATCGTATTCTAGTGGGGCGCCACGAATGGGGCGGTAACCTGGCGAGCATGGAACTGGCCGTTCAAGCCGGGGCGCGGGTGGAGGTCATCCCGTGCGATGCCAGCGGCGCGGCCTGCCCGGTGGCGTTGGAGGCGATGCTGGATGCAAAGGTGAAGCTGATCGACCTCACCTGGCTCCCGGCCAACGGTGGCTTGATCAACCCGGCCCAGGCCATCGGCGATGTGGCCAGGCGGCATACCATTCCCTACTTCATCGACGCGGGCCAAGCCGTCGGCCAGGTGCCGGTGGATGTACAAGCGTTGCAGTGCGATGTGCTCAAGTCTGCCGGCCGCAAACACCTGCGCGGGCCTCGCGGTACCGCGCTGCTGTATATCAGGCCGGATTTTCTGCCGCATCTGAACCCGGCCCAACGCGACGTGTTTTCAGCGCCCTGGACCGCAGAAGGCTTCGACCTGCGCAACGACGCCCGGCGCTTTGAAACCAGCGAAGTCTCTTTCGCCCTGCTGGCCGGCCTGGGCAATGCGTTGCACGAGATCAATCAACTGGGGATTGAGCAAGTATGGCAAAGGGTCTCGAAGACCAGCGCGCGAATCCGCGAAGCACTGCGTCAGATACCGGGAATTACCTTGCATGACTTAGGCAGAACGCATTCAGGCTTGATCGCGTTCAACCTGGCCGGCTGGGACAGCTTTGAACTCAAGCAACGCCTGGCCTGCAAGCGCATCAACATCGGCGCCAATGGCGTGGCCTACACCCCGCTGGATATGCAAGCACGTGGGTTGAACAGCATTGCGCGCATCTCCGTCAGCCCGCTCAACACCGATGACGATATTGAGCTGCTGGTGAAGGCCCTGCGCGAACTGAACGGTTAGACCTCGATATCCACCCACAGGCCCTGGCGCGGCGCGTCTTCGATCAGCGGCGCCACGGGCACGGTGTTGTCAGCGTTGAGCAAGTCGCCGGGAATCGGCAAATGCTGCTCCGCGTCGTCGTCGGCTTCGCGCCGGCGTTTCTGCTGCTCCTGCTGGCGACGCTGCTCTTCGCGCAGCAGAAAGGTCGATTGCTCGGCATCGCCTTTTTTCAGGTCGATCGTGCTCTCGTTGGAGCCCGGTTGAATGGGCACCACCGGCGGAATATCCGGTTTCTGGCGTGCCGGGTCGAGTTGCGACGTGACCGGCACAACACTGACGGGCAGCATGGGTGGCAGCATGATAATTATTCTCCTGATCAACAGGCTGTCGGCGGGTGGCAGGGCGACTTGAGCACCCGCGTGCCAAGCTGTGACTCAGTCGACACTCTCAAGTGCCCGCCACCCGTCGATTCAATTTCCGCCTGCCCGTACAAACAGCGTAGTTTTTGTCAGAGTTCTTGGGCGCCGGGCCGTGTTCCGTTAACATAGTCGGCTTTTTCACGGCGGGAGTCAGGCAGCATGGCGCAGCAGTATCAACCGGGGCAACGCTGGATTAGTGACAGCGAAGCAGAGCTGGGGTTAGGCACCGTTCTGGCACAGGACGGCCGCTTGTTGACCGTGCTCTATCCGGCCACTGGCGACACTCGCCAGTATGCGCTACGGAATGCGCCCCTCACTCGCGTGAGGTTTTCGCCGGGTGACACCATCACCCATTTCGAAGGCTGGAAAATGACCGTACAGGAAGTCGACGACGTCGATGGCCTGCTGGTCTACCACGGCCTCAATGGGCAGAACGAGCAGGTCACCCTGCCAGAAACCCAACTGTCCAACTTCATCCAGTTCCGCCTGGCCAGTGATCGCCTGTTCGCCGGGCAGATCGACCCGCTGGCGTGGTTCTCGCTGCGCTACCACACCCTGGAACACACCAGCCGCCAGTTGCAGTCCTCGCTGTGGGGCCTGGGTGGCGTACGCGCCCAACCGATTGCCCACCAACTGCACATCGCCCGCGAAGTCGCTGACCGTATCGCGCCACGCGTGTTGCTGGCGGACGAAGTGGGTTTGGGCAAGACCATCGAAGCAGGCCTGGTGATCCATCGCCAACTGCTCTCGGGCCGTGCCAACCGCGTACTGATCCTGGTCCCGGAAAACCTGCAGCACCAATGGCTGGTGGAAATGCGCCGCCGCTTCAACCTGCAGGTTGCGCTGTTCGATGAAGAGCGCTTTATCGAAAGCGATGCCACCAACCCGTTCGAAGACACCCAGCTTGCACTCGTTGCGCTGGAATGGCTGGTGGACGACGAGAAGGCCCAGGACGCGCTGTTCGCCGCCGGCTGGGACTTGCTGGTAGTCGACGAAGCCCACCACCTGGTGTGGCACGAAGACAAGGCCAGCGCCGAATACTCGCTGGTCGAACAACTGGCCGAAGTGATTCCTGGCGTGCTGCTGCTAACCGCCACCCCGGAACAACTGGGCCAGGACAGCCATTTTGCACGCCTGCGCCTGCTGGACCCGAACCGCTTCCACGACCTGCAAGCCTTCCGCGCCGAGAGCGAAAACTATCGCCCGGTGGCCGAAGCCGTGCAGGAGCTGCTGGACAAGGGCCGCCTGTCGCCGACCGCGCACAAGACCATTCAAGGCTTCCTCGGTGACGAAGGTGAAGCCCTGCTCACCGCCGTCAACGATGGCGACACCGAGGCCAGCGCGCGCCTGGTGCGTGAACTGCTGGACCGCCACGGCACCGGCCGCGTGCTGTTTCGCAACACCCGTGCTGCGGTGCAAGGCTTCCCCGAGCGCAAGCTGCACGCCTACCCGCTACCGAACCCGGACGAATACCTCGAACTGCCCCTGGGCGAACACGCCGAGCTGTACCCGGAAGTCAGCTTCCAGGCGCAACCGGACATCGAGGAAGAGAACCGCTGGTGGCGTTTCGACCCTCGGGTCGAGTGGCTGATCGACCAGTTGAAAATGCTCAAGCGCACCAAGGTCCTGGTGATCTGCGCCCACGCCGAAACCGCCATGGACCTGGAAGACGCCCTGCGTGTGCGCTCCGGCATCCCGGCCACGGTATTCCACGAAGGCATGAATATTCTGGAGCGTGACCGCGCCGCTGCCTATTTTGCCGATGAAGAGTTCGGTGCCCAGGTGCTGATCTGCTCGGAAATCGGCAGTGAAGGCCGCAACTTCCAGTTCTCCCATCACCTGGTGCTGTTCGACCTGCCGTCCCACCCCGACCTGCTGGAACAGCGCATCGGGCGCCTGGACCGGATCGGCCAGAAACACGTGATCGAACTGCACGTGCCCTACCTGGAAACCAGCCCGCAAGAGCGCCTGTTCCAGTGGTACCACGAGGCGCTCAATGCCTTCCTCAACACCTGCCCGACCGGCAACGCCTTGCAGCATCAGTTCGGCCCACGCCTGGTGCCCTTGCTGGAAGCCGCCGACGACGGCGAGTGGCAAGCCCTGATCGACGAAGCCCGTGCCGAGCGCGAGCGCCTGGAGCAGGAGCTGCACACCGGTCGCGACCGCTTGCTCGAACTCAATTCAGGCGGCGCTGGCGAAGGCGATGCACTGGTCGAGGACATCCTCGAACAAGACGACCAGTTCGCCCTGCCGATCTACATGGAAACCCTGTTCGACGCGTTCGGCATCGACAGCGAAGACCATTCGGAAAACGCGCTGATCCTCAAGCCCAGCGAAAAAATGCTCGACGCCAGCTTCCCCCTGGGGGACGACGAGGGTGTAACCATCACCTACGACCGTAACCAGGCGCTGTCGCGCGAAGACATGCAGTTCATCACCTGGGAGCACCCGATGGTGCAAGGCGGCATGGACCTGGTGCTGTCCGGTTCCATGGGCAACACCGCCGTGGCACTGATCAAGAACAAGGCGCTCAAGCCAGGCACCGTATTGCTTGAACTGCTGTATGTCAGCGAAGTGGTCGCCCCGCGCTCCCTGCAACTGGGTCGCTACCTGCCACCGGCCGCCTTACGCTGCCTGCTGGATGCCAACGGTAATGACCTGTCGGGCCGCGTGTCGTTCGTAACCTTGAATGACCAGCTGGAAAGCGTGCCACGGGCCAGCGCGAACAAATTCGTACAGGCGCAGCGCGACCAACTCACACCGCGCATCAACGCCGGTGAAGAGAAGATCGCCCCGCGTCACGCCGAGCGTGTAGCCGAAGCCAAGCGTCGCCTGGCGGCAGACACCGACGAAGAGCTGGCGCGCCTGACCGCGCTGCAAGCGGTCAACCCGACCGTGCGAGACAGCGAGTTGGTCGCCTTGCGTAACCAGCGCGAGCAAGGCCTGGCCATGCTCGATAAAGCGGCACTGCGACTGGAAGCGATTCGGGTGTTGGTGGCGGGTTGATAATCCGCTGAACGTAAAAGGCCCGCGCAATGCGGGCCTTTTTATTAGCCTTGCCGGCCTCATCGCGGCATAGATATCTCCACAACTCTGAAGCGATCGACAGTAACCACGATGCGAAGCGAGCCGCTCTTGATCTTGATCTGCTTGTGATCTTGATCTCAGGCGCCCCGTTAAACCACGCTGGCCGAACGCAGGCTTGAATTCGTGGGTAACCCGGCAGGACGCCGGGTTAGCCGCCCCGCGCCATGGATGGCGCGTGGCGGCGGCCCACGGATTCAAGACTGCGTTCGGGCACACCGAGCCTAGGCGAGGTGCCGAGTGGTGGGGCAAGAGCGTTTTGCTTACTTTGCCGCTTTTGCAAAGTGAGCCGCCGTCAGGGCGGAACCCTAGGTGGCCGTTACCTAAATAACGGATATGTACCCGGTCCAACTGTGTTGAATGTTAGGCCGCCTTCGCGAGCAAGCCCCCCCACAGGTTAATCGTGGTGTACCAGGTAGATGGGTGTCGGCTATCAGGCCGTCATCGCAGGCAAGCCAGCTCCCACATTTAGATCGCGGCACGTCAGTTAGAACAGCGTCGGCTATCCGGCCTAGAGATCGTTCCCCCGCTCGGCGTGGGAATGCATCATGTGACGCTCTGCGTCACGACTTTTAAGCGGACGCAGAGCGTCCAGAGCGGCGTTCCCACGCAGAGCATGGGAACGATCACTCGGTCTCACGCCGTTGCCGCCGCTGCCGGCACCTCAACCGCACTCAACCCTTCCTTCATCCGCTTGGCATCACGCACAAAACTGCGCGAGGCCTGGAACAGAAACAGCATGGTCAAGAACAACGCCACTGGAATCAGGTACATGGCGTCATGCAAGCCTACCGCTTTATAAGCCTCTGTCATCTGCTGCGCCCCAGCCGCATACATCGCTGAATGGGCAAAGTGATCGGACAACGCCCCGACCACCACCGGCCCCATGCCACCGCCGAGCAGATACAGCCCGGCAAAGAACAGCGCCATCGCCGTTGCGCGCAAGCGTGGTTCGACCACGTCCTGGATCGCGGTATACACGCAGGTATAGAAGTTGTAGGCAAACAGCCAGCCCACACTGAACAGCGCGACAAACACCCCGATTTCGACACGCCCGGCATGCAATGCCCAGGCGGTGGTGACCGTGGAGATGATCAAGCTGAAGGCGGCGAACAACAGTCGGCCATTGGCGACCCGCTGATGAATCTTGTCGGCAATCCAGCCCCCCAGCGTCAAGCCCACCAAACCGGTCAGGCCGACGATGACACCCGTCGCGACGGCCGCGTCCTGCAACGGCATGAGGAAATAGCGCTGCAGCATCGGCACCAGGAACGAGTTGCACGCATAGGTGGCAAAGTTAAAGCACAACCCGGCCAGCACCAGCCACAGAAAGGTCGGCACAGCCAGCACGCGACGGATCGGGCGGTCGACGCGCTCTTGGGAGACTTGCACGGTTTCCGCCGCACCACGCTTGGGTTCTTTTATGTAGAACATAAACACCGCAAGGATAAGACCCGGCACCGCCGCAATAAAGAAGGGCGCGCGCCAACTGTCGAACGCCTTGACCATCGCACCGATCGTAAAAAACGCCAGCAACAGGCCCAACGGCAGGCCAAGCATGAAAATCCCCATGGCTCTGGCACGGCGGTGGGCGGGAAAGAGGTCGCCAATCAGCGAATTGGCCGCGGGTGCATAGCTGGCTTCGCCGATGCCAATGCCCATGCGCACAAGCAGGAAGGTCCAGAAACTGCCGACCATGCCGTTGACCGCCGTCAGCCCACTCCAGGCGAACAGGCCCCAACCCATCAACTTGCTGCGTGAACCGGTGTCGGCCAGGCGCCCGAGCGGCAGCCCGGCAATGGCGTAGACGATGGTAAAAGCGGTGCCGATGATACCGAGCTGGAAGTCGCTCAGGTGCCATTCCATGCGGATGGGCTCAATGATGATCGCGGGAATGGTGCGGTCAAAAAAGTTGAACAGGTTAGCGAGGAACAGCAGGAACAGAATGCGCCAGGCATTCGCCGCTTGGGTCGAGTTCTGCATGGGTCCGTCTCTTTTATTGTTATGAGAGCTGCGATGCCCGATGCATCCTGCTCAGGTCACTGCAACATAGTCAGGCTGTCAGTGATTGTCTGTAATGATTCGTAAAGCTGATAGGACATGATTTCACCCAGGCAACAGCGGATTTTGCCCACGAAAATATAAGTGCGTGCCCCTCTTCCCAATGGCGATGGCACGGATAGAATGGCGAGCCTTTCGTAGCACCCTCCTCCTACTTTTCTTATTGATGACGCCCATGTCCGAAGCCAGTCCGTGTCTGAATTGCGGTGCCTGCTGTTCACACTTTCGCGTGTCTTTCTTCTGGGGTGAGTGCGCCTCGTCCGGGGGCACGGTGCCCGATGACCTGGTGGTGCAGATCAACCCCAGCCGCGTGGCGATGATCGGCACCGATCAGAAACCTGCACGGTGCTGCAGCCTTGAAGGTGCAGTCGGACAGGCCACCAGCTGCTCTATTTATGAGCAACGCTCCAGCGTATGCCGTGAGTTCGACTCGTCCTGGAGCCAGGGCGTGCAAAATGTCGATTGCGACGCCGCCCGTGCCGCATTCGGCCTGGCGCCGCTGGAAGCCCCACACTTCGAACTCGACTTGCCCATCAGCGCTTAGCACCAAACGCTATGGAAGGCATGTCAAAATAATTTGAGATCAAAACGCCATTATTCATGGCAAATCTTCGGAGACTTCTATACTCGATCTCATCGGTCATCGCCTCTGGCAGTGACATGGCTCTATGACGGGATACGCTATGGAATGGCTGGGGCAGCACTTTTTTACCGACCTTCCAGACAGTGGGCATTTATTACTCAATTGCAGTCATAACCCCTTTCTGGTGCTACTGGCGTACCTGGTCGCCTGCGCGGCGGGCTTCGGTACGCTGGACATGGCCGAACGTGTGGGCCATGTCGAAGACCCCACCGCCCGCCGCCATTGGCGCTGGCTGGGCGCGGGTTGCCTGGCAGGCGGAATCTGGTCGACCCATTTCATCAGCATGCTGGCGTTCCAGGCCCCCATCGCCATTCACTACGAATTGATCATGACGTTCGCCTCGCTGCTGATCGCCCTGATCGCGTCGCTGCTCGCGATGCAGACCCTCAGTCATACCCACCTGCGTTTTCATCAGTACCTGGTGGCTTCGGTGTGGATGGGGCTGGGTATCGCGCTGATGCACTACGTGGGCATGTCGGCCATGCGTTCCCAGGCCCAGGTGTACTTCGAAACACGGCTGTTCCTGGCCTCGGTGGCGATTGCCATTGGCGCCAGCCTGGCGGCATTGTTGCTGTCCAGCTACCTGCGCAACGGAGCCGGCGTGTTTCACCAGTTGCTCAAATACGCCGCCAGCCTGGTGCTGGGAGCCGGAATCCTGAGCATGCACTTCACCGGCATGGCGGCCATGCAAATGCTGGTGCCCGGTGGCGCGGATCTTTCATTGCCGGTGGATGGCAGCCCGATTCAACTGGGGTTGTCGGTGGCGGTAATTACCTTGCTGGTGATCGGCAGTAGTGTCAGCGCAGCCCTGGCAGATAAAAAGCTGCAGCACAAAGAGCGGGACCTGCGCCGGGTCAATGCGCTGCTCAGCGAACTCGACCAGGCCCGCGCATCACTGCAACAAGTGGCCCACTTCGATGCGCTGACCAGCCTGCTCAACCGCCGTGGTTTCAATCAGATCTTCGCGGAAAAGGTTGCGGAAAAAACCCGAAGCCAAGGCATGCTGGCGGTAATCTTTCTCGACATTGATCACTTCAAGCGCATCAATGACAGCCTTGGCCACGATGCGGGCGACCAGTTGCTCACGGTGCTGGCCGGGCATATCAAGGGCTCGATACGCAGCCATGAAGATGTAGTGGCACGCTTTGGCGGCGATGAATTCTGCATTCTGATCACTATTCATCACCGCGACGAAGCCCGGCAGATGGCCCAGCGCATCATGCAGAAGATGAAAGAGCCCATCGAGCTGGCTGGCCGGCGCATGGTGATGACCACCAGCATCGGCATCAGCCTGTTTCCCGAGGACGGCCACACCTGCGAAGAGCTGCTGAAAACTGCCGACCTGGCGCTGTACCAATCCAAGGACGCCGGGCGCAACAGCTTGCACTTCTTCAGCTCCAACCTGAAAACACGCGCGTTCCTTGAGCTGCAACTGGAGGAGGAACTGCGCGCCGCCTTGCGTACGCGCAACCAGCTGGTGCTGTTTTATCAGCCGATCTTCGACATGAAGCTGGGCAAGGTCACGCGCCTGGAAGCCCTGGTGCGCTGGCAACACCCCCAGCACGGACTCCTGGCTCCGGACCGCTTTATCGGCATTGCCGAGAACAACGGGCTGATCGCCGAGCTGGACCACTGGGTATTGCGCCAGGCCTGTCACGACCTGAGCCTGTTGTCTGACCGGGGCTACACCGAGTTGATCATGGCGGTAAACTGCTCGGCGTTGAACCTGGCGCGTGACGAACTGGCCGATGAAATCGAAGACGCCCTGCGCTTCGCCGGCATAGGCACCAACCGACTTGAACTGGAAGTCACTGAAAATGCGCTGATGGGCAACATCAGCAGCACCCTGGCACTGTTGCGGCAAATTCGCGCCCTGGGTGTGTCACTGGCCATCGATGACTTCGGCACTGGCTATTCGTCGCTGGCTTATCTCAAGCGCTTGCCGCTCAACACCTTGAAGATCGACCGCTCGTTTATCCAGGACATTCCCAAATCCACCGCAGACAGTGAAATCGTCCAGGCGGTTATCGGCATGGCCCACACCCTGCACTTGCAGGTGGTTACCGAAGGCGTGGAAACCCAGGCACAGTTCGAGTTGCTGCTCAAGCATGGCTGTGACTACATCCAAGGCTACCTGCTCAGCCCGGCGGTGCCTTTCAATGACATCATCGGCGTGATGCAGGGGATTGCCATGCGCAACCCGCTATACCCGCTCAGCGTGGAGAACAACGACGCTCCACAGCCAAAAGACCCGGCGCCAGGGCGTATCGGCCCGCCGTCTATTGTCAGGCCGATTCGCTGAGACCCAGGCACGGGGAGTGGTGGTGTAATCGCTGCTTCTCTTCACGCCGGGTCATACCTGGAAACAATTGCGCCACTCATTCCTTCGGACCTCAACTGTTCCCGTGACGCTTACGTCACCCTCGGCTGTGACCTTTCTCTACGGCAAGGTGCCATCACGCGTTCAGCGGTTACTCGGCTACACACTTCAGCGCGTGAAAAATACGCACCTTTTTCGTGCACGCCATTCTTATGCTGCCCTTTCCTGGATCAGGATCCATGGCGAGACCACCACTGCCCATAAGCTTGGATCCCGTTCGACCAGGTCCAATGCCCGCGTCGCAGACACCTCGCCAAGGGTGCCTGCAGCCAGCCAGGCGGCGACTTTGTCACGGTTGTCTTCGGCCATTCCTTCGGCGGCCTCGATCAAATCCAGGCCGGCATCGACCCACAATAGGGCACCCTTGGCAAAGAACGGTTCAAGCTCCTTCCAGGAAATTTCGGCGGTTTCACCGAGCAGCTTGGCATAGAGGGTGCTTGGTTCTTGCGTCATGGGAATTCACCTGAGTAGAAAATCGGCGCAATCATAGCCCCGTCGCTCAGGCAGAAAAACCCAGTAGCAAATGAAGTAGCGATTGAAACTGCCAGGAAAGCCAAGGAATGCCTTGAAAGCTGTTAGCAGCCCGGCGCAATTCTGTCTTTTTCTTTCACTTAAGCGACATACCCAGGTTTTGCCCCCAGCTGCCAGCTTTTCAAGCGATCAACCGGCGCTCTACACTGTACCGGTACAGTTGCCAGGGCAATGCCGGGGGGATATCCGCGATATCTGATCCGGTTCTGCAGCTCACAAGGCCGCTAGAACTATAAAAAATACAACAGTAAGAGTGGAGCACTATGAATAAGGCTACTAAGCAGATTTCCAAACTGTTTGCCGCTATGGTCCTGGCTGGGGTTGCCGGCCATTCGTTCGCAGCCGACACCATCAAGATCGGCATCGCCGGTCCCAAGACCGGTCCGGTGACGCAATACGGCGACATGCAATTCATGGGTGCCAAGCAAGCCATCAAAGACATCAACGCCAAGGGCGGCGTAGACGGCAAGATGCTTGAGGCCAAGGAATACGACGACGCTTGCGATCCAAAACAAGCCGTGGCCGTTGCCAACAAAGTGGTCAATGATGGCGTCAAGTTCGTCGTCGGCCACCTCTGCTCCAGCTCCACTCAGCCAGCATCGGATATCTATGAAGACGAAGGCGTCATCATGATCACCCCCGCTGCCACCAGCCCTGAAATCACTTCCCGTGGCTACAAGCTGATTTTCCGTACCATCGGCCTGGACAGCGCGCAAGGCCCAGCGGCCGGCAACTACATCGCCGACCACGTGAAACCGAAAATCGTTGCCGTGCTGCACGACAAGCAGCAATACGGTGAAGGTATCGCCAGCGCCGTGAAGAAGACCCTTGAAGAAAAAGGCACCAAGGTTGCCGTCTTCGAAGGCCTGAACGCCGGTGACAAAGACTTCTCCTCGATCATCCAGAAACTCAAGCAAGCCAACGTCGACTTCGTCTACTACGGCGGTTACCACCCTGAGCTGGGCCTGATCCTGCGCCAAGCCAAGGAAAAAGGCCTGAACGCCAAGTTCATGGGCCCAGAGGGCGTGGGTAACGACTCCATCTCGCAAATCGCCCAGGGCGCTTCCGAAGGCCTGCTGGTGACCCTGCCGAAATCCTTCGACACCGACCCTGCCAACAAAGCCATCGTTGAAGAGTTCGCCAAGAACAAACAGGACCCAACCGGTCCGTTCGTATTCCCGGCGTACTCGGCAGTTGAAGTCATCGCCGGCGGTATCGCTGCCGCGAAGAGCGAAGACACCGCCAAAGTGGCCGAGGCCATCCACGCGGGTACCTTCAAGACCCCTACCGGCGATCTGAGCTTCGACGCCAAGGGCGACCTGAAGGACTTCAAGTTCGTGGTCTACGAATGGCACTTCGGTAAACCAAAAACCGAAGTTTCCCCTCAGTAAGCCAGGCGTTACTGGTCAACAAGCCCACTGTGCAAGCAGTGGGCTTTGTTTTACGAGGTTTATGGGCCATGTCACCCGCGATCCGGGCGCTGGCTCACCTGAAAATCTTAAAACCGTCACCAGCGGTTCGCTGGCAAACGCTTCGTGCAACCTGGTCACAGAACAGGGCACCGAGCCGGAAATGACTCCACCAGTGAAATGCGTATCGGGTTTTTAGGAGCGCTGTAATGCCTGAGATCTATCATTTTTTCCAACAGCTGGTTAATGGCCTGACCATTGGCAGCACCTATGCCTTGATAGCCATTGGCTACACAATGGTTTACGGCATCATTGGAATGATCAACTTCGCCCATGGCGAGGTGTACATGATTGGTTCCTACGTGGCCTTTATCGCCCTTGCCGGGCTGGCCATGATGGGGATCCACTCCCTGCCGCTGTTGATGACCGCTGCGTTCCTGGCATCGATCATCGTGACCAGTGCCTATGGCTACAGCATCGAGCGGGTTGCCTACCGTCCCCTGCGGGGCAGCAACCGTTTGATCCCGCTGATTTCCGCGATCGGCATGTCGATTTTCCTGCAGAACACCGTATTGCTGTCCCAGGACTCCAAGGACAAGTCCATTCCCAACCTGATTCCGGGGAGCATCTCCTTCGGCCCGGGTGGCGCACAAGAAGTGCTGATTTCGTACATGCAGATTCTGGTTTTCGTGGTCACCCTGGTGGCCATGCTGGGCCTGACGCTGTTCATCTCCCGCTCCCGTCTGGGGCGCGCCTGCCGGGCCTGCGCCGAAGACATCAAGATGGCCAACCTGCTGGGCATCAACACCAACAACATCATCGCCCTGACCTTCGTCATTGGTGCTGCGCTGGCGGCCGTGGCGGCCGTGTTGCTGAGCATGCAATACGGCGTGATCAACCCCAACGCCGGCTTCCTGGTGGGCCTCAAGGCCTTTACCGCTGCGGTATTGGGCGGCATCGGCAGCATTCCGGGCGCCATGCTCGGCGGGCTGGTGCTGGGTGTGGCCGAAGCCTTTGGCGCCGATATCTTCGGTGACCAGTACAAGGATGTCGTCGCGTTCGGCCTGTTGGTTCTGGTGTTGTTGTTCCGTCCGACCGGCATCCTGGGCCGTCCGGAGGTTGAGAAAGTATGAGCAGATATCTTAAATCGGCGTTTTTCAGCGCCTTGCTGGTGTGGGCCGTGGCCTTCCCGGTACTCGGCCTCAAGCTGAGCATTGTCGGCATCAACCTGGAGGTGCACGGCACCGGGCCTGTGACCCTGACCGTCATCGCCCTGTGTTCGGTGCTGATGTTCCTGCGTGTACTGTTCACCCAGCAGGTCGGTGCCTTGTTCAAGGGCAACCGTGGCCCGTTGGTGTCGCCCAAGGTCAGCCAATTTCTGACCCTGCCGCGCACCCAGCGCTACATCATCATCGGGTTGATCATCGCGGCGCTGATCTGGCCGTTCTTCGGCTCGCGCGGCGCGGTCGACATTGCCACGCTGATCCTGATCTACGTGTTGCTGGGCCTGGGCCTGAACATCGTGGTGGGCCTGGCCGGCCTGCTCGACCTGGGGTATGTGGGCTTTTACGCCGTGGGTGCCTACACCTACGCGCTGCTCTCGCATTACCTGGGCTGGAGCTTCTGGATCTGCCTGCCACTGGCCGGTATGGCAGCGGCGACGTTCGGCTTCCTGCTGGGCTTCCCGGTGCTGCGCCTGCGCGGTGACTACCTGGCGATCGTGACCCTGGGCTTCGGCGAGATCATTCGCCTGTTCCTGCGTAACCTCACCGATATCACCGGTGGCCCCAACGGTATCAGCAGCATTCCCAAGCCGACGTTCTTCGGGCTGTCGTTCGACCGCACCGCCGCCGAAGGCATGCAGACCTTCCACGAGTACTTCGGGATTGCCTACAACCCGGTGAGCAAAGTGGTGTTCCTGTACCTGGTCGCACTGTTGCTGGCATTGGCGGCCTTGTTCGTGATCAACCGCCTGCTGCGCATGCCCATCGGCCGTGCGTGGGAAGCACTGCGCGAAGATGAAATCGCCTGCCGTGCCCTGGGCCTGAACCCGACCATCATCAAGCTTTCCGCATTCACCCTGGGCGCTGCATTCGCCGGTTTTGCCGGCAGCTTCTTCGCCGCTCGCCAAGGCCTGGTGACGCCGGAATCGTTCACCTTTATCGAGTCGGCGATCATTCTCGCCATCGTGGTACTGGGTGGCATGGGCTCGCAACTGGGCGTGATCCTGGCGGCCATCGTGATGATCCTGCTGCCGGAAATGATGCGTGAGTTCAGCGAATACCGCATGTTGATGTTCGGCGCCATGATGGTGCTGATGATGATCTGGCGCCCTCAAGGCCTGCTGCCCATGCAACGTCCACACATGGAGCTGCGCAAATGAGCCGCGAGATCCTGAAAGTCGAAAACCTGAGCATGCGCTTCGGCGGTTTGCTGGCGGTCAATGGCGTGGCCCTGACCGTCAAAGAGAAACAAGTGGTAGCGCTGATCGGCCCCAACGGCGCCGGCAAGACCACGGTGTTCAACTGCCTCACCGGTTTCTACAAGCCGAGCGGTGGCAGCATCCTGCTGGACGGCCAACCCATACAGGGCCTGGCCGGCCACGAAATCGCCCGCAAAGGCGTGGTGCGTACCTTCCAGAACGTGCGGTTGTTCAAGGACATGACGGCGGTCGAGAACCTGTTGATCGCCCAGCACCGTCACTTGAACACCAACTTCTTCGCTGGCCTGTTCAAGACCCCGGCGTTCCGCAAGAGCGAACGCGAGGCCATGGAATACGCGGCGTACTGGCTGGACAAGGTCAACCTGACCGAGTTCGCCAACCGCCCGGCAGGCACCCTCGCCTACGGCCAGCAACGTCGCCTGGAAATCGCCCGCTGCATGATGACCCGCCCGCGCATCCTGATGCTCGACGAACCTGCCGCGGGCCTGAACCCCAAGGAAACCGAAGACCTCAAGGCGCTGATCAGTGTGCTGCGTGAGGAAAACAACGCCACGGTGCTGTTGATCGAACACGACATGAAACTGGTCATGAGCATCTCCGACCATATCGTGGTGATCAACCAGGGCACGCCGCTGGCCAACGGGACGCCGGAGCAGATCCGCGACAATCCTGAAGTGATCAAAGCCTACTTGGGGGAAGCGTAAAATGCTGCAATTCGAAAACGTTTCCACTTTCTACGGCAAGATCCAGGCCCTGCACAGCGTCAATGTGGAAGTGCGCCAGGGTGAGATTGTCACCCTGATCGGCGCCAACGGTGCCGGCAAATCGACCTTGCTGATGACCTTGTGCGGTTCGCCGCAAGCCTACAGTGGCAGCATCCGCTACATGGGTGAAGAACTGGTGGGCAAGCACTCCGCCGAGATCATGCGCAAGAGCATTGCGGTGGTGCCCGAAGGCCGTCGGGTGTTCTCGCGCCTGACCGTGGAAGAGAACCTGGCCATGGGTGGGTTCTTCACCGACAAGGGCGATTACCAGGAGCAGATGGACAAGGTGCTGCACCTGTTCCCCCGCCTCAAGGAACGCTTCAGCCAGCGCGGCGGCACCATGTCCGGCGGCGAGCAGCAGATGCTCGCCATCGGCCGGGCGCTGATGAGCAAGCCCAAGCTGTTGCTGCTGGACGAGCCTTCCCTGGGCCTGGCACCGATCATCATCCAGCAGATCTTCGACATCATCGAACAACTGCGCAAGGACGGTGTGACGGTGTTTTTGGTGGAACAGAACGCCAACCAGGCGCTGAAAATCGCTGACCGTGCCTATGTACTGGAGAATGGCCGGGTGGTGATGCAGGGTACGGGTGAGCAATTGCTGACCGATCCGAAGGTGCGGGAGGCCTACCTCGGCGGCTAAGAAAGAGTGAGTTCTAAGTAGGAGCTGGCTTGTGTGGGAGCTGGCTTGCCTGCGATGGCATCACCCCGGTGTATCTGAAGAACCGAGGCGTTTGCATCGCGGGCAAGCCCGACTCCCACATTTGCTTTGTATAAGTCATTAAACAGGTGTTGTTTGCAGTTTTTTTCGATGGCTTTGTAACGAATTCCCTCCCCCTTTCTCTAGTGGTGCATGCAGGCAATCAAGCCTGCGCATTCAACCACTGCTGGAGACACACCATGACCACCAAACTGTCCGCTGCCACCCTCGTTCTGGCCCTTGGTTCTGCCCTGAGCCTGTCCGCCCTGACCACCACCGCCCACGCGGCCGACGACATGCAGAAATGCTTCGGCGTGGCTGAAGCCGGCAAAAATGACTGCGCCGCGGGCGCCGGCACTTCCTGCGCTGGCACCTCCAAAACCAAAGACCAGGCCAATGCCTGGAAGCTGGTACCCGCCGGCACTTGCACCAAGACCCCAAGCACCACCTCGCCGACCGGTTTTGGCCAGGAAGCGGCCTTCACCGCCAAATCCTGAACCCCGCGCAGCCTGAGTACTGATGATGACGCCTACAGCCCAACACGCGGTCTCACCGGCTCAGGTGCCCGGCCTCCCCTATCGGGCCGGGCTGGGGCTCAAGACCGAGCACTTCACCGAGGTTCTCGAGACCCGCCCCGACATCGGTTTTTTCGAAGTACACGCCGAAAACTACATGGTGGCCGGCGGCCCGTTTCATCACTACCTGGGGTTGATTCGTGCGCAGTACCCCCTGTCACTGCACGGCGTCGGCCTGTCCATCGGCGGCGAAGCCCCCTTGGATCGCGAGCACCTGGCACGCCTGGCCACGCTGATCGAACGCTATCAACCCCAGTCTTTTTCCGAACACCTGGCCTGGTCCAGCCACGGCCCGGTGTTTCTCAACGACTTGCTGCCCCTGGCCTACGACGCCTGCACCCTGGAGCGGGTATGCGAACACGTGGATCAGGTACAGAGCACGCTCAAGCGGCCGATGCTGTTGGAAAACCCCTCCACTTACCTGCAGTTCCAGCGCTCTACCCTGGACGAAACCGACTTCATCAGCCAGATAGTCCGCCGTACTGGTTGCGGCCTGCTGCTCGACGTCAACAACGTCTACGTGTCCTGCATCAATCATCAGCGCGACCCGCTGACCTACATCGATGCCTTGCCATTGCACGCAGTGGGTGAGATTCATCTGGCCGGTTTTGCCGAAGACACCGACAGCCTGGGCGACCGCCTGCTGATTGATGACCACGGCGCGCCGATCGATAACGCCGTGTGGCAGCTTTACGCACAGGTACTGGCGCGGACCGGAGCGGTGGCGACGCTGATCGAGCGGGATAACCAGGTGCCCGCGTTCAGCGTGTTGCAAGCAGAGGCCCGGCAGGCCGAATGGTATTTGTCGCAGGTGGCCCGATGAGCATTCAGCAAACATTCGCCGAGGCTTTACTGGCCCCGCAAGCAGCCTGCCCCGAGGGCGTGTTCAGCAGCAACGGTGCTGAACCGGCGAGCCGCTTTGCGGTGTATCGAAACAATGTCCATAGCGCTTTGATCAATGCTTTGGCAGCCGCCTACCCGGTGGCGCGGCAACTGGTCGGCGATGAGTTTTTCCGCGCCATGGCCGGCCTGTATGCCCAGGCCCACCCCCCCACCAGCCCCTTGATCAGTGAGTACGGCGGCACGTTCGCTGACTTTATCCAGGGTTTCGAACCAGCCTGGAGCGTGCCCTACCTGGCCGATGTCGCCCGGCTGGAACGCTTGAGGGTCCGCGCTTATCACGCGGCGGATTGCCAGGTTCTGGATCAGCACAGCGTACTTCGGCAACTGCAAGGTTGCGCGCAACTGGGGCAACTGCGTGTACGACTGCATCCATCACTTGCCACGCTGGAATCTTCCTACGCGGTGGTATCGGTCTGGACGGCGCACCAGGCCGACGGGGCCATTACCAGCTTTAACCCCTGGCATGCTCAAGGCGGGCTGGTCTTGCGCCAAGGGTTGGTGGTCAAGGTATTCGCCATCGACCGCGGGTCTGTGACCTTTATCAACCGACTCAACCAAGGCGCAGGGCTGGAAATGGCCATAGCTGATGCCCTGAAAGCCTCTGACGAATTCGACTTGCACCTATGTCTCACGCTGTTGATCAGCCACGACGCCATCACCCATTTGCATCTGCAACCAGAGGTATCGCCATGAACTTTCCCGCTCCCTGCCTGGTAAAACGAACCGTCGCACTGTTTGAAAAAATCCCCTACAGCCTGATCGCCTTTATCGCGCGCTTCTCCATTGCTGCGGTGTTCTGGAAGTCTGGCCAGACCAAGGTCGAAGGCTTTGCCATTGACCTGATCAGCGGCACCTTCCAATGGGGTGAGCCCAAACTCGCCGCCTCGACGCTCTTTTTGTTTCGCAGCGAATACCAATTGCCTCTGCTGTCGCCAGAGGTGGCCGCGCACCTGGCAACCTTTGCCGAGCACTTTTTTCCGGTATTGATTCTGCTGGGGTTCGCCACGCGCTTCTCGGCCCTGGCCTTGATAGGCATGACCTTGACCATCCAGCTGTTCGTCTACCCTGACGCCTACCCCACTCACGGCACCTGGCTTGCGCTGTTATTGTTGTTGCTTGCCAAAGGCCCCGGGTGCCTGTCCATCGACCACCTGATTGCCCGTCGTTATCGCTGAAGCCGATCCAGCGCTTCGCCGCTGCGCTTGAACCAGTCCACCAGGTAGTCGGCCAACACCTGGGTACGCCGAGGCAAACCGCCTTGGTAGGGATGCACCAAGTACATCGGCATGCTGCGTGTCTGATAATCGCGCAGCAGCCAGCGCAATCGGCCGTCAGCCAGCTCCGTGGGTAGAACGTAGGACGGCAGGCGGGCAATACCGGCGCCGACCAACGCTGCTTTTTTCAACAGGTTGTAGTGGTTGGAGGCGAAGGTGCCGCTCACCTTTACCCGCAGCAATTCGTGTTGCTGGTGGTACAACCACTCCTCGCGGCCACTGTAATGACTGTTGAGCAAACAGCTGTGCGCCGCCAGGTCCGCTGGGGTCTGCGGCTCGCCATGCTGTTCCAGATAAGCCGGGCTGGCGCAGGTCATCTCATGCCAGGCCAGCAAAGGTTTAGCCACCAAGCGTTCATGTTCGATGGCGCCCGACCGTACCCCCAAGTCAAAACCATCCCGTGCCAAGTCTCGGTAGTTGTTATTGAGCTCCAGCTCGATCTGCACCTGCGGGTATTGCTTGGAGAACTCCATCAGCAAGCCATCGAAGAAGGTTTCACCCAACGACACTGGAACGGTCATACGCACAGGGCCAGCCAAATCATCTTTGAGCCGCGCCAATGCCTGGCGGGCGCGTTCCACCTGCACCACCAATGCTTGTGCCTGGGGCAGCAACGCCGCGCCGGCAGCAGTCAGGCTCAGCTTGCGCGTGGTGCGGTGCAGCAAAACCACGGCAAACTGCGCTTCCAACTGGCTGATGCGCTTGGACAACTGCCCTTTGCTGCAGCCCAATTGTGCGGCCGCCACGGTGAAACTGCCGGCTTCGATCAGCACGGCGAACGCCGCCAGGTCATCCATTTCGCTCATGGACTGTTTCCATTTGAAAACCAAAGGTTGCCTATTAGCACGTTTATCCAATTAAAAAGCCACACTAGACTGAACGCAAATCCCAACCCCTGTAGGAGCGAGCTTGCTCGCGAAGAACGTCAACGATCACGCGGTAAGCCTGACTACACGCCGGCGACCTTGAGTTTTTCGCGAGCACGCTTGCCCCTGCAGGAAATCAGCCCCAGAGGAACAGCACGATGAAAATCCTATTGATCGGTGCCAGCGGCACCATCGGTTCAGCGGTCAAGGCGGAACTGGCCCAGCGCCACGAAGTGATCAGCATCGGCCGCACCAGCGGTGACTTCCAGGTGGATATCAGCGATAGCGCCTCGATCCGTAAGCTGTTCGAGCAGACCGGTAAGTTCGACGCCCTGATCTGCGCGGCAGGCAGCGTCAACTTCGTGCCCCTGGCAGACATGAACGACAGCGATTTCGAACTGGGCCTGCGTGACAAGCTGATGGGCCAGGTCAACCTGCTGTTGATCGGCCGTGAGTACGCCAACGACGGTGCTTCGTTCACGTTCACCAGCGGCATCCTGAACCGTGATCCTATCCGTACCGGCGCTTCGGCGGCCTTGGTCAACGGTGCTCTGGACGCCTTCGTCAAAGCGGCGGCCATTGAATTGCCTCGCGGCCTGCGTATCAACTCGGTCAGCCCGACTGTGCTACTGGAAGCCATGGGCAGCTATGCCCCTTATTTCCGTGGCTACAAACCTGCCCCCGCCGCCGATGTGGCGCTGGCTTACGCAAAAAGCGTCGAGGGCCTACAAACTGGTCAGACCTTTATCGTGGGATGAGGGTGAGTACTGTAAGAAACGCCTGAAGCTGGCAAGCGGGCTTGTGATGCACGGCCAGCCTGCGTAACGTGGCGGCACTTGCCTGGAGACCCGATAATGCGCGCCGCCCGTACCCTCGTCCTGTTTGCCTTGCTTCCTGTATTCGCCGCCTGCCAATTGTTCGAAAGCGAGCCGGCCAAGCCATCGACTGTCGGGCTGACCCGTATGCAGGGTGAGTTGACCGCGGTGGACGGCAAACTGCTGTTCCAGCCGTGCGGCGACCAGCGTAGCTACGTGGTCAACGACACCGGCGGCACCAGCGTCCTGCAGGAAGCCGCCTCGCTGGCCGGCCAGCAGGGCAAGCTGTTTGCCGACCTGCGCGGCAAGTTTTCCGGGGTCGCCAGCGGCACCCAGGGTTCAGTGGACCTGCAACAGCTGTATCGCGTCGAACGCTCGACTTCAGCGTGCTCCGACCCGGACTTCAAGCGCATGATTCTGCGGGCCAACGGCCATAAACCCGCCTGGGCAATGAATGTCACGGCCAAGGGTATGGTGCTGGAACGCGAAGGCCATCCACCTTTGGCAGTACCCTACGTCGAGGAACAACTGGGCGACGGCCGCTTCAATCTGATGACTGAAGCCAACAACCAGCACATCGAACTGTGGGTGGCGCCCCAGCGCTGCGTCGACAGTGTGAGCGGCAGCCTGCAACACATGAGCGCCGAGTTGCGCGTGAACGGCCAGGTGCAGCGTGGTTGCGCAGCATTCGGCGGCTCGCGGGACGACTGATTAGGCCCTGTGCTGTTTTAACCTGACGGAAACTTGCCATTGGGGCTTATAATCGCCGGTTTGCAAAACAGCCGGCCTCCTTGCCCGCCGCCTACCGGATCCTGTCATGTTACGAATCACCGAACTCAAGCTGCCCATCGACCATCCCGAAGAAGACCTGCGCACTGCCATCGTGCAGCGCCTGGGCATCGCCAGTGATGACCTGCTCGATTTCACCCTGTTCAAGCGCAGCTACGATGCGCGTAAAAAGACCTCTGAGCTGTGCTTCATCTACACCGTCGACCTGAACGTGAAGGGTGAAGCCGCGCTGCTGCTCAAGTTTGCCGACGACCGCAACGTCAACCCGGCACCGGATGTCAGCTACAAGGTGGTGGGCCAGGCGCCGGAAGGCCTGGCTGAGCGGCCAATCGTGGTGGGCTTCGGTCCCTGCGGGATCTTCGCCGGGCTGCTGCTGGCACAGATGGGCTTCAAGCCGATCATCCTCGAGCGCGGCAAGGAAGTGCGCCAACGCACCAAGGACACCTGGGGCCTGTGGCGCAAAAGCGTGCTCAACCCCGAGTCCAACGTGCAATTCGGTGAAGGCGGCGCAGGCACCTTCTCCGACGGCAAGCTGTACAGCCAGATCAAGGACCCGAAATTCCACGGTCGCAAAGTGCTGCACGAGTTCGTCAAGGCCGGCGCGCCGGAAGAAATTCTCTACGTCAGCAAGCCCCACATCGGCACCTTCCGCCTGACCGGCGTGGTGGAAAACATGCGCGAGCAGATCATCGCCCTGGGCGGTGAAGTGCGCTTCGAGCAGCGGGTCACCGACGTGTTGATCGAAGACGGCCAGTTGAACGGCGTGGTCATCGACGGCGGCGAGCAGATCCTCTCCAAGCACGTGATTCTTGCCCTGGGCCACAGCGCCCGTGACACCTTCCGCATGCTCCACGACCGTGGCGTGTACATGGAAGCCAAGCCGTTCTCGGTGGGTTTCCGTATCGAACACCCACAGTCGCTGATCGACGCCGCACGCCTGGGTAAATACGCCGGCCACCCGAAGCTGGGTGCTGCGGACTACAAGCTGGTGCACCACGCCAAGAACGGCCGTTCGGTCTACAGCTTCTGCATGTGCCCGGGCGGCACCGTCGTGGCTGCGACCTCGGAGCCCCATCGCGTCGTGACCAACGGCATGAGCCAATACTCACGTAACGAGCGCAATGCCAACTCTGGCATCGTGGTAGGGATTACCCCCGAGGTGGATTACCCGGGTGGCCCGCTGGCCGGTATCGAGTTGCAGGAGCGCCTGGAGTCCCACGCCTACATCCTCGGCGGCAGCAACTACGAGGCCCCGGCGCAACTGGTAGGTGACTTCATCGCCGGAAAACCCTCCACCGCGCTGGGCAGTGTGGAGCCGTCCTACAAACCCGGAGTGTCGCTGGGTGACCTGGCCCTGGCCCTGCCGGACTTCGCCATCGAAGCCATCCGCGAAGCCTTGCCGGCGTTTGAGAAACAGATCAAAGGTTACTCGCTGCACGATGCGGTGCTGACCGGCATCGAGACCCGCACCTCATCGCCCTTGCGCATTACCCGCAACGAGTCAATGCAGAGCCTGAACGTCAAAGGCTTGTTCCCGGCCGGAGAAGGCGCGGGGTATGCCGGTGGGATTCTGTCGGCGGGTGTCGACGGGATTCGGATCGCCGAGGCGTTGGCGCGGGATATGCTCGGCATCCACGGTTGAAGCTTCGAGTTGTAAGCTTCAAGCCACAAGCTAAAAACAGGTATGCATCCTGCTTTTCTTGTAGCTTGGAGCTTACAACTTGGCGCTGCTTGTCAGATATTAGCGCGCAGGATGTTAGCGGGTAGCGCCTCACCGCGCTCGACACTCGCCGCAACCGCCGCGATCAACCCTTCCAGCTCATAGCCCTGCCCCGCCAGCCAAGCTTGATCGTAATAGGTCGTGGCATAGCGCTCACCACCATCGCACAAGATCGCAACGATCGACCCCGACTCCCCCGCCGCTTTCATCTGTTGCGCCGCCATCAGCGCACCGATCAGGTTGGTCCCGCTGGACCCGCCAACCCGTCGCCCCAAACGCTCAGCCAGGTAATGCATGGCCGCCAGGGACAATGCATCCGGCACTTTGACCATGGCGTCAATCACCGCGGGCAGAAACGATGCCTCCACCCGTGGGCGACCAATCCCTTCAATCCGTGAGCCACAGTCCAGGCGCAGGCTGGCGTCACCACTCTGGTAGAAGTCGAAGAACACCGAGCGTTCGGCGTCGGCACATAGAACACGCGTGCAATGTTGACGATAACGCACATAGCGGCCCAGGGTCGCGGTGGTGCCGCCGGTGCCAGGGCTGGAAATCAACCAACTCGGCTCCGGGTGCTGTTCAAAGCGCATCTGCTGGAAGATCGATTCGGCGATGTTGTTGTTCGCCCGCCAGTCGGTGGCACGCTCGGCGTAGGTGAACTGGTCCATGAAGTGCCCCCCGCTTTCCTGGGCCAGGCGTTCGGATTCGGCGTAGATCTGCGTCGGGTCCTGGACCAGATGGCTCTTGCCACCATAGAAGGCAATCTGGGCGATCTTCTCTTGGGACGTGGTCGCGGGCATGACGGCAATGAACGGCAAGCCGAGCAAGCGCGCGAAGTAGGCTTCAGAGATCGCGGTGGAGCCGCTGGACGCTTCAATAACGGGGGCGCCCGGCTTGAGCCAGCCATTGCACAGCGCATACAGGAACAGCGAGCGCGCCAGCCGGTGTTTCAGGCTGCCGGTGGGGTGGCTGGACTCATCCTTGAAGTACAACTCGATGCCTGGCAAACCCGGTAATGGCAGCGGGATCAGGTGGGTATCGGCGCTCCGCTGGAAGTCCGCTTCAATGATACGAATGGCTTCGCGGGCCCAGGTACGGTGGTCGCTCATGGTGGCTTCTCTAAAGGTTTTCAGCGGTGATCTTAGGATGTTTCCCACACTTCACACAGATACAGTGACGACGCAATTGGACACACAATTGCTAGTCTTTAACCCACCGATGTTCCGGCCAACTCCTTATAACAAATAAGAATATAACTTTTGTTTTAACAACTAACGGTACGGGTTAGGGTACCCACCTATTGAACCTGGATTGGAGAGCATCCCTTGCCTCTGCGTAGCACTTTCACCCGTTTCTTCCAGCTGGAAGCCGCCAGTGGTCTGTTGTTGATCGCCGCTGCCGCTTTGGCGCTGATTATCAACAACTCACCGTTGTCGCACCTGTACAACGCCTTTCTCGACACGCCGGTGGTGGCTCAGGTTGGCGCGTTGAAAATCGCCAAGCCGGCGCTGCTTTGGATCAACGATGGCCTGATGGCCCTGTTTTTCCTGCTGATCGGCCTGGAGGTCAAGCGTGAGCTGCTGGATGGTCACCTGTCCAAGCCTTCGCAAGTGGTGCTGCCTGGCGCAGCGGCCATCGGCGGCATGGTTGTGCCGGCGCTGATCTACTGGGCGCTTAACAAGGACAACCCGGCCGCCCTGGCCGGCTGGGCGATCCCCATGGCCACCGACATTGCCTTTGCGCTGGGCGTTCTGGCCCTGCTGGGCAAGCGCGTACCAGTGTCGCTGAAGCTGTTCCTGATGACCCTGGCGATCATTGATGACCTTGGCGCCATCATCGTCATTGCCTTGTTCTATTCCGCTGACTTGTCCACGGCATCCCTGGCGGGCGCGGGGGCGTGCTTGATTGCGCTGATTGCGATGAACCGCCTGGGCGTGATCAAGCTGGGGCCGTATATGATCATCGGCCTGATCCTGTGGGTGTGCGTGCTCAAGAGCGGTGTGCATGCGACCTTGGCGGGTGTAACCCTGGCGTTCTGCATTCCACTGCGCACCAAAAATGCTGAAACCTCACCGCTGCTGAGCCTGGAACACGCCCTGCACCCGTGGGTGGCCTACGCCATCCTGCCGCTGTTCGCGTTTGCCAATGCCGGGGTCTCTCTGACAGGTGTCAGCCTGGAGAGCTTCACCCACTCCGTGCCCATGGGCATCGCCGCCGGTCTCTTGATCGGCAAGACCGTCGGTGTGTTCGGCCTCACCTGGCTGGCGATCAAGACCGGCATCGCCTCACTGCCCAGCGGCGCCAACTGGGGTCAGGTAATGGGCGTGGCGATTCTGTGCGGGATCGGCTTCACCATGAGCCTGTTTGTCGGCTCCCTGGCGTTTGTGCCAGGCGCCAGTGAGTTTGCCGGTGAAGATCGCATGGGGATTCTGACCGGGTCGATCCTGGCGGCCTTTATCGGGTATGCCGTGACGGCGATGGCAAGTCGCAAGAAAGTCGTCGTTGCATGATTGAAGTCAGTCAGTTGTAGGAGCGAGCTTGCTCGCTCCTACAAACAAAACCCCCAACCGGTCACCCGGTTGGGGGTTTTTCTTCGCCTGAAGCTTAAGGCTTAGCGAGTAACGCGGCTGGTACCGTCGACGGTCATGATGCGTACGCGGTCACCAATGCGGAAGATTTCATTTTCCTGCACGGCTTGTACGTAGGCACGCATGCTGCCGTCGTCTTCGCGCACGGTGATTTCCACGCCCTGCGTACGGGTCAGGCCTTCTTCAGTGGCCGAGCCCAGCAGGCCGCCCGCAACTGCGCCGATCACAGCAGTAACGATGCTGCCACGGCCGCCACCGATGGCGCTGCCGCCAACGCCGCCGATGACTGCGCCCGCGGCGCCGCCGATTGGGGTCTTGGTCCCTTCGATTTTCACCGGACGCAGGGATTCGATGGTGCCCATGCGAACGGTCTGTACACGACGCGCCTCATCACGAGAGTACGAGTCGCCGGTCAGACTCGAGGCGCAGCCACCCAACAGCAACGACAGGGTGGTAAAGCAGGCAACTAGTAAAACGGACTTACGCATAGCATCAACTCCAAAGGACAGGTATTCATTAAACGCTGTGGCTTGGCGCGTGTCACGGCGCACCAGGCAGAAACTTGCTTTCATTCAGCCTGAGTACAGACTGCCAGCACCAGAGAACTCGACGAACGGTAACCAAGCCAGGGTACGGAACGATGCCATAACCGGCTCGATCAGTGTAGCCGCACAGCCGAAAGCGTCCGAAGTCTCTTGAACAGAGACTTCGACGCAACGGTGTTGATTCAGGTGGGATGACGAAAGGTGACGCTCAGGGCGCCAGGCGCTCGCGGCACCATTGGCCGTCTTGCAAGCGGTAGTTGAGGCGATCATGCAGGCGGCTGGCGCGGCCTTGCCAGAACTCGATGCGCTCAGGCAGTAAACGGTACCCTCCCCAATGCTCGGGGCAATCGGGCTGGGTATCGCTGAAACGCTCTTCAGTGGCCTTGAGCAGCGCCTGCAGCTCTTCGCGATCACGAATGACTTTGCTCTGCGGAGAGGCCCAGGCACCCAGACGGCTGCCCAACGGGCGCACCTGATAATAAGCATCCGACTCTTCAGGCGTGACCTTGACCACGCGCCCTTCAATGCGTACCTGGCGCTCCAGGGTGGGCCAGAAGAAGGTCATGGCCGCAAACGGCCGCGCCGCGAGTTGTTCACCCTTGGCGCTCTGATAGTTGGTGAAGAAGGTAAAGCCCTGTGCATCCAGGCCCTTGAGCAGCAGGATGCGGCAGTGCGGGCGGCTGTCCTGATCCACTGTCGCCAGCGTCATGGCATTGGCCTCCACTGGCGGCTGTTCGGTTTTCACCGCATCAGCAAACCAATGGTGGAACAACGCAAACGGCTCGTCCGGGGCCTGGGCCTCGCTCAAACCGTCCCGTGTGTAGTCACGGCGCATATCGGCCAGTGCCTGGGTCATGCGGCTTTATCCTTGTGGTTCAACAGCTCAGTTCTTCGCCTGGTCGTTCGAAGCGGGTGCCGCCTTGGCTTTTGCCGTGGCAGGTTTCTTCGCAGCCGGCTTGGCCGCAGCCTTTTTAGCCACTGGCTTGGCCGCCGCTTTCTTGGCCGTGGCCTTTTTGGCAGGCGCTTTGGCCGCCGGTGCTGGCGCAGGCACATTCTGCACCGCGACCATTTCGGCTACGGGCGGGGTCTTGCCGGAGTTGTACTTGCTCAGCAGTGCCAACATCGTTGTACGCTGAGTGAACATGATTTCCATGCGACGGTTCAGCGCACGCCCCTGATTGCTGTCGTTGGCGGCACGCGGCATAAGGTCGCCCATGCCACGCAGCATCAAGCGATCCTGTTTCAAACCACTCAGGCTGAAAATCGAGGCAATGGACTGCGCACGTTCCTTGCTCAACGCCTGGCTGGCCGGGGCGCTGCCCGTGGCATCAACGTGGCCCAGCACCAGTACGGCGGTCTTCGGGTCAGCTTCGACGGCCTTGGCCACCCGCGTGAACGGGCCCAGGGTCACCGGCAGCAACATGGCCGGACGCTTCGGGTTGTAGGAGCCGTCTACCGGGGCAATCACCACCAGGGTGTTGTCACGGCGCTCCAGTTGCAGGTTGCTGTCCTTGATGGCGGCACGCAGGCGTGGTTCGTATTCGTCCAGCCAGGCTTGGGTGATCTTCGGGTCAGGCATTTGTACATTGGTCACATCGACCTTGGCCAATGGCTTTGGCTTGCTTTCGAACGGCCACCACCAGCGCGGCTCGCTGTCGGTCTTGGCGAGGACAGGTGCCGCGTCCGAGGCCGGGGTTGCCGCCTTGAGGTCGGCTTTCAGGTCGGCCTTGGCGTCGGCGGCTTTGTCTTCGGCACTCTTGGTGGAAAACGGCCACCAGCTGTAACCGGTGTCAGCTTTGGCGGCCGGGGCTGCGGCAGCAGCGGTGACAGGCTCAACAGGCTTGGCACCGGCGGCCGGCTTGGCGTCGGGTTTGGCATCCGACTTGGCGTCGGTCTGGGCCACTGGATCCTTGGTCGCGGTTTTGTCAGATCCAAATGACCACCAATGCCCACCTTCGGCATCATTTTGTGGAGTTTGTGCACAACCCGTAATAGTGAGGCACAGCGCCAGTGCCAAAGACTTGTTCGATAACATGAGATATCCACAAAATGAGAAAAAAACAGAGGGTCGCAGGACCCGTTAAACAGACGCTAAAAGAGCATTCAAGTTACAACATGTCGTTCAGCATCTTTTTTATACTTGCCTTTGTAACAAAAAATTGTGAAACAGCAAGGGGTTTATAGACAACCGGCCAATATTCCGACCAACTTCTGGGCCCGCGGGTCCATAAGTACGTAGGGCCCCAAGGTATTAGTCACAAAACCGAAGGCTACATCATGTTCAGGGTCGGCAAACCCGACTGAGCCCCCTGCCCCGGGATGCCCGAATGCACGTGGTCCGAGGCCGAACGTGGCATTGGGCAACTGCGGTTGATCCAACATGCAGCCCAGGCCGAAGCGGGTTTGGGTCAATAAGGTTTTATCCAGCCCGATACTGTGCTCGCGGGTCAATTGTTCGAGCATGTCGCTTTCCAGCAAACTACCGTCCAACAAACCACTATAAAACCCGGCCAGGCTGCGTGCATTACCGTGGCCATTCGCCGCAGGCTGCTGCATGCGTCGCCATTCAGGCTTATTAGTGCTGGTCAGAATAGACGGTGGATTGGCAAATGCACGGGTAGTCATCGCCGCCGGCTCGCGCATCATTACTTGAAGTAACCGTTGCGCGGCTTCATCCCCCCTAGTGCCTTTGCTGCGCGCTATATGAGCGACGCGATAAAACTCTTCATCCGCCAGGCCTACATGGAAGTCCAACCCCAATGGCCGTGCCACCCGCGCCACGATCGACTCCCCCGGCCCGCGCCCGTCGGCGCGACGCAACAGTTCGCCAACCAGCCAGCCGTAGGTGATCGCCTCATAGCCGTGGCCCTGGCCCGGTGTCCACCACGGGGCTTCTGCCGCCAGGGTATCGACCATCAATTGCCAGTCGTACAACGCTTGGGTGGGCAGCATTTCGCGGATGGCGGGCAGCCCGGCCTGGTGGCAGAGCAACTGGCGCAGCGTGATCGCGTCCTTGCCAGCAGCGGCAAACTCCGGCCAGTACTCGGCTACCGGCGCATCGAGCTTGAGCTTGCCTTCGGCCACCAGTTGCAGGGCGGTCACTGCCGTGAAGGTCTTGGTGCAGGAGAACAGGTTGACGATGGTATCGCTGTGCCAGGCCTCGGCACCGTCCTTGTCGGCAGTACCGGCCCACAGGTCGACGACGGTTTGCCCGCCGATCTGGATGCACAGCCCGGCACCACGCTCCTGAGGATCATCGAACAGGGCGGCGAAGGCTTCGCGCACCGCTTCGAACTGCAGCTCGTAATGACCCTGAATCTGCACCTAAGTCCCCTCGGAAAACACCATGAAAAGCGGTCGCCATTCTTTCAGCCATTGTAGGTTTTGTGAACCCGTCAACGATGAATCAATGACCGTTTCCAGCGTGTCCACCGGCATGCCCAGCGCCCTGCCCCGCGCCTTTGCCGTCGCGCCTCGGCTTGCCCGCTTCACTTTCACGCATCGCTTGGGTGGCCTTGGCTTTTTGCGCCTCACGGCCCAACTGGTCGAGCGCGGCCAGGTTGCTCTTGCGCACCGTCTCGACAAAGCCCTGGAAGGATACATCGGTGATGCCGACCAGGCCGAAATGGCCGTTTTCACCATCCAGCAGACGCCCGGTTACCGGCTGGTCCAGGTACTGGAACCAGTGCACCCCGACAATCGACGGCTCGGCCACCGCCTGCTTGAGGAACGCGGAGTACGCCGCGCCGCGGTCCTCTTCGCGGGCCAGTTGCGTCACGCCGCCCCAGAACGGGCCGCGGTCGGCGGAGCCAAAGTTGAATTCGGTGATCAGTACCGGTTTGTCCAGCGCACGCAGGGCGGCGAAGTCGTAACCGTCCTGGGGTTTCAAGGTGTACATGTTGAAGCTCAGCACGTCGCAATACTGCGCGCACGAAGCGACGGCCTCGGGCGTGCTCACCGCAAAACGGCCGCCCAGCAACAGCTGGTTGGGCGCGTGCCACTTCAGCGAGTCGGAAATGGTCTTGAAGTAAGCATCGGCGAAGGTCTTCTGGAAATACTTGAAGTCGGCTTCGATTTCCGGGTGTTCAGGGCTGGGCATCGGCGGCTCGAAGCCTGGGTCTTCCATCAGTTCCCAACCAGCCAGTTGAATACCCCAGGCTTTGGAAAGGCCCTCTTCATTGCGATATTTATCGCGCAGTTGCTTGAGGAAGGCGCGCTTGGCCGGCACGTCGGTGGTCATGCGCAGGGTGCCGTACGCCAGGGCGTAGCGGGATTTTGCATCCTCGCCAGGACCGGCCCAGGCCAGTTCGTTGTCGGCAAAGAAACCGATCAGCCAAGGATCGTCACGGTGATCGCGTGCGGCAATAGCCACTGCGCGCTCGGTGGCCATGGCAAAGCGCGGGTCGAAGGGGTCGGGCATGCCGCCCCACCAGTCGGTGCCGGTGCTGATGCTGGCATAGTCACCGACAATCGACAGCGGCAAGGTGTACGGCACGCGGTCGGCAGTGGCCAGGTCCGGATCGCTCCAGTTGCCGACGGTGTTGAAGCCCCAGGCTTGCAGGCGATCGAGGGTGTGGGTCACCCAGCGTGGCTGGTCCAACGCGTCCCCGCCGTAAGTACGTTGCAGGTTGGCGCCATAGAAATCGTACCAACGCCCGGAGCCAAAACCGCGGCCTTCACCGGCGCCGTTGCCGGTGCGGCTGTCGTCGCTGCCGTAGTACTTGTCAAAGGGTTCGCCGGCCTTGGGCAGCGCCGCGAACATCCACTCGCGCCCCGCCACATAGGTCTGGCTGTTGTCCGGCGCCACGGTGTTCACCCCCAGCGAGTAGAACGGATGCCCCTGCGGCGTCACCAGGTACCAGCGGCCGTCGCGCTTCTGAGTGCGAAAAAAACCACTGGCATCGAAGGCCGGGCCCTTCTTCCAGCCACCGTATTGATCCAGGGAGGACTTGTCCCGCTCGGCCAGCCAGGTCTTGAGCTGCTGTTGTTCCTTGGCGGCCGATGCCTTGAGTTGCTCGTCGCTGCTGACCTTCTCCGGCCAGCGTGCGCGGTTGGATTGGCCATAGGCATCCACCAGTTCAGTGTAGGCAGCCTTCAATACCGGCTCGCTGTCCTGCACGCCGAAGCGCTCCAGCAGGATACTTTGAGCGGCATTGGGCTTGAGCATCGACAGGGTCACCGAGACGATCTGGCTGCGGTCGATTTCCCCGGCGCTGGCAGCCAGCAATACCCGTTGGCCATCCACAGTCATCGGCATCGGCGGGCCGGCCTTCATGCCCTGGCTCAGCGGTGAGTTGGCTTGCAGCGGGACGAGCAGCGTCTGGGCCGGGCCGGCAGGCAGGTCGATGCGGCTGACGAGCGTCTTGCCGTCGGCGCTCTGCACCTTGACGTAAAGGGTCAGCGCCCAGTTCATCGCGCTCTGGATACGCAGGCTCATGGCGCTCGATTGCGACCAATCCCACGTCCCCGTCTGCGGGCTGAGCACCAGGCTCGGCTCGGCCGCTGGGTTGAAGGTGATGCGGCGCAGCACCTCGCCTTCGGGCGTTTGTTCGGCATTGTATTGCGGCAGGCTGGCGTCCTGGGTCGCCACCTTGACCACATCGGCCGGCCGGACGAAGTTGAACAGCGTTTGTTGCCCCTCGGGCGCCGCCATCAACGGCGCAGCGAACAGCAGGGCAAAAAGAGCGGGCAGCGTGCGAATCATACGAACAAGGTTCTCCCAAACGGCCGATGACTGGCCTGATGATAGTGATGAGATAGACCACAGAGTGGGCGAATCCGCCCACGGTGGCTTAAGAAATTTCGCGCCTGAACGGCGGCAATGCATTGAGGATCGCCTTGCCATAGCGCTGGGTAACCAGGCGACGGTCGAGCAAGGTGATGGTGCCGCGGTCTTCTTCGGTACGCAGCAGACGCCCGCAGGCCTGCACCAGCTTCAGTGAAGCATCCGGCACCGAGATTTCCATGAACGGGTTGCCGCCCCGGGCTTCGATCCATTCGGCCAGTGCGGCCTCGACCGGGTCATCCGGCACCGAGAACGGGATTTTGGCGATCACCACGTGTTCGCAGTAGGCACCGGGCAAGTCCACGCCTTCGGCAAAGCTGGCCAGGCCGAACAACACACTGGAATCCCCACCGTCGACCCGCGCCTTGTGCTTGTTCAGGGTTTCCTGCTTGGACAGGTTGCCCTGGATAAACACCTGCTTGCGCCAGTCGCGGTCGAGGCCGTCGAACACGTCCTGCATCTGTTTGCGCGACGAGAACAGCACCAGAGTGCCGCGGGAGCCTTCCACCAACGACGGCAGATCACGAATGATCGCCGCCGTGTGCGCCGCAGCGTCCCGTGGGTCGGCCTTGAGGTCTGGCACCCGCAGCACGCCGGCGTCAGCGTGATGAAACGGGCTGGGCACCACGGCGGTAACGGCCTTTTTCGGCAGGCCGGCGCGCATGCGGAAGCGGTCAAAGGTGCCCAGGGCCGTCAGCGTGGCCGAGGTTACCAGGCAGCCGTAGGCGACGTTCCACAGGTTGCGGCGCAGCATTTCAGCGGCGAGGATCGGACTGGCGTTGACCTCGATATCGAACAGCGCACCGCTTTCCGACAACGTCAGCCAACGGGCCATGGGCGGGTTGTCTTCCGGGTCTTCGACGGTGAAGGCGGTCCACAGCTCCCAATTGCCTTGGGAACGAGACAGCAGGCTGCCGAACAAGGGGTACCACTCTTCGGCCTGGTTGCTGGCGATGCCGATATTGACCTCGCCATCCATGCCTTCCTTGAGCAAGTCCGTCAGGCGCGTGAACAGGTCGGTGAGGCGTGAAAAGCCTTTCTTCAGCTCGATGCCCATTTCGCGCATGTGCTCGGGAATCATCCCGCCGACAAAACGGTGACGCGGGCGCTCTCGGCCTTCGACGTCTTCACCGGGCTTGAAGTCCGCCACCTGCTCGCAGGCGCTGAACATGAACTGCTGCTGGGTCTTGATCTCGCGCGCCAGCTCCGGCACTTGCTCGATCAACTTGCCCAGGTCGCCGGGCAACGGGTGCTGGGCCAGTAACTTGGTGAGGTTCTTGGCAGTGGTTTCCAGCCAGTCGGCCGTGGAGCGCAAGCGGGTGTAATGGGCGAAATGGCCAATGGCCTTGTCTGGCAGGTGGTGGCCTTCGTCGAACACATAGAGGGTGTCGCGTGGGTCGGGCAGTACCGCACCGCCACCCAGGGCAAGGTCAGCCAATACCATATCGTGGTTGGTGACGATGACATCTACCTTGCCCATGCCTTCGCGCGCCTTGTAGAAGGCGCACTGGCCGAAGTTAGGGCAATGGCGGTTGGTGCATTGGCTGTGGTCGGTGGTCAGGCGCGCCCAGTCTGAATCTTCCAGGGCGGTGGGCCAACTGTCGCGGTCGCCGTCCCATTTGTTGCCGGCCAGCTTCTCGATCATGCTGGTAAACAGCTTCTGGCTGGCCTCATCCACCTCGATCTTGAAACCTTCTTCTTCGAACAAGGAGGCGGTGGCGGTTTGGGCGTGGCCTTCCTGCAGCAATACGTCGAGCTTGGACAGGCACATATAGCGGCCACGGCCCTTGGCCAGGGCGAAGGTAAAGCTCAAGCCGCTGTTGCGCATCAGGTCGGGCAAGTCTTTGTAGACAATCTGCTCTTGCAGCGCGACGGTAGCGGTGGCGATCACCAGGCGCTTGCCAGCAGCCTTGGCCGTAGGGATCGCAGCCAGGCTGTAGGCCACGGTCTTGCCGGTACCGGTACCGGCCTCGACGGCCACTACCGCAGGCTCGCCCTCGCGGCGGCCTTCGTCGTCGGTGTCGATATCCCCGAGGACTTTTGCCACTTCGGCGATCATCAGGCGTTGGCCGTAGCGCGGTTTCAAGCTCTTGGCTTCGAGAAAACGCGAATAGGCGCCCTGGATCGTGGTTTTGAGTTCAGTGCTGATCATGGATAGTCGGGCGCAAAAAACGCTGGATAAATTTTCAGTGGTTCGGATCGGCCGCTATCATACCCCGCTAATTAATCCCGCGCAGAACGGAGTACCACAATGACCGCGTTTAGCCTCGCCTATACCCTGCATGTACTGGCCGCCTTGATCTGGGTAGGCGGCATGTTTTTCGCCTGGATGATCCTGCGCCCCGCCGCCGTGGCGGCACTTGAGGGCCCTGCCCGGCTCAAGCTGTGGGCAAATGTGTTTCAACGTTTTTTTGTTTGGGTATGGGTGGCTGTGGTGCTTTTGCCGATCAGCGGCATTGGTTTGCTGCAACTGCGCTTCAGTGGTTTTGAGACCGCGCCGCGTTATGTACAGGTGATGATGGGGTTGTATCTGGTGATGACGGCGTTGTTTATCCGCATCCAGGCCTTGAAGTTCCCGGAGCTGAAGGCAGCGGTGGCGGCTGAGGATTGGCCGGCGGGCGCGGCAGCGCTGGGGCAGATTCGCAGGTTGGTGGGGATTAATTTGATCGTGGGGTTGGTGGTGGTGGCGGTGGCTTCGGCTCGGCCGATGTTCTGAGCTGTTGGCTTGCCCTAACGCGTGTAGGAGCGAGCTTGCTCGCGAAAAACTCACAGACGCCGCGTTTATTCAGGAAGCACGCGTTATCGTTGACGTTTTTCGCGAGCAAGCTGGCTCCTACAGCCGCTGGATAGTCACAGACCCCGCAGGCCCAGCCGGCCCCGGTTGCCCCTCCAACCCTGGCCGGCCCTTTTCGCCGCCGTCCGCGCGGTACACCAGGCAGCCCTTGGACTGCCCGCCCTTGCCGGGTTTACCTGCAACACCCGCCAGGCCTCCAGCCCCGCCATCGACCCAGACCTTGATCTGTTCAGCCGGGAATTCCTGTGGCAACTCCAGGCGTACCTGGGCGCCCGCTGCCCCTGGCCGGCCATCGCCGCCGTTATCGCCATTAAAGCCGCGCCCGGCTGAACCCCAGGTGCAACCCGGGTCCACGCCGTTGGCACCGTCCAGGCCCGCATATCCTTGGGCTCCAGCGCCACCACGGGCATCCACCGACAGCGCTTCGGCAGTCAGCGAGTTAATGCGCAAGGTCAGATCACGCCCAGCCTTGGCGGGTTTTTCGTGGGTGCCGGGGGCGCCCCGTGAAGTGATCTGGCTACCGTGCTCCAACTGCGCCTCGCGTACCTGCATTTGCAAGGCGGTATTGCCAGGCACAATGGTGATGCGTGCGTCGCGCCCCAAGTGCAGCTCATCCACCGTGACCTGGCTGATGGTGGCCGGAATCAGCAAGGTGCCGTAGTCCGCCACGTCCAGGCGCTCGAGCTGCAACACGCTGGTACTGCTGGGCAAGCGCATCAACGAGTTGGTTTCGACACTGACACTCTGGGCCAGGGCAACGGGGCTGACCAACAGGGCCAACAGAAAAACCTTACGCATCATGGGGCTCCTGAGTGTTTTCAAATTTTTCTTTGAGCGCACAGTAACGACTTCTACCGGCGATTTGCCAGTGAAGGATCAAAAAACTTCAATTCCACCTCGGTGGGTATCGACCGCCGCGCTCTAGGCCCACGCGCCCAGCCGCGCTAGTCTCTACGGTCTTGATGCGAGGATCTGCAATGACCGCTGGAATTTCTGCCCGTACGCCCCAACAAGCCTTGGCGGCCCTGCTGGACCTTCACAGGCCAAAACGCCTGTTGTTAGTGGGCGCCAGCCAATTTCCGGCGCTGGATGCCTTCCGGGCTGCGCACGCGGATACCGAGGTGTTCTATGCCGCGCCAGGGCCGTTGCCGGAAGACCTCGCCGTGCAGCGCTTTGACCTCGCGCTGGTGGTCGACTGCCTGGAGCACCTGTCCAACCCCCAGGGCCTGACCCTGCTCGGAGGCATCCGTAACCTCAACGCCAGCCGCATTGCCGTGCTGGTCGACCTGGGTGCCTGCGACTGGAAGGACACCGACTTTTTCTCCCTGGCCCTGCAAGCCGGCGAACGCTTCCAACGCGATGATCAGGTGCTGACGCTGTTTACCTATGATCTGCTTGACTATAAACAGGTGCCGGACTGGCTCAACGCCCGCTTCTGGGCCAACCCGGAAAACTTCGGAAAGTATTGGTGGTAACCCGATGAGTACATCCATTTGCCCGTGCGGCAGCGGCAATCTGCTGGATGCCTGCTGCGGCCATTATCACGCCGGCCACCCGGCCCCCTGCGCCAGCGCGTTGATGCGCTCGCGCTACAGCGCCTATGTGCTGGGCCTGGTCGATTACCTGGTCGCCACTACGCTGCCTGCGCAACAGGCCGGCCTGGACCGCGACGCCATTGCCGCCTGGAGTGCCCAGAGCACCTGGCTGGGCCTGGAGGTGGAAAGCTCCGAGGTATTCGGCGGCCAGCCTGAGCACGCCTTTGTCACCTTTACCGCGCGCTGGCATGACGCTGCCGGTGAACATAGTCACCGCGAGCAGTCTTCTTTCGTACAGAATGAAGGGCGCTGGTACTTCATCGATCCTACGGTAGAAGTGAAGGCCGGACGTAACGATGCCTGTTTGTGTGGCAGCGGGCAGAAATTCAAGAAGTGCTGTTCCAGCTACTTCTAATCACTCGACGGGGATAGCGCCATGCTTCGAATGTATAGCTTGATGCTGGCGTTGACCCTGGGCCTGACCGGCTGCGCGTCCTGGTTCGAAGACGACGCGCCGCCCCCTCACGTTTCCCTGGTCAAGGTCGAAGTGGTGCGGGCCAAGCTGCTGGAACAGAAATTCAAGCTGTACTTTCGCGTGGACAACCGCGACGACGCCGACCTGACCGTGCGCGGCCTGGTCTACAAGGTCAGCCTGGGCAATCTGGTGTTGACCGAAGGCGAGTCCAACGAGTGGCTGACCGTACCGCCACGCGGTCATAAATTCTTCAAGGTCTCGGTGCGCACCAACCTCTGGCCACAGGTGCGTGAGGTGGTGCAGATGCTGAAAAATCCCGACCGGCCCGTGCCTTATCGTTTAGAAGGCGAACTGAAAACCGGATTATTCATCGGTAATGACGTGCAGGTGGCACACAATGGCGAGATAATCCCCGGCGATTTTATTCCGGAGCAACATCGATGACACAGCAACCCCATGTCCATGGTCCTGACTGCAACCACGATCACGACCACCATGATCATGATCACGACCACGGCCATGTCCACGGCCCGAACTGCGGCCACGCTCATCAAGAGCCGGTGCGCAATGCATTGAAGGACGTCGGTCGCAACGATCCTTGCCCGTGCGGCAGCGAGAAGAAATTCAAGAAGTGCCACGGTGCTTAAACCGCACGAGTAGGAGCGAGCTTGCTCGCGAAAAACGTCAACGATAGCGCGCGTTTTCTGAGTAAACGCGGCGCCTATGGGTTTCTCGCGAGCAAGCTCGCTCCTACAAAACCTTAAGCCACCTCGATTGGTGGCTGTTTCAAGTTCTCACGCAATTGCCAAAACTCCCGCTTGCGTCGTTTCGCCGCGCTCACTAACGTAGCGCCTTTACTGACGCTACCCCCCGCAGGAGCTTTGCCATGGCCTCGCCAGCCCTCTTACATTTTCTTCCCCGGTTCGGCGTTGCCGCGGCAGTGGTCAGTGCCTTGGGCCTGGCCGGTTGCCAGCTCCAGAACACCCAGGACACCCTGCCGCCCGTTGCCGGCGTGCAGCCAATCAAGGGCCTGGCACAGAATGTGTCGGTGCGCCGCAATGCCCAAGGCATGCCGCTGATTGAAAGCAACACCTTCCACGACGCTTTGTTCAGCCTCGGTTACGTACACGCCAGCGACCGCATCACCCAGATGGTCACCCTGCGCCTGCTAGCCCAGGGCCGTCTGGCGGAAATGTCGGGGCCGCAAGTGCTGGACGTCGACCGTTTTATGCGGGCGGTCAACCTCAAGAAAAGCGCTGGCGAGTTGTACAACGCCTCATCGCCGCGCCTCAAACGCTTCTTTGAAGTGTATGCCCGAGGCGTCAACGCCTACCTGTTCCGTTATCGCGACAACTTGCCGACGGACCTGGCCCAGAGCGGCTACAAGCCCGAGTACTGGAAGCCGGAAGATTCGGCGCTGCTGTTCTGCCTGCTCAACTTCAGCCAGTCGAGCAATCTGCAGGAGGAGCTTTCGTCCCTGGTGCTGGCGCAAAAGGTCGGCGTCGACAAACTCGCCTGGCTCACCCCAAGCGCACCGGACGAACCCGTCCCGCTGGCCGAAGCCGACAAGCTCAAAGGCGTCAACCTGAACCAGATCACCGGCCTCGCCGGGCTGGAGACGGTGGGCCAGCAATTGCGCGACCTCAATGCCCTGGGCGTCACCACCTCAAGCAACTGGGCCATTGGCCCACAACGCAGCCGCAGCGGCAAAAGCCTGTTGGCCAACGATATCGCCGCTCAGCCACAAGCACCGTCGCCGTGGAACTACGTGCAGATTCGTGCGCCCAAATACCAGGCCGTCGGTGCTTCGATTGCCGGCCTGCCGACCCTGCTGGCGGGTTTCAACGGCAAAGTGGCGTGGAGCATGAGCGCGGTCAAGGGCGACACCCAGGACCTGTTCCTGGAGAAGGTCAAACGCCAGGGCAGTGCGCTGTACTACGAGAACAACGGCAAATGGCTGCCGGCCGGCGTGCGCAACGAAACCTTCTTCATCAAGGGCCAGCGCTCGATTCGCGAAGTGGTGTACGAAACCCGCCACGGCGCTCTGCTCAACAGCAGCCAGGCGCTCACCAGCGGTCTTGGCCTGGCCTTGCAAACCGCCGACTTCAAGGACGACAAGAGCCTGGATGCGTTCTTCGACCTGTCCCGCGCACAAAACGCCGGCAAGGCCTCGGATGCTACCCGCGAGATTCGCGCCATCGGCCTGAACATGATCTTCGCCGACGCCAGCAACATCGGCTGGCAGGTCACCGGCCGTTTCCCCAACCGCCGCGAAGGCGAAGGCCTGTTGCCATCGCCGGGCTGGGACACGCGCTTTGACTGGGACGGCTACGCCGACGCGATGTTGCACCCGTACGACCAGGACCCGGCCCAAGGCTGGATCGGCACCGCCAACCAGCGTACCGCGCCACGTGGCTACGGCATGCAACTGTCCAACGCCTGGGATGCACCGGAGCGCAGCGAGCGCCTGGCGCAACTGGCCAACGCCGGCAAGCATGACAGCCGCAGCCTGATCGCCATGCAATACGACCAGACCACCCTCTTCGCCGCCAAGCTCAAGAACATGTTCCAGGCACCCGGCATGGCCCAGCCGCTCAAGCAGGCCATCGAGGCCCTGCCGACAGCGGAACGTGCCAAGGCCCGCGAAGCACTGGAGCGCCTGATGACTTTCGATGGTCGGCTGGCAACCACCTCGGCTGACGCGGCAATCTACGAACTGTTCCTGCAGGAAAGCGCCCGGCAGATCTTCCTGGACAAACTCGGCCCGGAAAACAGCGCCAGTTGGAAAGCCTTCGCCAGCAACGCCAGCCTGTCCTACTCGGCCATCGCCGACCACCTGCTGGGCCGTGAAGACAGCCCATTCTGGGATGACACGCGTACACCGCAAATAGAAGACAAACCCGCGATCCTGGCTCGCACCCTGGCCGCCGCCATCACTACTGGCGACAGCCAACTGGGCGCCGACCACAAGGCCTGGCAGTGGGGCAAGTTGCACAGCACCACCTGGAAAAATACCAGCGGCCAGGTCATCCGCGGCCCCTTTGCCAGCGGTGGCGACCACAACACCTTGAACCCGGCGCCGTATAGCTGGGGCCAGGATTTCAACGCGACCCAGGTGTCGGCGCTGCGCATGATCATCGACTTCGGCCAAGTGGAACCGATGATGGGCCAGGGCGGCATCGGCCAATCCGGCAACCCGGCCAGCCCGAACTATGCCAATGGCATCGACCCGTCGCTGAAGGCGCAATACCTGAGCTTTCCGATGCAGCCGCAGAACTTTGAAAAGGTGTACGGCAAGACAAGGTTGACCCTGACGCCTGGTAAGTAACCGGGCTTCCCTGACGAAACTGGATAACGCTGTGGGAGCTGGCTTGCCTCAATGCCAGTCAGTTAAGGGCTTTTTGTAGGAGCGAGCTTGCTCGCGAAAAACTCACAGGCGCCGCTTTCATTCAGCAAGCACGCGTTATCGTTGACGATTTTCGCGAGCAAGCTCGCTCCTACAGTCGGCGATGACCGCTTGACTGACTGGCATTGTGGCTTGCCTGCGATAGCAGCCGACGGTAACCACGATGCGAAGCGAGCCGCTCTTGATCTTGCTCTTGATCTGCTTTTGATCTTGATCTTAGGCGCCCCGTCAAACCACGCTGGCCGGAATTCGACAGTGATTTGGGGGGTAAACCGGCAGGGATGCCGGTTTAGCCGCCCCGCGCCATGGATGGCGCGGGGCGGCGGCCCCCCAAATCACTGGCGAATTACGGGCACACCGAGCCTAAGCGAGGTGCCGAGTGGTGGGGCAAGAGCCTTTTTGGTTACTTTTGGCTGGGCCGGCATTCCGGGCTCTTTTCCAAAAGTGACCCGCTGTAAAAGCGGAACCCTAAGTGGCCGTTACCGCAGAAATGGATATGTACACAGATAACAGCTTCGGCTGTCAGGCCGCCATCGCAGGCAAGCCAGCTCCCACAGTTGGATGGTCGGGTGTCAGGTAGATAGGTGTCGGCTTTCAGGCCGGCATTGAAGGCAAGCCCACCTTTGCACCACCTGCATTCAGATAGAACTTCTGCACCCAGCCCCACCTCATAAGTAACAAGCCCACCGCCCCGGCAACCCCATGGATCTTGTCATCGCCCGCCCCGAAGGCCTCTACTGCCCTGCCGGTGATTTTTATATCGACCCCTGGCGCCCAGTGGAACGTGCGGTCATCACCCACGCCCACGGCGACCACGCCCGCACCGGGAATCAACACTACCTGGCCGCCGCCCCCGGCGAAGGTATCCTGCGCTGGCGCCTGGGCCAGGACATTAACCTGCAAACCCTGGCCTACGGTGAACGGTTGGTGCATCACGGCGTGACTTTGAGTTTCCATCCCGCCGGGCATGTACTGGGCTCGGCCCAGGTACGCCTGGAATACCAGGGCGAAGTCTGGGTGGCGTCCGGCGACTACAAGGTCGAACCCGATGGTACCTGCGCGCCCTTCGAACCGGTGCGTTGCCACACCTTTATCACCGAATCCACCTTCGGCCTGCCGATTTACCGCTGGCAGCCCCAGGCGCAGATTTTTGCCGGGATCAATGACTGGTGGCAGGCCAATATCGCCAGCGGCAAAGCCAGCGTGTTGTTCTGCTACTCCTTCGGCAAGGCCCAACGCATCCTCCATGGGCTGGACGCCAGCATCGGCCCGATCCTCAGCCACGGCGCGGTCGAACCGTTGAACCGGGTGTACCGCGAAGCGGGCATCTACATCCCCGAGACGCTGTATGCCGGCGACTTCAAAAAGACCGACCCACTGCTGCGCCAAGCCCTGATCATCGCACCGCCCTCCGCCGGAGGCAGTACCTGGATGCGCCGCTTTGGCGACTACAGCGACGCCTTCGCCAGCGGCTGGATGCGCTTGCGTGGTACCAGACGGCGACGCGGTGTGGACCGTGGCTTCGTGCTCTCGGACCACGCCGATTGGCCCGGCTTGTTGTGGGCCATCGAACAAACCGGGGCACAACGGGTGATGGTCACCCATGGTTCGGTCGGTGTGTTGGTACGCCACCTGCGGGAAAAGGGCTTGGATGCCCAAGGCTTCAGCACCGAATACGGCGATGACGAAGAAGAGGCTACTGCATGAAAGCCTTCGCCGAGCTGTACGCCAACCTCGACGCCACCACTTCCAGCAATGCCAAGCTTGCGGCCCTGCAAGCCTACTTCCTGCAGGCGCCGCCAGCCGATGCGGCCTGGGCGGTGTACTTTCTTAGCGGCGGGAGACCACGACAGCTGGTGCCGACGCGCCTGCTACGGGACATGGCCACCGAAGCGGCAGGTATCGAACCCTGGCTGTTCGAAGAGAGCTACCAGTCCGTAGGTGACTTGGCCGAGACCATCTCCCTGCTCCTGCCAGAATCCACCTACACATCCGAAGACGGCCTGGCCGTGTGGCTGGAAGAAAAACTGCTGCCCCTGCGCGGTCTGCCACCCTTGGACCTTGCAGACCGGCTGCCGGCGCTGTGGGCGCAACTGGACCAACCGAGCCTGATGGTGTGCATCAAATTGATCACCGGCAGCTTCCGGGTCGGGGTATCCAAACTGCTGGTGACCCGCGCCCTCGCCGCCATGGCCGATCTCGACAGCAAACGCGTGGCGCAGCGGCTAGTGGGCTACACCGATTTGTCGAACCGTCCCACAGCCGAGGGCTATCTCAAGCTGATCGCCGCCGAATCGTCTGACGAGCACGCGCAACGTGGCGGGCAACCCTATCCGTTTTTTCTGGCTCACGGGCTGGCGCAACCGGTGGAGCAATTCGACACCCTGCTCGGTTCACCCGCCGATTGGCAGGTGGAATGGAAGTTTGATGGCATTCGCGCACAACTGGTCAAGCGCGAGGGCCGCCTGTGGGTCTGGTCTCGCGGGGAAGAGTTGCTGACTGAACGTTTCCCTGAACTCCACAGCCTGGTCAGTGGCCTGCCCGACGGTACGGTGATCGATGGCGAAATCGTGGTGTGGAAAGACTCGGTGCAACCCTTCGCGCTGCTGCAACAGCGCATTGGCCGCAAGACCCTGAGTAAAAAAGTCCTTGAGGATGCGCCAGTGGCCGTGCTCGCCTACGACTTGCTGGAGTATCAGGGCGACGACTGGCGCAACCACACCCAAGCCGAACGCCGTACCCAATTGGAACAGGTCATCGCTGCGTGCAACCAACCGGTGTTATTGCCCTCGCCCTTGCTGGAAGGCAAGACCTGGGCAGCCTTGGCCGAGCAGCGCGAAGCCTCTCGCAGCCTGGGCGTGGAAGGCATGATGCTCAAGGATCGCAACGGCCTCTACGGCGTGGGCCGCACCAAGGACATGGGCCTGTGGTGGAAGTGGAAGGTCGATCCCTTCAGCGTCGACGCCGTGTTGATCTACGCCCAGCGCGGCCATGGCCGGCGCGCCAGCCTCTACAGCGACTACACCTTCGCGGTATGGGACGGCCCGCCAGGCAGCGAGCGCACTCTGGTGCCGTTCGCCAAGGCGTATTCCGGGCTGACCGACGAGGAAATGCGCAAGGTCGACGCCATTGTGCGCAAAACCACAGTGGAGAAGTTCGGCCCGGTCAGCAGCGTGACGCCGAGCATGGTGTTTGAGCTGGGTTTTGAAGGGATTGCTCTGTCCAAGCGGCACAAGAGCGGGATTGCGGTGCGGTTTCCGCGAATGCTGCGCTGGCGCCAGGACAAGGCGGTGGATGAAGCGGACAACCTGGCCACGCTACAAGACCTGTTGGCCTGATCCGGCCCCTTGTAGGAGCTGGCTTACCTGCGATAGCGGTGAGTCAGTTACCCATAGAACGACTGACCCACCGCTATCGCAGGCAAGCCAGCTCCCACCTTCTTGATAAGTGACAGCTCCAGAATGGTGCACTGGAAATTTCATGCCCATTTTTGAGCGCCGCCTACACTTGGAACTGCCTTATCCCACCGTTTAAAAAGCCCATCCGGAACTATGGTGCAGAAATTGCTACTTGTGATGGGTCTGACACCGTTCAGTAACAGTCCTAATCGCGCCACAAGCGCTTATCTTGGTTTCCAGGGATTACATAATGAAAAAAGCATTGCTGACCCTTTCTGCACTGGCTCTGTGCATGGCTGCTGGTGTTGCTACAGCCAAGGAATACAAGGAATTGCGTTTTGGTGTCGACCCTTCCTACGCACCGTTCGAATCCAAGGCCGCCGACGGCAGCCTGGTGGGCTTCGATATCGACCTGGGCAATGCGATCTGCGCGGAGCTGAAGGTCAAGTGCAAGTGGGTCGAAAGTGACTTCGACGGAATGATCCCGGGCCTGAAAGCCAATAAATTCGATGGCGTGATCTCGTCGATGACCGTGACCCCAGTGCGCGAGAAGGCGATCGACTTCTCCTCTGAGCTGTTCTCCGGCCCGACTTCGCTGGTGTTCAAGAAAGGCGCTGGCTATTCGACGCCAGAATCTCTCAAAGGCAAATCCGTGGGTTACGAGCAAGGCACCATCCAGGAAGCCTACGCCAAGGCCGTACTGGATAAAGCCGGGGTGACCACCAAGGCTTACGCTAACCAGGACCAGGTGTACGCCGATCTGACCTCCGGGCGCCTTGACGCTTCCGTGCAGGACATGCTCCAAGCCGAACTGGGCTTTCTCAAGTCGCCAGCCGGTGCTGGCTATGAAGTGAGCGCAGCTATCGACGACCCACTGCTGCCGTCGAAAACCGCTATCGGTATCAAAAAAGGTAACACTGAACTCAAGGCGCTTTTGGATAAAGGTATCAAAGCGTTACACGATGATGGCACCTACGCCACTATCCAGAAGAAACACTTTGGCGATCTGAACCTGTACAGCGGCAAATAATGCCTGGGGCGCCCTACTTCGGGTGGGGCGCTTTTTTATCGCCATAGGTCCTGATTTATGTTCGAAGATCTGTTGCAAACCCTCGGGCTGAGCGCATTCAGCCTGAAGGGTTTCGGCCCGCTGTTGCTGCAAGGCACCTGGATGACCATCAAGTTGTCGGTGCTGTCCCTGGCCGTCAGCGTATTGCTGGGCCTGCTCGGCGCCAGCGCCAAACTGTCCAGCCTGGCCATTGTGCGTATCCCCGCCCAGCTCTATACCACCCTGATTCGCGGTGTGCCGGACCTGGTACTGATGCTGTTGATTTTCTACAGCCTGCAAACCTGGCTCAGTGGCTTTACCGACTTTATGGAATGGGAATACATCGAGATCGACCCGTTCAGCGCCGGGGTGATCACCCTGGGCTTTATCTACGGTGCGTATTTCACCGAAACCTTTCGCGGTGCGATCCTCGCCGTGCCCCGCGGCCAACTCGAAGCCGCCACCGCTTACGGGCTCAAGCGCGGGCAGCGGTTTCGCTACGTGACCTTCCCGCAGATGATGCGCTTTGCGCTGCCGGGCATCGGCAATAACTGGATGGTGATGCTCAAGGCCACCGCACTGGTGTCGATCATCGGCCTCGCAGACTTGGTAAAAGCCGCCCAGGACGCTGGCAAGAGCACCTATCAACTGTTTTATTTCCTGGTGCTGGCGGCGCTGATCTACCTGTTGATCACCAGCGCCTCCAACTTTGTCTTGCGCCGACTTGAACGTCGCTACTCCGCAGGCGCCCGGGAGGCAGTGCGATGATTGAGCTATTGCAAGAATACTGGCGCCCCTTTCTTTACAGCGACGGCCAGCACATCACCGGTCTGGCCATGACCTTGTGGCTGCTCAGCGCCTCACTGGTCATTGGTTTTCTGGTATCGATTCCACTGTCTATCGCCCGCGTTTCGCGCAAGCGCCTGGTGCGTTGGCCCGTGCAGTTCTACACCTACCTGTTTCGTGGTACGCCGCTCTATATCCAATTGCTGATCTGCTACACCGGCATCTACAGCCTTGCCGCCGTACGAGCACAACCGGTGCTGGATGCGTTCTTTCGCGACGCGATGAACTGCACCCTGCTCGCCTTCGCCCTCAACACTTGCGCCTACACCACGGAGATTTTCGCCGGGGCAATCCGCAGCATGGCCCACGGCGAAGTCGAGGCGGCCAAGGCTTATGGCCTAAGCGGCTGGAAGCTGTACGCCTACGTGATCATGCCTTCCGCGTTGCGACGCTCGTTGCCCTACTACAGCAACGAAGTGATCCTGATGCTGCACTCGACCACCGTGGCCTTTACCGCGACGATCCCGGATATCCTCAAAGTGGCGCGGGATGCCAACTCCGCCACCTTCATGACCTTCCAGTCATTCGGCATTGCCGCACTGATCTATCTGACGGTGACCTTTGCCCTGGTCGGCCTGTTTCGCCTGGCGGAACGCCGTTGGCTGGCCTTTCTCGGGCCGAGCCACTAAGGAGTTTGCATGCGCCACCAGCTACATGATCTGATCGCGCCGGTGCCCGGCACGGCGCGGCAGATCCACAGTTTTCACTTCGGCCCGCAGCAGCCCGAAGGCAAGGTGTACATCCAGTCCTCCCTGCATGCCGATGAATTGCCAGGCATGCTGGTGGCCTGGCATTTAAAGGCGCGCCTGGCAGAACTTGAAGCGACCGGGCGCTTGCGCAGCGAAATCGTGCTGGTGCCCGTCGCCAACCCGGTGGGCCTGGAACAGGTATTGATGGATATCCCCTTGGGCCGCTACGAACTGGAAAGCGGGCAGAACTTCAATCGCCTGTTTGTCGACCTCAGCGAAGACGTCGGTAACCAGGTCGAAGACCTGCTGGGCGATGATCCGCAGCGCAATGCCCAATTGATCCGCAGCGCACTGTTCCACGCCCTGGCCGCGCACACCGCCCAGACCCAGTTGCACTCCCAACGCCTGGTGCTGCAACGCCTGGCCTGTGATGCCGACGTGGTGCTGGACCTGCATTGCGACTTCGAAGCCGTGGCGCACCTGTACACCACGCCCGAAGCCTGGCCACAGGTAGAACCGTTGGCGCGCTACCTGGGCTCGGAGGCCAACCTGTTGGCCACCGATTCCGGTGGGCAGTCTTTTGACGAGTGTTTCACCCTGCTGTGGTGGCAGTTGCAGCAACGCTTCGGCGAACGCTACCCGATCCCCATGGGCAGCTTGTCGGTGACCGTCGAGCTGCGTGGCCAGGGCGATGTCAACCACGGCCTCGCCGCGCTGGACTGCCAGGCCATCATTGATTATTTGATCCACTTCGGCGCCATTCGCGGCGATGCAGCCCCCTTGCCTGCCCTGGCCTACCCGGCTACGCCGTTGGCGGCGGTGGAGCCAGTGACGACTACGGTGGGTGGCTTGCTCGTGTTCAGCGCCCTGCCGGGGGAATACCTGGAGGCGGGGCAATTGGTCGCTGAAATCATCGACCCCATTACCGACCGCGTGACGCCTGTGCACTGCCAGCACGCCGGGCTGCTTTACGCCCGTTCGCTACGCCGCATGGCCACGGCCGGCATGGTGATCTGCCATGTTGCCGGCACACAGGCCTACCGCAGCGGTTATCTACTTTCGCCTTGAGGATGCATGCCACATGTACAAACTGACCGTTGAAGGCCTGCACAAAAGCTATGGCGACAATCAAGTGCTCAAAGGTGTGTCGCTCAAGGCCAAGACCGGGGATGTGATCAGCCTGATCGGCGCCAGTGGCTCAGGCAAGAGTACCTTCCTGCGCTGTATCAACTTTTTGGAAACCCCCAACGATGGCGCCATGACCCTGGACGGCCAGGCGATTCGCATGGTCAGCGACCGCCATGGCATGCGCGTAGCCGACGACGCCGAGTTGCAACGCTTGCGCACGCGGCTGGCGATGGTGTTCCAGCACTTCAATTTGTGGAGCCACATGAGCGTGCTGGAAAACATCACCATGGCCCCGCGCCGCGTGCTGGGTTGCAGTAAAAAGGACGCCGAAGACCGTGCCCGCCGCTACCTGGACAAAGTCGGGCTGCCGGCGCGCGTGGCTGATCAATACCCGGCGTTCCTCTCCGGCGGCCAGCAGCAGCGTGTCGCCATCGCCCGCGCCCTGGCCATGGAGCCGGAGGTGATGCTGTTCGATGAACCCACGTCGGCGCTGGACCCGGAGTTGGTGGGCGAAGTTTTGAAGGTGATCCAGGGCCTGGCCGAGGAAGGCCGCACCATGATCATGGTGACCCACGAGATGAGCTTTGCGCGCAAGGTTTCAAGCCAGGTGCTGTTCCTGCACCAGGGTCTGGTGGAGGAGCAGGGCTTGCCGGAGGATGTGCTGGGCAACCCAAAGAGCGAACGCCTGCAACAATTTTTGAGCGGCAACTTGAAGTAGGCGCGAGCTTGCTGTGGCGAGGGAGCTTGCTCCCGCTAGGGCGCGAAGCGGCCCCCGCTCTTTGCTCAAAAAGACTGGGACTGTTACGCAGTCCAGCGGGAGCATGCTCCCTCGCCACAGGGCAGCGCTTCTGCTTGACTGAATGGCATTAGGCAGTTGAACGTCGGCGCTGCCTCAGGGGTCTTTGAACTAACCCCTCCAGAGCGTCCGCTGCCGAATGGCAAAAACCCACGATTTCGCCAAGCAATGGTTTGCCACCCAAGGCTGGAAGCCATTCGCCTTTCAGAAAGAGGTATGGGCCGCGGTCAAGGCCGGCCAATCAGGGTTACTGCATGCCAGCACCGGGGCGGGTAAAACCTATGCCCTGTGGTTTGCCGCCCTCAATCGTTTCGCCATTACCCGCCCGCCCGTCACAGGCAAACGCAAACCGCCTGCCGAGCCGCTGACCGTCCTGTGGATCACGCCGATGCGCGCCCTGGCCGCCGACTCCGCACGCGCCCTGCAAGCCCCGCTGGAGGCCCTGCAGATTCCCTGGAGTGTAGGTCTGCGCACCGGTGACACCAGCGGCAGTGAACGCGCGCACCAGACCCGTCGCCAACCCACCGCTCTGGTCACCACTCCGGAAAGCCTGACCCTGATGCTGGCCCGTGCCGACAGTGAAACCAGCCTGGCGCACCTGCGCATGGTCATCGTGGATGAATGGCACGAACTGATCGGCAATAAGCGCGGCGTGCAGTTGCAACTGGCACTGGCACGCTTGCGGCGCTGGCATCCTGAGCTGATGGTGTGGGGTATTTCCGCGACGCTGGGTAATCAGGCCCACGCTTTGGAGGTACTGGTCCCACAGGGCGGCGGCATCAATGTACAGGGGCAAACGGCCAAGGCGCTGAAGGTCGACACCTTGCTGCCGCCCGTCACCGAGCGCTTTCCCTGGGCCGGGCATATCGGCTTGAAGATGTTGCCGCAAGTGGTCGCCGAGGTAGAGGCCAGCAGCAGTTGCCTGGTATTTACCAACACCCGCGCGCAATCCGAGATCTGGTACCAGGCGATTCTGGGCGCTCGTCCGGACTGGGCCGGCTTGATTGCCCTGCACCACGGTTCGTTATCGCGAGAGACCCGGGACTGGGTGGAGCGAGCGTTGAAAGATGGACAGCTCAAGGCAGTGGTGTGCACTTCCAGCCTCGACCTGGGCGTTGACTTCCTGCCGGTGGAACGGGTGCTGCAAATCGGCTCCGCCAAGGGCGTAGCGCGGCTGATGCAACGCGCCGGGCGCTCCGGCCACGCGCCAGGGCGGCCCTCACGGGTAACGCTGGTGCCCACCCACAGCCTGGAGCTGGTGGAAGCCGCAGCCGCCCAGGATGCGATCGCCCAACGACGCATCGAAGCGCGGGAATCACCGTACAAGCCGCTGGATGTGCTGGTACAACACCTGGTCAGCATGGCCTTGGGCGGCGGGTTTACCCCGGCGGCACTGTTGGACGAAGTGCGCGGCGCCTGGGCCTATCGCGACCTCACCGAAGCGGACTGGGCCTGGGCCCTGGGGTTTGTGCACCATGGTGGCCTGTCACTCACCGCTTATCCGGATTACCGCCGGGTGGAGCCCGATGAGCACGGCATCTGGCGCGTTCCGGATGCCCGCCTGGCACGGCGCCACCGCATGAGCGTGGGCACCATCGTCAGTGACGCCAGCATCCAGCTCAAGTTCTGGAGCAAAGGCGGCGGCGGCAAGAACCTGGGCAGTGTCGAGGAAGGGTTTATTGCAAGGCTCAAGCCGGGGGATGGATTTTTGTTCGCCGGGCGGTTGCTGGAATTGGTGCGCGTGGAAAACATGACCGCTTACGTACGCCGCAGCAACGCGAAAAAAGCCGCCGTGCCACGCTGGAATGGCGGGCGCATGCCCCTTTCCAACGAACTGGCGCAGGCGGTGGTCGAGCGTTTTGATGCCGCCGCGCATGGGCACTTCGACGGCCCAGAGATGAAGGCGGTGCAACCGTTGCTGCATACCCAATTGCGCTGGTCCGGGCTGCCGACCCGCGAGCATTTGCTGGCTGAAACCCTGCGGTCGCGAGAGGGCTGGCACCTGTTTCTGTACCCATTCGCTGGCCGCCAGGTACACCTGGGCCTAGCCAGTTTGCTGGCATGGCGGGTCAGCCAGCAGCAGCCGCTGACCTTTTCGATTGCGGTGAATGATTATGGCCTGGAGCTGTTGAGCGCCACCGAGGTGCAGTGGCCCCAGTTGTTGAATACAAGGTTGCTGAGCCCCCAAGGCCTGCTGGCTGACGTAATTGCCAGCCTCAATGCCGGCGAACTGGCCCTGCGCCGCTTTCGCGAGATTGCGCGAATCGCCGGGCTGGTATTTGCCGGGTACCCCGGCGCGCCAAAAAGCACGCGACAGGTGCAGGCTTCCAGTGGTTTGTTCTTTGAAGTGTTCAAGCAATATGACCCACAAAATCTGCTGCTGGCCCAGGCAGGAGAAGAAGTTCTGCGGGACGAGCTGGATATTCGCCGGCTGGAACAGACGCTGAATCATCTGTCGACGCTGAAGCTGGACCTGCACAGGATCCAGCGGCCCACGCCCCTGGCCTTTCCGCTGCTGGTAGAACGGATGCGCGAAAGCATGAGCTCGGAAAAACTCTCGGAGCGCATCGCGCGGATGGTCAAGGACCTGGAAAAAGTCGCCGATAAAGGGCAAGGCTGATGCATTACCCACTGACGGTTGAAGGCGAAGAACTCTGGCTATTGCCGGACAAGGCCGTGTATTGGCCCGCACGCCGATGCCTGCTGATTGCCGATGCGCATTTTGGCAAGGCTTCGGCCTATCGCAGCCTGGGACAACCGGTGCCACAGGGCACGACTACGGCCAACCTGGAACGCCTGGACAGGCTCGTATCGGCCCTACCGTGCGCGCAGTTGATCTTTCTCGGTGATTTCCTCCACGGTCCCGGCTCTCACGCCAGCGGCACCCTGAACGCAATCAGGGCCTGGCGTGAGCGCAATCGCACATTGGCCTTGACCTTGATTCGCGGCAATCACGACAAAAGCGCCGGCGACCCACCGTTGGATCTGGGCATCGAGGTGATCCCCGAGCCCCTGCTGATGGGCCCTTTCGCCTTGCAACATGAGCCAGACGCCCACGCCAGCCATCATGTACTGGCGGGGCATGTGCATCCGGTGTACCACCTGCGCGGCAAAGGGCGCCAGCGGCTACGCCTGCCGTGCTTCCAGATCGGCACTCAGGTTAGCCTGCTGCCAGCCTTCGGCGCGTTTACAGGGGGTTATGCCGTGGAGCAGGCCCAGGACCAGCGAATCTTTGTGATTGGCGATCACCAGGTCTGGCCGATTCAATGAATCGAGACAAGCCTGCTCAGGTTTCAGGCAACGGGCGCGGGTGGCGGCTCGTCCGGTAAGGTCGGCTCACCCGGCTCGGTAGGCTGCGGGTAATCAGGTTCGGGTTGACCAGGGATGCCCCCCGCGTGCGCGGGGTTGGCCATCAAGGACCAGGCCAGAACACCAATCTGGTTGGGTTCAAGCCGGGCGAGTTCTGCGCTGATTCGCGGGTCGATCTTCATAGGGTACTCCTCAAGTATGGCCCGGCGCGTTTCACACGCGCCGAAGCAGTACACCTAGATAGAGTCACTTTCTGCAGACAAATTCCCTTTACCCGTAGGCGCTTTCGATCAAGCGCGTGGGAGAGTGACGCCGCGTTGGCCCTGATACTTGCCCGCACGGTCCTTGTAGGACACTTCACAGGCCTCATCGGACTGCAGGAACAGCATCTGTGCCACGCCTTCGTTGGCGTAGATTTTCGCCGGCAAGGTGGTGGTGTTGGAGAATTCCAGGGTGACGTGGCCTTCCCACTCAGGCTCAAGCGGCGTGACATTGACGATAATGCCGCAGCGGGCATAGGTGCTTTTACCCAGGCAGATGGTCAGCACGTCGCGAGGGATACGGAAGAACTCCACGGTGCGCGCCAGGGCGAAGGAGTTGGGCGGGATGATGCACACGTCGCTCTTGACGTCGACGAAGCTCTTTTCGTCGAAGTTTTTCGGATCGACGATCGCCGAATTGATGTTGGTGAACACCTTGAATTCATCGGCGCAACGCACGTCGTAGCCATAGCTGGAAACGCCGTACGAAATCACGCGCTCGTCGCCTTCGCCACGAATCTGGCGTTCGACGAACGGCTCGATCATGCCGTGTTCCTGCGCCATGCGGCGAATCCACTTGTCCGATTTGATGCTCATGGCGGTGTCCTGAATAGCGAGGCGAAAAAAATCTGTGGGCCATCTTACCGGGGCCAGCCTTGGGGTTCAAAGGCCACAAGGGTTTTCTTGATCAAAGCCCTGCGCGCTATAAGCCTCAGCCAACACGGCCGGGGGCGGGATTGCCGTGAGGGATGTCTGTAAATACCACCGCCAGTCACGAAAATAGAGAAACCTTCGGAAATACCATTGGCACGTTCCGGAAAAAGGGTTAAGGTGGCGCCACTGTGCTGCTTGTGTCACTGAGAATCTCTACACGATATGTTGAATTTCGATCCAACCATCTCCAAGAATTTTTCCTGCTCTTTGCACTCAGTCTCGGCCAGGGCTTTTCCTGAGTCGCAGTTAACTTTGTCCAAGGAGTTACACCATGTCTAATCGCCAAACTGGTACCGTTAAGTGGTTCAACGATGAAAAAGGCTTCGGCTTCATCACTCCACAATCCGGTGACGACCTGTTCGTTCACTTCAAAGCTATCCAATCCGACGGCTTCAAAAGCCTGAAAGAAGGCCAACAGGTTTCTTTCATCGCTACCCGCGGTCAGAAAGGCATGCAAGCTGAAGAAGTTCAAGTTATCTAACTTGTACTGACTTAGTCGAAAAAACCCCGCCCTTAAAAGCGGGGTTTTTTTATGCCTGGATTTTGGTGCGCTACACCGTGGCTGCTCGTTCCCACGCTCCGCGTGGTAATGCCTTTTGTGACGCTCTGCGTCACCCCTGGATGCCCACGCAAAGCGTGGAACGATCAGCACAGCGTAATGACGGACACAAAAAAATGTGGGAGCGCAGCTGTATGTGGGAGCTGGCTTGCCTGCGATGCTATCGACTCGGTGCACTAGCTATACCGAGTTGACGCTATCGCAGGCAAGCCAGCTCCCACACAAGCCGGCTCCCACATTTTTGTCTTGTGTCGTTTACTGGAACAACGACTCACTCGACAAGCCATTCTTCTCCAGGATCTCGCGCAAGCGCTTGAGGCCCTCTACCTGGATCTGCCGCACCCGCTCACGGGTCAGGCCAATCTCCAAGCCTACATCCTCCAGGGTGCTGCTCTCATGGCCGCGCAGGCCGAAGCGGCGAATCACCACTTCACGCTGCTTGTCCGTGAGTTCTGACAGCCACTGGTCAATACTCTGGGAAAGATCATCGTCCTGCAGAAGCTCGCAAGGGTCTGTCGGACGATCATCGGTCAGGGTGTCCAGCAGGGTCTTATCCGAATCCGGCCCCAGCGAGACATCGACCGAAGAGACACGCTCGTTAAGGCCCAGCATGCGCTTGACCTCCCCTACCGGTTTTTCCAGGAGGTTGGCGATCTCTTCAGGCGAAGGTTCATGATCGAGTTTTTGCGTCAGCTCACGCGCCGCCCGCAGGTAGACGTTGAGCTCCTTGACCACATGGATCGGCAACCGGATCGTGCGGGTCTGATTCATGATCGCCCGTTCGATGGTCTGGCGAATCCACCAGGTGGCATAGGTGGAGAAACGGAAGCCCCGCTCAGGGTCGAACTTCTCCACAGCCCGGATCAAGCCCAGGTTGCCCTCCTCGATCAGGTCCAGCAGGGAAAGCCCACGATTGACGTAGCGTCGGGCGATCTTCACCACCAGGCGCAGGTTGCTTTCAATCATGCGCTTACGCCCAGCCGGATCGCCCTTCTGCGACAGACGCGCAAAATGGACTTCTTCTTCGGGGGTCAACAGAGGGGAAAAGCCGATTTCATTGAGGTACAGCTGGGTCGCATCGAGCGCCCGCGTGTAATCAACATACTTGTGCTGCTTCAACGCGGCAGCATTTTTGGATTTGGTGCGAACTGAAGGTGGTGATACCCCTTCATTATCTGACATCGTTTCCAAATCGATGCCGGTCTCCATAAGGAGAACCTCATCGTCGATGTCAAACTCCGGCACTTCTTTACTGAGAGCCATTGTTATAGTCCTTTGGTGAGTTCGACCTCAAGCTCAAGCGACGCCTCTATCCTTGGCAACGCTGGAGCCTGTTCCTTCTACGTGAGGGAACAGGCTGTGCAACACATCAACGACGGGGCAGGAATTGCAGCGGATCTACAGGCTTCCCTTGGCGGCGAATCTCAAAGTGCAGTTTCACCCGGTCTGTGCCCGTTGACCCCATTTCGGCAATCGTCTGTCCGACCTTGACCTGCTGCCCCTCCCGAACCAACAACCTGCGGTTATGACCGTAGGCACTGACGTAGGTATCGCTGTGTTTGATGATGACCAGCTCGCCGTAGCCCCGCAAACCACTCCCGGCGTACACCACTGTCCCATCAGACGCAGCTAAAACAGGCTGTCCCAAATCCCCGGCGATATCAATGCCTTTATTCAAACTACCGTTTGAAGAGAATTTTCCAATCAACACTCCGTTTGAAGGCCATCCCCATCCGGTCGGCGCAGGCCCGGCAGGTGGCAACGGCGCGGGTGCCGGCTTGCTCGCAACCGTAGGCGTGGCGCTGCCTGCAGGCCGAGTGATGATGGTGGTCTTGCTCGAGGACGATGGCGAAGAACCCGACTTTGTCACAACTGCCGTAGGTGCAGAACCTGAGCGACCATCGAAACGAATGGTCTGCCCGGGATGGATCGTATACGGCACAGGAATGTTGTTACGGGCGGCCAACGCCTTGTAGTCCCAGCCATAACGGAAGGCAATCGAGAACAGTGTGTCGCCTTTGCGCACCACGTATTGGCCGGTGGTGACCGTAGGTCTCTGGGGGGTTGCGTTGGTACGGTCAACGACCCGCGCACCGCCGGATGGCGTGCTCGAGCAGGCTGCCAATAAGGAACTCAAGACAAGGCCAAGCACCAGTCGCTGAAAGCTTGTTTTACTCATTCGCTGCGCAGGACCTGTGAGACTCACCCGCCGCTCCCTTTGTGGTGGCTGAACGTTAACGCCTGTATCAGGCTTGAAATATGACGCAAGTATAACTGGGCATTGGCTTTTTACTGGCACCTGACTGAAAGGAAAAATTCATCATGTTTAATCGTGGCTGCCAGACATGTTGATTCAATGGGCCCCGCCGTAAGACACATCCGCGCTTACAGAATTCACTGCCTGCGAATAAATGATCAGGCCAGCGGGCCGTTGAGCAAGGGTACGAACCGCACGGCACCGAGTACATGCCGGGAAAAACCTTCGTCCTCACGGATAATAAGCATCAACTGTTGCACTTCGCCGGAGCCCACCGGGATGACCAGCCGCCCGCCAGGCGCCAATTGATCCAGCAAGGCTTGCGGCACATCGGTGGCCACGGCGGTGACGATGATACCGTTGTAGGGCGCCAGCGCCGGCCAGCCCTCCCAACCATCGCCCCAGCGGAATACCACGTTGCGCAGGTTCAGTTCCACCAGACGCTCTTTGGCCCGGTCCTGTAGCACCTTGATGCGCTCGACCGAAAACACCCGCTCTACCAATTGCGACAGCACGGCCGTCTGGTAGCCGGAGCCGGTACCAATCTCCAGCACCTTGTCCAACGGCCCCGCCGCCAGCAATAGCTCGCTCATACGCGCAACCATATAGGGCTGAGAGATGGTCTGGTTGTGGCCGATTGGCAACGCTGTGTCTTCATAGGCGCGATGCGCCAGCGCCTCATCGACAAACAGGTGCCGCGGCGTGCGCCGGATCACTTCCAGCACCTGCGCGTTGGACAAGCCTTCTTCATACAGACGCTGGATCAACCGCTCCCGGGTGCGCTGGGAGGTCATCCCGATGCCACGGCGCAACAAATCGTCTTGTTCACGAGCCATCAACGCAGTCCCTCCAGCCAGCCATCAAGGCCACTGAAGGCATCACTGAAGGTGCGATCAAACAGCAGAGGGGTAACGGAGACATAGCCTTGCATCACCGCATGAAAGTCGGTGCCTTCGCCGCCATCTTCGGCGTCGCCGGCGGCGGCGATCCAATACCCTTCCTTGCCGCGAGGGTCGACCACCTTCAAGGGCGCCGCCGCACGGGCGCGATGACCCAGGCGCGTGAGTTGGATACCGCGAATATGGTCGAGGGGCAAGTTGGGAATATTGACGTTGAGCACCGTACGCGGCGGCAGGTCCAGGGAAGCATGGGCCTCCACCAACTTGCGCGCGTAGTAGGCCGCCGTCGCCAGGTTATCCAGTTGCCGCGAAGCAAAGGAAAAGGCAAAGCCGGTGCGGCCCAGGAAGCGCCCTTCAAGGGCGGCCGCCACGGTGCCGGAATACAGCACGTCATCACCCAGGTTGGCGCCCAGGTTGATCCCCGAGACCACCAGGTCTGGCTGGTGCTCCAGCAGACTGTTGATCGCCAGGTGCACGCAGTCGGTGGGGGTGCCGTTAACGCTGATAAAGCCATTGGCCAGGACCCGCGGATGCAGCGGACGGTCGAGCGTCAGCGAACTGCTGGCGCCGCTCTTGTCCTGGTCGGGGGCAACCACCACGCACTCGGCGTAATCCTGCAGCGCAGCATGGAGCGCGGCAAGACCGGGTGCGGTGGCACCGTCATCGTTTGATATCAGAATACGCATGGGCTGTCCGTCTGCCCCACCGGCACCAGATCAACAAGCTCGCGCACCAAGACAGTGGCGAAGCATCCGGCCGGCAGGACGAATTCCAATTGCAGAATGTCAGGCCCGGGATAATGCCACGTCAACCCGCCAATGGGCAGTCGCAGAATGCGACGTTCCTGGCTCATTCCCGCCTTCACCAGCCAATCACGTAGGTCTGCTTCGCCAGCGGCGACAGATTGTTCCAGCTCGTACGTAAGACCTTTCGCCGGCGAGTCGCCTTCGCCCCACTGCGGGCCGGTGGGATGCAGGTCCAGGATCGCCAGGCGCGGGTCACTGCATTCAGCTTCCCCGGCCGGAAAAAAACTGCGACTGTCGGTAAACGCCAGCAGATCGCCAACTTGGGCACGCTGCCATGAACCGTCGGCGACGCGAGCCGCCAACACTTGGTTGAACAGGTAACTGCGAGCCGTGGACAGCAAGCGCGAGCGCACGTTGCGCTGCTCGGGCAGGGCCTTGCGGGCAGCCCACTCGCGAGCATCCACCACATTGCCGCCGTTGTGGCCAAAACGCTGGGTGCCGAAATAATTGGGGATGCCGTGCCGGGCAATCAACTGCAGACGTGCGTCGATGGCAGCGGTGTCGCCGGCCAATTGGGTCAGGCGCAAGGTGAAACCATTGGCCGAATGGGCCCCACGCTGCAACTTGCGCTTGTGACGGGCGGTTTTCAGGATCTTGAGGGTGTCGTTTTCTGCGCCGCTCATGTCCGGGTCGGCCTTGCCGGGCAATTGCACGCTGAACCACTGGCGGGTCAGGGCCTGACGATCCTTGAGCCCGGCATAGCTGACGGTGCGCAATGGCACCCCAGCGGCTTTGGCGATACGCCGTGCGGCTTCCTCAGTGTTCAAGCCGCGCTTTTCCACCCACAGCCACAGGTGCTCGCCATCGCCGGTCAGCGGGATGTCCAGCACCTCATCAACCTGGAAGTCTTCGGCCGTGGCCTTCAGTACCGCGCTGCCCAGGGCCTCGCCATAGGCCCGCGGGCCCAGCAGTTGCAGGTCGTTCATGCGCGCAGCAACAAGGCGACGGAGTGCACCGCAATGCCCTCTTCACGACCGGTAAACCCGAGCTTTTCGGTGGTGGTGGCTTTCACGTTGACTTGATCCAATTCAATTTGCAGGTCTGCGGCGATCACTGCGCGCATCGCTTCAATATGGGGGGCCATTTTCGGCGCCTGGGCGACGATGGTGTTATCGACGTTGCCGACCTTCCAGCCCTTGGCATGGATCAGGCCGACCACATGGCGCAGCAACACACGACTGTCCGCCCCCTTGAAGGTGGGGTCGGTGTCCGGAAAGTGCTTGCCGATATCGCCTAATGCAGCCGCGCCGAGCAAGGCATCGCTCAAGGCGTGCAGGACCACGTCGCCGTCGGAATGAGCCAGCAACCCATGGTGGTGTGCAATGCGCACGCCGCCCAGGGTGATGAAATCGCCTTCAGCGAAACGGTGCACATCGTAGCCGTGGCCAATACGCATAAAAAAACGCCCCGATTTAATTCAGGGCGTGATTCTACCTACTTTTGCCTCAGATTAACCGAGCAAAGCACGCCCATGATGACGCAAATGGTCTTCAATGAAGCTGGCGATGAAAAAGTAGCTGTGGTCGTAGCCAGGCTGCAGGCGCAGTTCCAGCGGATGGTTGGCTGCCTTGGCCGCCTGCAGCAGGGCTTCGGGCTTGAGCTGAACGGCGAGGAAATCGTCGCGATCGCCCTGGTCCACCAACAGCGGCAGCTTTTCCGAGGCTTCGCTGATCAGCACGCACGCATCCCATTCACGCCACTTAGAGCGCTCTTCACCCAAATAACGGGAAAAGGCTTTCTGACCCCATGGGCAGTCCATCGGGTTGTTGATCGGCGAAAACGCCGACACCGACAGGTAACGTCCAGGGTTGCGCAGCGCGCAGACCAGCGCACCGTGACCGCCCATGGAGTGGCCGCTGATGCCGCGCTTATCCGACGCAGGGAAATGCGCTTCCACCAAGGCCGGTAACTCCTGTACCACGTAGTCATGCATCCGATAGTGCTTGGCCCAGGGTTCCTGGGTGGCATTGAGGTAGAAGCCGGCGCCGAGGCCAAAATCCCAGGCGTTGTCCGGATCGTCCGGCACACCGGGGCCACGGGGGCTGGTGTCCGGTGCAACGATGATCAAGCCCAACTCGGCGGCCATGCGCTGGGCGCCGGCTTTCTGCATGAAGTTCTCATCGGTACAGGTCAGACCGGACAGCCAATACAGCACCGGTAATTTACCGCCCTGCTCTGCTTGCGGCGGCAGATAGACCGCGAAGGTCATGTCGCAACCGAGCACATCCGAATGATGCTTGTAGCGTTTATGCCAGCCGCCGAAGCTCTTCTGGCATGACAGGTTTTCCAGACTCATGGCCGACCTCAGAAGTGAATGACGGTACGAATGCTCTTGCCTTCATGCATCAGGTCAAACGCTTTGTTGATATCTTCCAGGCCCATGGTGTGGGTGATGAAGGTGTCCAGCGGGATTTCACCGGTCTGGGCCATTTCCACGTAGCTTGGCAATTCGGTACGACCGCGCACGCCACCAAACGCCGACCCACGCCAGACGCGCCCGGTGACCAGTTGGAATGGGCGAGTGGCAATTTCCTGGCCAGCACCGGCCACACCGATGATCACCGACTCGCCCCAGCCTTTGTGGCAGCACTCAAGAGCCGCACGCATCAGTTGTACGTTGCCGATGCACTCGAAGGAAAAGTCCACGCCGCCGTCGGTCAAATCCACGATCACATCCTGGATTGGGCGGTCGTAGTCTTTCGGGTTGATGCAGTCGGTAGCACCCAGTTGCTTGGCGATTTCGAACTTGGCTGGGTTGATATCGATGGCGATGATGCGCCCGGCCTTGGCCTTGACTGCACCGATAATCGCCGACAGACCAATGCCGCCCAGACCGAAGACGGCCACGGTGTCGCCCGGTTTGACCTTGGCAGTGTTGATCACCGCACCGATACCGGTAGTGACACCGCAACCGAGCAGGCAGACTTTTTCCAACGGCGCTTCTTTAGGAATCTTGGCCACGGAGATTTCCGGCAGCACGGTGTACTCGGAGAACGTCGAGGTGCCCATGTAGTGGAAAATCGGCTGGCCCTTGTAGGAGAAACGCGTGGTGCCATCCGGCATCAAGCCCTTGCCCTGCGTGGCGCGGATGGCCTGGCACAGGTTGGTCTTGCCACTCAGGCAGAACTTGCACTTGCCGCATTCCGGGGTGTACAGCGGGATCACGTGATCGCCCACAGCGACCGAAGTCACGCCCTCGCCAATGGCTTCCACCACTGCACCGCCTTCATGGCCGAGGATCGACGGAAAAATGCCTTCCGGGTCGGCGCCCGACAAGGTGTAGGCGTCGGTGTGGCACACGCCGGACGCAACTACCCGCAGCAGCACCTCGCCAGCCTTGGGCATGGCGACATCCACTTCAACAATCTCAAGGGGCTTCTTGGCTTCGAAGGCTACGGCGGCACGGGACTTGATCATCCGGGTTTCTCCATCGGGTTAAAAACTGAGACGGTGAGTGTAAATCATCACCCATTGATGAATAATCCGGACCAAAGCAAAACATTATTGCTGTACAGGGACAATCACCATGCTGGAGAACCGCTGGGAAGGCATTGACGAGTTTGTCGCGGTGGCCGAATGCAGCCAGTTCACGGCGGCGGCCGAACGGCTGGGGGTGTCTTCATCCCATGTCAGCCGGCAAGTGGCGCGTCTTGAAGAACGCCTGCAAACCCGATTGCTGTACCGCAGTACGCGCAAGGTGACCTTGACCGAAGCCGGTCAGACCTTCCTGCAGCACTGCCAACGCCTGCAGGACGGTCGCGAGGAAGCGTTGCGGGCGGTGGGCGACCTGACCAGCGAACCCAAGGGCATGTTGCGCATGACCTGCGCCGTGGCCTATGGCGAACGTTTTATCGTGCCGCTGGTGACGCGGTTCATGGCGCACTATCCGCAACTGCGCGTGGACATCGAGTTGACCAACCGCTCGCTGGACCTGGTCCATGAAGGCCTCGACCTGGCCATCCGCCTGGGACGCCTGCAAGACTCGCGCATGGTCGCCAGCCGTCTGGCGCCTCGGCGCATGTACCTGTGCGCCTCCCCCTCCTACCTCGAACGGTACGGTCGGCCACACAGCTTGTCGGAGTTGAGCCGGCATAACTGTCTGATTGGCAGCTCGGATATCTGGCAAATGGCCCAGGATGGGCGGGAATTTTCCCAGCGTGTGCAAGGCAATTGGCGCTGCAACAGTGGGCAAGCGGTGTTGGATGCCGCGTTGCAAGGCATGGGCTTGTGCCAGTTGCCGGATTACTACGTGCTGGAGCATCTGCACAGCGGGGCGTTGGTGTCGCTGCTGCAGGCTCATCAACCGCCGAATACCGCCGTGTGGGCGCTGTATCCGCAGCAGCGGCATTTGTCGCCGAAGGTGAGGAAGCTGGTGGATTTCTTGAAGGTGGGATTGGCGCAGAGGCCGGAGTACAAGCATTGAATTGAGGTGGTCTGCACCGGCCTCATCGCGGGCAAGCCCGGCTCCCACAGTTGGACGTGTTGTTTGATGTGGCAGCGATCAAATGTGGGAGCTGGCTTGCCTGCGATGAAGCAGATTCGGTCTGACGGGTTACCGCCGGTTAGCCCAGCGCAACTTCAACCACTCCAAGTCTTCCGGCCGAGTCACCTTGATATTGTCCGAACGCCCTTCGATCAGGCGCGGTGCCTGCCCAGACCATTCCATGGCCGACGCTTCATCGGTGATCACCGCATCGGCCACCAGGCTGTCGGCCAAGGCGCGATGCAAGGCGCCCAGGCGGAACATCTGCGGTGTATAAGCCTGCCAGATCAGGCTGCGATCAATGGTGTCCACCACACGGCCGTGCTTGTCGACACGCTTGAGGGTGTCGCGCGCCGGCACCGCCAGCAGGCCGCCTACCGGATCGTCAGCCAGTTCCGCCAACAATTTGTCGAGGTCATCACGGCTCAGGTTAGGCCGCGCAGCGTCATGCACCAACACCCAGTCTTCATCACTGGCGCCCAGAGCGTTGAGTTGCAGCAGCGCATTGAGTACCGAGCCGGAACGTTCCGAGCCCCCGTCGGCACGCTGTATACGCGGGTCAGTGGCGCATGCCAAGGTGGGCCAATAAGGATCGTCAATTGCAAGACTGACCACCAGGCCCTTGAGGCGTGGGTGGTCGAGAAAACAGCCGAGGCTGTGTTCGAGAATAGTGCGCCCGCCCAGTTGCAGGTACTGCTTGGGACGGTCTGCGGCCATACGGGCACCGACGCCCGCGGCAGGAATCACGGCCCAGAAGGCCGGTAAATCGTGGCTCATTGGGCCAACTGGTAGAGGGTCTCGCCCTCCTTGACCATGCCCAATTCGTGACGAGCCCGCTCTTCAACGGTCTCCGTGCCTTTTTTCAGCTCAAGCACTTCAGCGTCCAGGACACGGTTGCGCTCCAGCAGGCGTTCGTTTTCGGCACGCTGGTCGGCAATTTGCTGGGTCAACTCTTCCACCTGCGCAAAGCTGCCATTACCGACCCATAGGCGGTACTGCAGGCCAGCCAGCAACAAGAGCAAGACGAGGAACAACCAATTGGGACTGCGCATCGAAATCCGGGTATCCATTGAATAAAGACAGTCATGCAAACCTTTTGCAGCAACTGATAGCACAAAGCCTGGAAAACCCAGGCTTGCGCTTGTCAGTCAGCAGATTAGCGCCGAAATTCACATTTTCGTGAGATTTCCGACGCAATCCGCCGACTTTTTACCATTTACTGTTCAGCCGCGAAATTCGCCGCGACCGTTGTACTTGGCTTTACCTGCCAATTGCTCTTCGATGCGCAGCAATTGGTTGTACTTGGAAACGCGATCGGAACGGCACAGGGAACCGGTCTTGATCTGGCCCGCCGAAGTACCCACGGCCAGGTCGGCAATGGTGGAATCTTCGGTTTCGCCGGAGCGATGGGAGATCACGGCGGTGTAGCCCGCGGCCTTGGCCATCTGGATGGCTTCCAGGGTTTCGGTCAGGGTGCCGATCTGGTTGAACTTGATCAGGATCGAGTTGGCGATCTTCTTGTCGATGCCTTCTTTCAGGATCTTGGTGTTGGTCACGAACAGGTCATCACCCACCAGCTGGATTTTTTCGCCGATCTTGTCGGTGAGGATTTTCCAGCCATCCCAGTCGGACTCGTCCAGGCCGTCTTCGATCGAGATGATCGGGTAGCGCTGGGTCAAGCCTTTGAGGTATTCAGCGAAGCCTTCGGAGTCGAACACCTGGCCTTCGCCGGACAGGTTGTACTTGCCGTCTTCATAGAATTCGCTGGCGGCGCAGTCCAGGGCCAGGGTCACGTCGGTACCCAGCGTGTAGCCAGCGTTGGCCACTGCTTCGGAGATGACTTTCAGTGCATCTTCGTTGGAGGCCAGGTTCGGAGCGAAACCACCTTCGTCACCCACGGCAGTGCTCAGGCCACGGGCCTTCAGTACAGCCTTGAGGTGATGGAAAATCTCGGTGCCCATGCGCAGGCCTTCGGAGAAGGACTTGGCGCCCACTGGCTGCACCATGAATTCCTGGATGTCGACGTTGTTATCCGCGTGCTCGCCACCGTTGATGATGTTCATCATCGGCACCGGCATCGAGTAGACGCCCGGAGTGCCATTCAGGTTGGCAATGTGTGCGTACAACGGCAGGTCCTGGTCCTGGGCTGCTGCCTTGGCGGCGGCCAGGGATACCGCGAGGATGGCGTTGGCGCCGAGGCTGCCTTTGTTTTCAGTGCCGTCGAGCTTGATCATCGCGTGGTCCAGGGCTTTCTGGTCCAGCGGGTCCTTGCCCAGCAACAGGTCACGAATCGGACCGTTGATGTTGGCTACAGCCTTGAGTACACCCTTGCCCAGATAACGGCTCTTGTCGCCATCACGCAGTTCCAGCGCTTCGCGCGAACCGGTGGAAGCACCGGACGGCGCGCAGGCGCTGCCGATGATGCCGTTATCGAGAAGCACGTCGGCTTCGACGGTGGGGTTGCCACGGGAGTCGAGAACTTCACGACCTTTGATGTCGACGATTTTTGCCATTGTTGTAAACACTCCAAAGTTGACGAAAACGACGCAGCTGAAGGAAATCTTTTGACCGACCGCAAGGGTGGAACAACGGGGCAGGCTTGCAGACGACAAGGCTCAGGCCCGGGGGCCTGAGCGTAAAGCGTGGGAAATTCTACCGGAGAAATGCCAGTTACGCGGTCTCTACCGTCGGAAAACTCTTGACCAGCTCGTCCAACTGCTTGAGTTGGGCCAGGAATGGCTCCAGCTTGTCCAGGCGCAGGGCGCATGGGCCATCACATTTGGCGTTGTCCGGGTCTGGGTGGGCTTCAAGGAACAGGCCCGCCAGGGACTGGCTCATGCCCGCCTTGGCCAGGTCCGTCACCTGGGCACGGCGCCCGCCAGCGGAGTCCGAACGACCACCGGGCATTTGCAGCGCGTGGGTCACGTCGAAGAACACTGGGTATTCGAACTGTTTCATGATGCCGAAACCGAGCATGTCCACCACGAGGTTGTTATAGCCGAAGCTCGAACCCCGCTCGCAAAGGATCAACTGGTCGTTACCGGCTTCCACGCATTTGCTCAGGATGTGTTTCATCTCCTGAGGAGCGAGGAATTGGGCTTTCTTGATGTTGATCACCGCGCCGGTCTTGGCCATGGCGACTACGAGGTCGGTCTGGCGCGACAGGAAGGCCGGCAACTGGATGATGTCGCACACCTCGGCGACCACGGCAGCCTGCTCAGGCTCGTGGACGTCGGTTATGATCGGCACGCCGAAGGCTTGCTTGATGTCCTGGAAGATCCGCATGCCTTCTTCAAGGCCCGGGCCGCGATAGGAGGTCACGGACGAACGGTTGGCCTTGTCGAAGCTGGCCTTGAAGACGTAAGGGATACCCAGTTTCTGGGTGACCCGCACGTACTCCTCACACACCTGCATCGCCATGTCACGGCTTTCCAGCACGTTCATGCCGCCGAACAGCACCATGGGCTTGTCGTTGGCAATCTCGATGTCGCCTACGCGAATGATCTTCTGGGCCATCAGGTTTACGCCTTCTTCTGATGTTGCGTCAGTGCTGCTTTGACGAAACCACTGAACAACGGGTGACCGTCGCGCGGCGTCGAGGTGAACTCCGGGTGGAACTGGCAAGCCACGAACCACGGATGATCCGGTGCCTCGACCACTTCAACCAGCTTGCCATCACCGGAGCGGCCGGAGATTTTCAGGCCAGCTTCTTTGATCTGCGGCAGCAGGTTGTTGTTCACTTCATAGCGGTGGCGGTGACGCTCGACGATCACATCCTTGCCGTAGCAGTCGTGTACCAGCGAGCCAGCTTCCAGCAGGCAATCCTGTGCACCCAGGCGCATGGTGCCGCCCAGGTCGGACGTTTCGGTACGGGTTTCAACGGCGCCAGTGGCGTCTTCCCACTCGGTGATCAGACCCACGACCGGATGGCCGCTGCTGTGATCGAACTCAGTGGAGTTGGCGTCTTTCCAGCCCAGCACGTTACGGGCGAACTCGATAACGGCCACTTGCATGCCCAGGCAGATACCCAGGTACGGCACCTTGTTTTCACGGGCGTACTGCACGGCAGTGATCTTGCCTTCCACACCACGCAGGCCGAAACCGCCGGGAACGAGGATAGCGTCAACACCTTCGAGCAGCGCGGTGCCCTGGTTCTCGATGTCTTCGGAGTCGATGTAGCGCAGGTTGACCTTGGTACGGTTGCTGATACCGGCGTGGCTCATGGCTTCGATCAGCGACTTGTACGCGTCCAGCAGTTCCATGTATTTGCCGACCATGGCGATGGTGACTTCATGCTCTGGGTTGAGCTTGGCGTCGACAACCGCTTCCCACTCGGACAGGTCTGCACCGCCGCACTGCAAGCCGAAACGCTCGACCACAAAATCATCCAGCCCCTGGGAATGCAGGATGCCCGGGATCTTGTAGATGGTGTCGGCGTCTTCCAGGGCAATCACCGCACGCTCTTCAACGTTGGTGAACTGCGCAATCTTGCGACGCGAGGAAATGTCGATCGGGTGATCGGAGCGGCATACCAGCACATCCGGCTGCAGGCCGATGGAACGCAGTTCCTTGACCGAGTGCTGGGTAGGCTTGGTTTTGGTTTCGCCGGCAGTGGCGATGTACGGCACCAATGTCAGGTGCATCAGCATCGCGCGCTTGGCGCCGACTTCGAAACGCAACTGGCGGATGGCCTCGAGGAACGGTTGGGACTCGATGTCACCCACGGTGCCACCGATCTCGACCATGGCCACGTCGGCATCGCCTGCACCCTTGATGATGCGGCGCTTGATTTCGTCGGTGATGTGCGGGATCACCTGGATGGTTGCACCCAGGTAGTCACCACGGCGCTCCTTGCGCAGCACGTGCTCGTAGACACGGCCGGTGGTGAAGTTGTTGTTCTGGGTCATGGTCGTGCGGATGAACCGCTCGTAGTGGCCCAGGTCCAGGTCGGTCTCGGCGCCGTCGTGGGTGACGAACACTTCACCGTGCTGGAACGGGCTCATGGTGCCCGGGTCGACGTTGATGTACGGGTCCAGCTTGAGCATGGTGACCTTAAGTCCCCGCGCCTCCAGGATGGCCGCCAATGAAGCGGAGGCAATGCCTTTCCCCAATGAAGAAACAACACCGCCCGTGACGAATATGTAGCGCGTCATGAAAAACCCTAGAAGTCTGCGTTAAAGCGGTCCGAGCCGCCGGGGAAAGCGAAGGAAGGCCGAAGCCCCCGATCACCTGCATTAATCACAGTGCACCTTTCAAAAAAACCGCCGCGTTGTGACAGACCAGCAATGAAACACCGGTACGTTGATCGCTACACATTTTTTGGAATCGCCCAGCAAAGACTGCTTGGTAATCGGCAACGACTGCGATTCAGGCGAATCCACAGAAGTTGTATCAAGAAGGGAGCGTAGTCTACCGGAAAGGCGCTATCAGCTCAAACCTTGATCGCAGGTCTGTGGCAACCAATCCAATTGCACCTCACCCACCGACCTGGACCATGCCCCCGCAACGCTTGGCACAGCCAGCAATTGCTCGCCCCGATAGACCAGCGGCAATCTGCCACGGGCGAAACCCGGCATGCCGCTTTCATTCAGCAGACGCTTGAGATTCCGCCGGCCTCGGCCCGCTACGTCGATGATTTCGCCACCCTGGCGATAACGCACCTCCAGCGGGCCTTCGGGGGCCTTGCCGATAAACCTCAGTTGACCATTGCCCGTTAACTTTAGTGGATCTTGCGGATCGGGCCAGCTCACCGATGCGTCGGAAAACTCCGACCATGTTGAGGGCAACCACCAGATGCGTTCACCGCTACGCTGCATTTGGCCGTCGGCCAGGCGCCACAGAGGCTGTGCGTCGCTCTTGGCATCGCGCAGGGCATGCCAACCGGCCCAGTGGTCGCTGTCGGGTAAACGGGTCAGTGGCGTGAGCCAATGCCGCAGGGCGTTACGCTGGCGGGCATCGGATAGCTCGCGCAATGGTTCAAGCGCCAGGGACGGCAGAGGCAACCAGGGAAACGCAGAAGGCTGATCGGCGCGCTGCAGGTCCATCATCGCCAATTCGTCGAGCAGCCCTTGCGCCTCAGCCATGTGTTCAGCCGTGCGAGCCAAGTGGGTGATCGCCTGTGGCCAGCGTTTCGTCAGCGTGGGAAGTACGTGGTGACGCAGGTAATTGCGGGAAAACCGTGGATCAACGTTGGAGGGGTCGTCGATCCACTGCAACTGATGCTGATGGGCGTAGGCTTCCAGGTCGCTACGGGAAAATGCCAGCAACGGCCGCACCAAGCACCCCTGCGCCAAGGGGCGATGCTCAGGCATAGCCGCCAGCCCTCTTACACCGGCGCCACGCAGCAGGCGAAACAGCAGGGTTTCGGCTTGATCGTCGCGATGCTGGCCAGTGAAAAGCACCTCCCCCCCCCCTAGGACCTGCATGAACGCTTGGTAGCGCGCCTCGCGGGCCGCACGTTCAAGGCTCGCACCCTCACTGACCTGCACGCGCATGACGCGCAAAGGTACGCCCAGGCTGTCGCAGACCGATTGGCAATGAGAGGGCCAAGCATCGGCAGCAGCTTGCAGGCCATGGTGGACATGGACGGCGCTGACAGGAGGCAGATTTTCGATTTTGGCCAATGAGGCCAGGAGGTGCAGCAGAACGGTGGAGTCGAGACCGCCGGAGAATGCGATATGCCAGGCCGGCGCGTTGCGCCAGTCGGCCAGGGTGTGCAGGAGTGTGGCCGGCAGGGTTGGTTTCATCACACGTCACCGCCGCAAAGCTTGAATACGTCCGTCAGCATACACAAAACAAATGTGGGAGCCGGGCTTGCCCGCGATGCAGGCACCTCGAGGTATCAGTGATACCAAGGTGATGCTATCGCCGGCAAGCCAGCTCCCACACAAGCCGGCTCCCGCATTGGGTACAGCGTCGGCTTAGAGGCCGTAGCTCATCAGGCGCTCATAACGACGAGCCAGCAGCGCTTCGTTATCCAGCTTCTTGAGCATCGCCAGTTGCGATCCCAACTCGGCACGGATGGTCGCAGCAGCGGCAGCCGGGTCACGGTGGGCGCCGCCCAGTGGCTCGGCGATGACCTTGTCCACGATACCCAGGCCTTTGAGGCGATCGGCGGTGATACCCATGGCTTCGGCAGCGTCCGGCGCCTTTTCGGCGGTTTTCCACAGGATCGAGGCACAACCTTCCGGCGAGATCACCGCGTAGGTCGAGTACTGCAACATGTTCAGTTGGTCGCAGACACCAATGGCCAGGGCACCGCCGGAACCACCTTCACCAATCACAGTGGCGATGATCGGGGTTTTCAGGCGCGCCATGACGCGCAGGTTCCAGGCAATCGCTTCGCTCTGGTTGCGCTCTTCGGCGTCGATACCCGGGTAGGCACCCGGCGTGTCGATGAAGGTCAGGATCGGCATCTTGAAGCGCTCGGCCATTTCCATCAGGCGGCACGCCTTGCGATAGCCTTCCGGGCGCGGCATACCGAAGTTGCGGCGTACTTTCTCGCGCACTTCACGGCCCTTCTGGTGACCGATCACCATCACCGGCTGGTCGTCCAGGCGAGCGATGCCGCCCACGATGGCTGCGTCGTCGGAGAAGTGACGGTCGCCGTGCAACTCGTCGAACTCGGTGAAGATGTGTTCGATGTAGTCCAGGGTGTAGGGACGGCGCGGATGGCGAGCCAGGCGCGCGATCTGCCAGCTGGTCAGCTTGCCGAAGATGTCTTCGGTGAGCGTGCTGCTCTTGTCTTGCAGGCGAGCGATTTCATCACCGATGTTCAGCGAATTGTCATTGCCGACCAGGCGCAGCTCTTCGATCTTGGCTTGCAGGTCAGCGATCGGCTGTTCGAAATCAAGAAAATTCGGGTTCATAAGCGTCCGTCTTGGGTCGACGGCCAAGGGGTGCCTGGCCAGCCGGTTGTCTATTCGCGCCCTACCTTAAGGGAGAGGCGCGTTTAGGTCGAGATTAAATGTTTAGTCGAGATCAGATCTATATGACCGTCAACGGTATTGGAGGAAGACGTTGTCTCGCCCGAACTGGTCACGCAAAGCTTGAATCAAGCCATCAGCGGGATCAATTCGCCACGTCTCACCAAACTGCAACATGGCCTTGGCATCGCTGCCGGTGTACTCCATGGTCACCGGGCATGCGCCACGATGGCGTTTTAGCAGGTCACCCAACCAGCGTAGCTGATCACCTTTAAGCGCTTCGGTCTTGACCTTCAGGCGCAGGCTTTCGGCCAGGTTGGTGCGGGCGTCTTCCATGCTCATCACGCGCTTGATGCGCAGGCGCAGGCCACCGGAGAAGTCATCATTGCTGACCTCCCCTTCCACCACCACCATGGCGTCGGTCTGCAACAGCGATTGGGCGGAGTGAAACGCGTCGGCAAACAATGACGCTTCGATGCGGCCCGAGCGGTCATCGAGGGTGATGAAGCCCATCTTGTCGCCCTTCTTATTTTTCATCACCCGCAGGGCGATGATCATACCGGCGACGGTCTGGGTATCCCGCGCCGGCTTCAGGTCGATGATGCGCTGGCGGGCAAAACGGCGGATTTCGCCTTCGTACTCGTCAATCGGGTGGCCAGTGAGGTACAGGCCCAAGGTGTCTTTTTCACCCTTGAGGCGCTCCTTCAGAGTCAGCTCCTTGGCCTTGCGGTGATTCGCGTAGACATCCGCATCTTCTTCGACGAACAGCCCGCCAAACAGGTCGGCGTGGCCGCTGTCATGGGTACGGGCGGTCTGTTCGGCGGCCTTGATCGCCTCTTCCATGGCGGTCAGCAACACCGCACGGTTGCGGTCGATATTGGCCTGGTAAGCCTTCGGCTCATCATGAAAATACGGGCCAAGACGGTCGAGTGCGCCGCTGCGGATCAGGCCATCGAGGGTACGCTTGTTGATGCGCTTGAGGTCAACGCGTGCGCAAAAGTCGAACAGGTCCTTGAACGGCCCGTCCTGACGCGCTTCGGTAATGGCCTCGACCGGGCCTTCGCCCACGCCTTTGATCGCGCCAAGGCCATAGATGATGCGGCCTTCGTCGTTCACCGTGAACTTGAACTCCGAAGCGTTCACGTCCGGCGCGTCGAGGCGCAGCTTCATGGTGCGCACTTCCTCGATCAAGGTCACGACCTTGTCGGTGTTGTGCATATCCGCCGAAAGTACCGCCGCCATGAACGGTGCCGGGTAGTGGGCTTTCAGCCAGGCGGTCTGGTACGATACCAGGCCATAGGCGGCGGAGTGGGATTTGTTGAAGCCATAACCGGCGAACTTTTCTACCAGGTCGAAGATGTTACCGGCCAGGTCGGCATCAATATTGTTGGTCGCGCAACCTTCAATGAAACCGCCGCGCTGCTTGGCCATTTCCTCGGGCTTTTTCTTACCCATGGCGCGACGCAGCATGTCCGCACCGCCGAGGGTGTAGCCGGCCATCACCTGGGCGATCTGCATCACCTGTTCCTGGTACAGGATGATGCCGTAGGTCGGCGCCAGTACGGGCTTGAGGCCTTCATACTGATAGTCGGAATGCGGGTAAGCCAGCTCGGCCCGGCCGTGTTTACGGTTGATGAAGTCATCCACCATGCCCGATTGCAGCGGGCCCGGACGGAACAGGGCCACCAGTGCGATCAAGTCTTCCAGGCAGTCGGGCTTGAGCTTTTTGATCAGCTCCTTCATGCCCCGGGATTCAAGCTGGAACACTGCGGTGGTTTCGGCTTTTTGCAGCAGGCTGTACGTCGGCTTGTCGTCCAGCGGGATAAACGCGATATCCAGCGGCTCTTCGCCGACCTTGGCACGGTCGCGGTTGATGGTCTTGAGTGCCCAGTCGATGATCGTCAGGGTCCGCAGGCCGAGGAAGTCGAACTTCACCAGGCCGGCGGCCTCCACGTCGTCCTTGTCGAACTGGGTGACCAGGCCGTCGCCTTCTTCATCGCAATAGATCGGCGAAAAGTCGGTGAGCTTGGTCGGCGCAATAACCACACCACCGGCGTGTTTACCGACGTTACGCACCACGCCTTCGAGCTTGCGCGCCATGTCCCAGATTTCGGCGGCTTCTTCATCGACCTTGATGAAGTCGCGCAGGATTTCTTCCTGCTCGTAGGCTTTTTCCAGGGTCATGCCGACTTCGAACGGGATCATCTTCGACAGGCGGTCCGCCAAACCGTAGGACTTGCCCTGCACCCGCGCCACGTCGCGGATTACCGCTTTGGCGGCCATGGAGCCGAAGGTGATGATCTGACTTACCGCGTTGCGACCGTATTTTTCGGCCACGTACTCAATCACGCGGTCACGGCCATCCATGCAGAAGTCGACGTCGAAGTCGGGCATGGAAACCCGTTCCGGGTTCAGGAACCGTTCGAACAGCAGGTCATATTCAAGCGGGTCAAGGTCGGTGATCTTCTGTACGTAGGCCACCAGCGAGCCAGCACCTGACCCCCGACCAGGGCCTACCGGTACACCGTTGTTTTTGGCCCACTGGATAAAGTCCATTACGATCAGGAAGTAACCGGGGAACCCCATCTGGATAATGATATCCAGCTCGAAATTCAACCGATCGACATACACCTGGCGCTTGGCTTCGTAGTCCTCGGTGGTGTCCTTGGGCAGCAGGACGCTGAGGCGTTCCTCCAGGCCATCGAACGACACTTTGCGAAAGTATTCGTCGATGGTCATGCCATCGGGAATCGGGAAGTTGGGCAGGAAGTGTTTGCCCAGCTTCACTTCGATGTTGCAGCGCTTGGCGATCTCGACGGAGTTTTCCAGGGCCTCGGGCAAGTCGCTGAACAGCTCCGCCATTTCCTCGGCGCTTTTGAGGTACTGCTCTTCGCTGTAGTTCTTCGAGCGGCGCGGGTCATCCAAGGCACGGCCTTCGCCGATGCACACGCGGGTCTCGTGGGCTTCGAAATCTTCTTTCTTGATAAAGCGCACATCATTGGTCGCCACCAGCGGCGCACCCAGCTTATCGGCCAGGGCTACGGCAGCGTGCAGATGCTCTTCATCGTTGGGGCGGTTGGTGCGCTGGACTTCCAGGTAGAACCGGCCTGGGAACACCTGCATCCACTCACGCGCCAGCACTTCGGCTTCCTGAGGGTTGCCGCCCAGCAGCGCGATACCGATTTCGCCCTCTTTGGCCGCCGAGAGCATGATCAGACCTTCGCTGGCTTCGGCCACCCACTCGCGCTCGATGATGATCGAGCCGTTGCGCTGACCATCGATAAAGCCACGGGAGATCAGTTCGGTGAGGTTGCGATAACCCACGCCGTTCATCGCCAGCAGGCTGATGCGGCTCAGGGGGTTATCCGGGTCTTTGTTGGACAGCCACAGATCGGCGCCGCAGATCGGCTTGATGCCGGCGCCCATGGCGTTCTTGTAGAACTTGACCAGGGAACACATGTTGTTCTGGTCGGTAACCGCAACCGCAGGCATGTTCATGCCCACCAGGGTTTTGACCAGCGGTTTGATCCGTACCAGGCCGTCGACCAGGGAGTACTCAGTGTGCAGGCGTAGATGAACGAATGAAGCCGGCATAGTGATCCTGTCTTGATACATGAAAACAACAAGGCCCGGATTGTACCGGGCCTGGGTAAAAACATCAGCCTTGCTGCTATACCTCGATCAGACTTTCACGGGCCTCATAAGCCTGGCGCACCGGGGCAAACGAGCGGCGATGGATCGGGGTGGGGCCGAGCCGAGCCAGGGCTTCCAGATGAACGGGGGTCGGGTAGCCTTTATGGCCACCAATGCCGTAGCCGGGATAGATCAATTCGAACGCGGCCATTTCACGGTCGCGGCTGACCTTGGCCAGGATCGAGGCGGCGGCAATGGCGGGAACCTTGCTATCGCCCTTTACCACCGCTTCGGACGGCATTGTCAGTTTGGGGCAGCGGTTACCGTCGATCATCGCCATTTTCGGGGTGATGTGCAGCCCTTCCACAGCGCGCTGCATCGCCAGCATGGTGGCGTGCAGGATATTCAGCTCGTCGATTTCTTCGACTTCAGCCCGGGCGATATGCCAGCTCAGGGCTTTCTCACAGATCTCGTCATAGAGCTTTTCGCGACGGGCTTCGGTGAGCTTCTTCGAATCGTTGAGCCCCAGGATCGGGCGGTTCGGATCAAGGATCACCGCCGCCGTGACCACTGCGCCACACAGCGGGCCGCGCCCGACTTCGTCAACACCCGCCACCAGTTCGTGGGCTTGGGCGACGAGACTGAAATCCAGGCCCATTTGCATGGTCATAAGGCTTCCTGTTTATGGCCGATCAGGGTCAACACGGCGTCGGCCGCCTGGTTCGAGGCATCACGGCGTAACGTGCGGTGAATATCGTCGAAACCACGGGTCTGCTCTTCGCCGCCGTCAATCAAGGGTAGTAGGGTTTGCGCAAGCGCTTCGGGCGTTGCATCGTCCTGCAACAACTCCGGCACCAGCAGGCGCTGGGCCAGCAGGTTGGGCAAGGAAATGTAAGGGCTCTTGACCATGCGCTTGAGGATCCAGAAGGTCAGTGGCGCCAGGCGATAGGCCACGACCATCGGCCGCTTGTACAGCAGGGCCTCAAGTGTGGCAGTGCCCGAGGCGATCAACACCGCATCGCAGGCTGCCAGGGCCAGGTGGGACTGGCCATCGAGCAGGGTCAACGGCAGGTTGCGGCCTTCCAGCAGGGTTTCGATCTGTGCACGACGTTGTGGACTGGCGCAAGGCAGCACAAAGCGGATTCCCGGCTTTTGCGCCTGAAGACGTTCGGCAGCATCAAAAAACAACGCCCCCAAACGCCCCACCTCACCGCCACGACTGCCTGGCATCAACGCTACCAACGGGCCATCGGGCAAGCCCAGCTCGGCGCGCGCAGCCGCACGATCAGCCTGCAAGGGAATGGCGTCAGCCAGGGTGTGGCCGACAAACCGCACCGGCACGCCCTTCTCCTCGTAGAACCGGGCTTCGAATGGAAGCAAGGTCAACATCAGGTCGCAGCCTTCGCGGATTTTCAACACACGCTTCTGGCGCCACGCCCACACGGATGGGCTGACGTAGTGCACGGTCTTGATCCCGGCCTGGCGCAACTTGAGTTCGATATTGAGCGTGAAGTCCGGCGCATCGATGCCGATAAAGACGTCAGGTTTTTCTTCGATCAGCGTCTTGATCAGCAGCTTGCGACGAGCCAGCAGCTCACGCAGGCGCCCCAAGACTTCCACCAGTCCCATGACCGACAGGCGCTCCATGGGGAAATAGGAGGTCAGGCCTTCGGCCTGCATCAACGGGCCGCCGACCCCGATAAATTCCACCGCCGGATGCTGGGCCTTGAGCGCGCGCATCAAGCCAGCACCCAGGATATCGCCGGAAGCTTCACCGGCCACGAGCGCAATACGCAGAGTGGCCATGATCAGCGGGTGATGCCGCGAGTCGAGGTCTGGATAGAATCACGGAATACAGCGACTTCCGGGAACTGCGTGGCAGGCTCGGCCAACTCGGCCAGGGCCTGCTCCACGGTCAACCCTTGGCGGTAAACCGTCTTGTAGGCACGGCGCAGGGCGTGGATGGCTTCTTCGCTGAAACCACGACGACGCATGCCTTCAAAATTCATGCTGCGGGCTTCGGCAGGATTGCCGAACACCGTCACGAATGCCGGGACATCCTTGCCGATGGCGGTGCCCATACCGGAAAAGCTGTGGGCGCCGATATGGCAGTATTGATGTACCAGGGTGAAGCCGGAAAGGATCGCCCAGTCATCAACGTGCACATGGCCTGCCAACGCAGTGTTGTTGACCAGGATGCAATGATTGCCGATCACGCTGTCATGGCCGATGTGCGCATAGGCCATGACCAGGTTGTGATCACCCAAGGTGGTTTCGGCGCGATCTTGCACGGTGCCACGGTGAATGGTGACGCCTTCACGGATAATATTGTGGTCACCGATTACCAGGCGTGTTTCTTCACCCTTGTACTTCATGTCCGGGGTGTCTTCGCCTACCGAGGAAAACTGGTAGATGCGATTGTGTTTGCCAATACGGGTCGGACCCTTGAGGATCACGTGCGGCCCGATGACAGTCCCCTCGCCGATTTCCACACCTGCGCCGACGATCGACCAAGGGCCGACCTCAACGTCGGCGGCCAGTACGGCCGACGGATCGATGATTGCGCGAGGGTCAATCAAACTCATAGTTTGCGTTCCGCACAGATGATCTCGGCAGAGCACACCGGCTTGCCATCTACCGAGGCCTGGCATTCGAACTTCCAGATCTGGCGTTTGCAACTGATGAACTTGGCTTCCAGGATCAACTGGTCACCCGGGGTGACCGGGTTGCGAAAACGCAGCTTGTCCGAACCCACGAAATAGTAAAGCGTGCCGTCAGCAGGCTTGAGGTCGAGCATTTTGAAACCAAGGATACCGGCAGCCTGGGCCATGGCTTCGATGATCAACACACCTGGCATGATTGGATGCGCAGGAAAGTGACCATTGAAGAATGGTTCGTTGATGCTGACATTCTTGTAGGCACGAATGCGCTTTTCCTCGACATTGAGGTCCACTACGCGGTCCACCAGCAGGAACGGGTAACGGTGAGGCAGGTATTCGCGAATCTCGTTGATGTCCATCATTTCGGGGGGAAGCCTGTAATAAAGATTGGGGGCGGGCGCACCAGGCGCACGCCCCGCTAGCAAATCAAGGAGGCCGTCTAGCGGCTGCGCACACTTGATATGGAAATGGTATCAGCCTTCTGATGAAGCATTACCGCCAGGGGTCACGTCCCCGACACGCTTTTCAAGCTGTTTGATACGTCGTGCCATGTCGTCGATCTTCCTCAAACGCGCGGCGCTCTTGCGCCATTCGGCCGCAGGTTGCATCGCGGTACCGGAGGAGTAGGCCCCTGGCTCTGTGATCGAGTGGGTCACCATGGTCATGCCGGTGATGAAGACGTTGTCGCAAATATCGATATGTCCCACCAGCCCAACGCCACCGGCGAGCATGCAATGCTTGCCGATCTTGGTGCTGCCGGAAATACCCACGCAGGCCGCCATGGCGGTGTGATCGCCAATCTGCACGTTGTGGGCGATCTGGATCTGGTTATCGAGCTTCACACCGTTGCCGATCACGGTATCAGCCAAGGCCCCGCGATCCACGGCGGTGTTCACGCCGATCTCCACATCATCGCCGATCAATACGCCACCGACCTGGGCGATCTTGTGCCAGACACCTTTGGAGTTGGCAAAGCCAAAGCCTTCGCCGCCGATAACAGCACCGGACTGAATGACCACACGCTGACCAATACGCACATCGTGGTAGAGGGTCACGCGGGGGGCCAGCCAACCATCGGCACCAATTTCACAGCGTGCACCGATAAAGCAGTGGGCACCCACGGTGACACCAGCACCAATACGCGCCCCGCTTTCGATCACGGCGAATGCACCGATGCTGGCGGCAGGATCAACCTGGGCATCATCGGCGATCACGGCAGACGGGTGAATACCGCCGGCCGCCTTCGGCTTGGGATCGAACAGGTGCGACGCCTTGGCGTACGACAGGTACGGATCGGCCACCACCAGCGCATCCCCGGTAAACCCTTCGGCGTCGGCGGCCTTCAGCAACACTGCTGCGGCCTGGCAGTCGACCAGGTATTTACGGTATTGAGGATTTGCGAGGAAGCTCAACTGAGCTGGGCCAGCCTCCTGCAAGGTGGCTAGCCCAGTGATTTCTTTCTCCTTGGAGCCACGCAAGGTGGCCCCCAGGAACTCGGCCAACTCGCCGAGCTTGATAGTCGCTGTCATGGTTTACTTCAGCTGGTTCATGCGCTCGATCACCTGGCGGGTGATGTCGTATTGAGGCTTGACGTCGATCACGGCGCCACGCTCGAACACCAGGTCAAAGGCACCCTTCTTGATGACTTCTTCCACAGCGCTGTCCAATTTCGGCTTGAGCTGCTTGAGCATTTCGCGGTCGGCCACAGCCTTGGCTTCGTTCAGCTCCTTGGATTGGAACTGGTAGTCACGGGCCTTTTGCTTGAATTCAAGCTCCAGACGCTCGCGCTCGCCTTGCTGCATCTTGTCGCCACCGGCTACCAGGCGGTCCTGGATACCCTTGGCGCTGCTTTCCAGTGTCTTGAGCTTGGTCAGCTGCGGACCGAATTTCTTCTCGGCATCCACGGCGTATCGCTTGGCCGCATCGGACTCCAGCAGGGCCATCTGATAGTTCAGGACCGCGATTTTCATTTCGGCGAAGGCCGGGGTGGTGACCAGCACAGTGGCCAGCAAGACCAATTGAGTCAACTTACGCACGATGTACTCCTACAGAATCCGTTGTCGTTATCTTAGGTCAGACGCTTAGAACGTCTGGCCGAGGGAGAATTGGAAAATCTGGGTTTCAGCGTTATCCGGTTTCTTGATCGGCATGGCCAGAGCAAAGCTCAACGGGCCCAGCGCAGTCACCCAGGTCACACCCACGCCCACGGAGCTCGCCAGGTTGCTGAGGCTCACGTCGTTGCATTGAGTATTGGACTTCAAGCCACTTGGGTTTTTGATCTGTTCGCACTTGGAGTCGAACACGTTACCCACGTCCCAGAAGACCGAAGTACGCAGGGAACGCTGGTCCTTGACGAACGGCAGCGGGAACAGAATCTCCGCACCACCCTGGATCAGCACGTTACCACCGAATGGCAGCGGGTCGTTGTCCGAGTCAGCGACAGTGCCCTGGTTACCGGTCCGGTCAAAACCGCGGCTCGGCGTACCACGCGGACCCAGAGTGCTGTCCTTGAAGCCACGTACCGAGTTGAAACCACCTGCATAGTAGTTTTCATAGAACGGCAAGCCATTGGTCGAACCATAACCGTCGCCATAGCCCAACTCTGTGTGCAGGCGCATGGTGTAGTTATCGCTCAACGGCTGGAACAACTGGCCGCGGTAGTCGAGCTTGAAGAACGACAGGTCGCTGCCCGGCGTAGTGACTTCCGCGGTCAGGCTCTGGGAGTGGCCGCGGGTTGCCAGTACGCCTTTGTTCAGGGTCGACTCGGACCAGCCGGCAGACGCCTTGAAGTTCAGGAACTTGTCGCCTTCACGACGGGTGAAGTCGAAGATTTCGTCCACGGTATAAATACCGGTCTTGATCTCATCCTGCTGGGCGGTAAGGCCGAAGGTCAGGCGCGAAGTCTCGCTGATCGGGTAACCCACGTTTACACCGGCACCCAGGCTGTCGATCGCATAGCTTGCAACGTCAACATCGAGGTCTTTGTAGTCGGTGGTGCGGTAGAAGGCGTTGTAGCCCAGGCTCACACCGTCTGCAGTCCAGTAGGGGTCGGTATAGCCGAAGTTGTATCGGCTCTGGTATTCGCTGCGGGTCAGGCCGATGGACACACGGTTACCGGTACCCAGGAAGTTGTTCTGCGTGATGGAACCACCCAGGATCAAACCGGCACTCTGGGCAAAACCGACGCTGGCGGTGATCGAACCCGAGGCTTGTTCTTCAACGGCGTAGTTCACGTCAACCTGGTCATCCACACCCGGTACGGCCGGGGTTTCGACGTTGACTTCCTTGAAGAAGCCCAGGCGCTCGAGACGGGTCTTGGACTGGTCGATCAGGTAGGTCGAAGCCCAGCCACCTTCCATCTGACGCATTTCACGACGCAGCACTTCGTCCGCGGACTTGGTGTTGCCACGGAAGTTGATACGGTTGACGTAGGCACGCTTGCCAGGATCGACAACGAAGGTGATGTCCACGGTGTGGTCTTCATCATTCGGGGTCGGCACGCCGTTGACGTTGGCGAAGGTATAGCCTTCGTTACCCAGGCGGCGGGTGATCAGTTCTGAGGTGGTGGTCATCAGCTTGCGCGAGAACACCTGGTCCTTCTGCACGAGCAGCAGGGACTTGACCTGGTCTTCAGGCACTTTCAGGTCGCCGCTGAGCTTGACGTCACGAACCTTGTACTTCTCGCCTTCGTTGACGTTGACGGTGATATAGACGTGCTTCTTGTCCGGGGTGATGGACACCTGGGTCGAAGCGATGTCCATGTTGATGTAGCCACGGTCCAGGTAGTAGGAGCGCAGGCGTTCCAGGTCACCGGAGAGTTTTTCACGGGCGTACTTGTCATCGTTCTTGAAGAACGACAACCAGTTGGTGGTCTTGAGTTCGAACAGGTCGACCAGGTCTTCATCAGGGAACTTGGTGTTGCCCACGACGTTGATGTGCTGGATGGCGGCCACGGTGCCTTCGTTGATGTTGACCTTCAGGCCCACACGGTTACGAGGCTGGGGGATCACTTCGGTTTCCACGGTCGCGGAGTAGCGGCCCTGGGCAACGTACTGACGTTGCAACTCGTTACGCACACCCTCAAGGGTTGCGCGCTGGAAGATCTCGCCCTCGGCCAGGCCCGATTGCTTCAGGCCCTTCATCAGGTCTTCAGTGGAGATGGCCTTGTTACCTTCGATCGCGATACTGGCGACGGAAGGTCGCTCGACGACCGTGATGACCAGGACGTTGCCTTCGCGACCCAGTTGGATATCTTGAAAGAACCCGGTTTTGAACAGCGCACGAGTGGATTCCACCAGGCGACGATCATCCGCCTGTTCCCCGACGTTCAACGGCAAGGCACCAAAGACGCTACCCGCGGAGACCCGCTGGAGGCCATTGACGCGAATATCGGAGATGGTGAAGGACTCGGCGTGAACTTCGGCGATCATCAATACGGTGAGAACCGCAGTTAGCAGCAGACGTTTCATGAAGTCCTTTCTTATTCCAACTGGCAATAAACAAACTGCCGCAAAATGCGGCAGATTCGCAATTCAGCGAAGCGTTACAGACGTCCCAGATCGTTGACCAGGGCTAACAACATCACCCCGACCACCAAACTGATACCAATCTGTATCCCCCAACCCTGCACCCGATCCGACAAGGGGCGACCACGCACCCACTCGACCAGATAAAACAGCAGATGCCCCCCATCCAATACTGGAATGGGCAGCAAATTCAGAACCCCAAGGCTAATACTCAGATAAGCCAGGAAATTCAGGAAATCCGCGACACCCGACTGGGCAGAAGCGCCCGCCACTTTAGCAATGGTTATCGGTCCACTCAAGTTTTTTACCGAGAGCTCACCGAACAACATTTTCTTGAGGGATTCGAGGGTCAGCACGCTCATGGTCCAGGTGCGTTTCGCGCCCTCTGCAATCGCTGCCAAAGGCCCGTAGCTGACCTCTCGCACCATCGATGGCGGCCATTCGACACCTTTGACCCCTGCCCCCAGGTAGCCCCCGGCCGCCTTGGCTTCGCCTCGCACCGACAGGGTCACGGGGACGTCGATTTGAGCACCGTCGCGCTCAACTTTCAGCACAATTTTGGTATCAGGGCGCACACGCACCAGGTCGACCACCTGCTGCCAGTCATCCAGCGCCTGGCCATCAAGGGCCAACAGGCGATCACCGGTTTTCAGGCCAGCAGCCTGGGCCGGCCCTTTTGGATCCAGCTCGGCCAGCACCGGCGGCAAAGCCGGACGCCAAGGGCGGATCCCCAGGGATTTGATCGGATCGGGCTCATCGGCGCCCTTGAGCCAATGGTCCAGCGCCAATGCCCGCGGGGTTTCAGCGCTGGAGTCCTGGTTACGCACCACCACATTGACGGTGCCGCTTTCACCCAGGCGACGCACCAACTGCAAGTTGACCGCGCCCCAACCTGTGGTGGGTTCGCCATCAATGGATACAATTTCCTGCCCTGCCGTCAGGCCCGCCTTGGCCGCGATGCTGTCGGCTTCGACCGCGCCAATGACCGGGCGCACCTGCTGGCTGCCCAGCATGGCCAAGACCCAGAAGAACACCATCGCCAACAGGAAGTTGGCGATCGGTCCCGCCGCGACAATCGCAATACGCTGACGAACGGTCTTGCGATTGAAGGATTGGTCCAACTGGTCCGCAGGCACTTCGCCTTCGCGCTCATCGAGCATCTTGACGTAGCCGCCCAACGGGATAGCAGCAATGACAAACTCAGTGCCTCGGCGATCATGCCAGCGCAACAACGGCATGCCGAAACCGACGGAAAAGCGCAATACCTTGACGCCGCAACGACGCGCCACCCAGAAGTGGCCGAATTCGTGGAAGGTCACCAACACACCCAGAGCAACCAGGGTGCCGACAATCATGTAGAGCGCACTCATCTAATTTCTCCGCATTTCAATCCAATGCCTGAAGACTCAAACCTGCCCGCGGCCTAACCCGCATTGCGATCCAACCATTGCCCGGCCAGGGCTCGGGCCTTGGTGTCGGCCTCGAACACCGCCTCCAGGTCATTCACTGCCACTACCGGCTCAAGCGCCAGGACGTCCTCGATGATACTCGCGATCTGCGGAAAGCGGATGCGCCGCTCAAGAAACGCCGCCACGGCAACTTCGTTGGCCGCGTTAAGCATCGCCGGGGCACTGTTACCCGCCTCGGCCGCTTGCCGCGCCAGGCGCAAACAAGGGAAACGCTGCTCGTCCGGGGCTTCGAAGTCCAGGCGCGCGATTGCAAACAAGTCCAACGGTGCTACGCCGGAATCAATCCGCTCAGGCCACGCCAAGGCGTTGGCGATCGGTGTGCGCATGTCCGGGTTACCCAATTGCGCCAACACCGAACCATCCACGTAATCGACCAGGGAATGGATCACACTTTGTGGGTGAATGACCACCTCAACCTGGTCAGGCCGCGCATCGAACAGCCAGCATGCCTCGATCAACTCCAGGCCCTTGTTCATCATGCTCGCCGAATCCACGGAGATTTTGCGCCCCATGGACCAGTTCGGGTGAGCGCATGCCTGATCGGGAGACACATGGTCCAGCTCGGCCGACGGAGTCTGGCGGAATGGGCCACCCGATGCCGTCAGCAGAATCCGGCGCACGCCGACCTGGCTCAAGCCGCGGGCAAAATCACCGGGCATGCACTGGAAGATGGCGTTGTGCTCGCTGTCCAGAGGCAGCAGCACCGCTCCGCTCTTACGCACCGCTTGCATAAAGAGTGCGCCGGACATGACCAAGGCTTCTTTGTTGGCCAGCAGGATTTTCTTGCCAGCATCGACTGCCGCCAAGGTCGGGCGCAAACCTGCCGCACCGACAATCGCCGCCACCACCATATCCACGTCCGCATCGGCCGAGACCTGGCATAAGCCTGCCTCGCCAACCAATACCTGAGTAGCCAGCCCGGCAGCCCGCAGATCATCCTGCAGACTGCGAGCCGCAGCAGCTTCCGGCACCACGGCAAAGCGCGGCGAGTGACGCACGCACAAGGCCAGCAACTCGCGCAAACGCGTGAAGCCGGTCAGGGCGAAAACCTGATAGCGATCGGGGTGACGCGCGATGACATCCAGGGTACTGAGCCCGACCGAGCCGGTCGCACCCAGCACCGTAACCTGCTGCAGGCGGCTCACGAAGCGATCATCCACAACAGCACGGCAAAAATAGGCAGCGCGGCGGTGAGGCTGTCGATACGGTCAAGCACACCGCCATGGCCTGGCAGCAGGTTACTGCTGTCCTTGATGCCCGCCTGGCGTTTGAACATGCTCTCGGTAAGGTCGCCCACCACCGAGATGAAGACGACAATAGCCGTCCCCAGCAAGGCCAGAAGCACTTCCTTTACCGACCAGTCACGCACCACACCGACCACCAGGGTGATCAGCAGCGTCAAGGCCAAGCCGCCGTATACGCCTTCCCAGCTCTTGCCAGGGCTTACGGCCGGGGCCAGCTTGCGTTTGCCAAAAGCTCTACCCGAGAAGTAGGCACCAATGTCGGCGCCCCATACCAACACCATCACAGCCAGGATCAATTCGTTGCCCAGCGGGTAACGCTTGATCTCCACCAGCCCTTGCCAGGCCGGCAAGAGGATCGCCAGGCCAATCACCAGCTTGCAGGCCACGCTGGACCACTGGCTACTGGTGCGCGGATAGGTGAGCACCAGGAAAGTCGCCAACGCCCACCACAACACTGCAGCCCCCAGCACCCAGGGCGCGATGTCCGGCAGGATGTACATGAAGAACAACAACAGCGCGACCAAGGCGGCATAGGCCATACGCGGCAACTGGTTGACAAAGCCTGCCAGGCGCGCCCACTCCCACGCACCAAGGGTCACAACCAGGCCGATGAACAGCGCAAAGCCGGAACCGTCGAGCAGGAAAAAACCGCACAAGGCAATCGGCAGCAGGATCAGCGCCGTGATGATTCGTTGTTTAAGCATTTAAACCCGGGCTCCAGCTTCGATCTGCTCGCTCGTTTTACCGAAGCGACGCTGACGGGAAGCGAAATCAGCCAGTGCATTACGCATGGCTTCGTGTTTGAAGTCCGGCCAGAACAGGTCGGAGAAGTACAGCTCGGTGTAGGCCAACTGCCACAGCAGGAAATTGCTGATGCGATGCTCGCCACCGGTGCGAATGCACAAGTCCGGCAACGGCAGGTCGCCGGTCACCAGGCAGGTTTGCAACAGTTGGGGCGTGATGTCGTCCGGGCGCAGATGGCCGGCCTGCACTTCGCGGGCCAGCCGCTGCGCAGCCTGGGCAATATCCCACTGACCACCGTAGTTGGCTGCGATCTGCAACACAAAACGGTTACTACCGGCAGTGATGGCCTCGGCTTCGCGCATGGCAGCTTGCAGCTCCGGATGGAACCGCGAGCGATCACCGATGATACGCAGACTGATGTTGTTGTCGTTGAGGCGCTTGGCCTCACGACGCAGAGCCTTGAAGAACAGGTCCATCAAGGCACTGACTTCATCGGCGGGTCGCTGCCAGTTCTCACTGGAGAACGCGAACAAGGTCAATACTTCAACCTTTGCCTCGGCGCACACCTCAATCACCGCCCTTACCGCGTCAACACCCGCTTTATGCCCGGCAACACCCGGCATAAAGCGTTTTTTCGCCCAGCGATTATTCCCATCCATGATGATCGCGACATGGCGCGGCACCACGGAGGGCACAGTCTGCTTGGTCTTTTCCATGAAGGCGTCCTGACCCCTTATACGGCCATCAGGTCCTTTTCTTTTTCTTCGGTCGCCTTGGTGATCTGGGCTTCGGCGTCCTTGGTCAGCTTGTCGATATCAGCGACGGCGCGGCGTTCTTCGTCTTCGCTGATTTCCTTGTCCTTGACCAGCTTCTTCAGATCGCCCAGTGCATCGCGGCGGATGTTACGCACGGCAACGCGCGCATCTTCAGCAGCACTGCGCGCCTGCTTGGTGAAGCCCTTGCGGGTTTCTTCGGTCAGGGCTGGCATGGAGATCAGCAGCAACTCGCCCAAGTTGGTCGGGTTGAGGTTCAGGCCGGCACTCTGGATAGCCTTGTCGACGGCGGCGAGCATGTTGCGCTCGAAGGCAACAACTTGCAGGGTACGCGAATCCTTCACGGTCACGTTGGCCACGCCGCTCAGCGGGGTGTCGGAACCGTAGTAAGGCACCATCACGCTGCCCAGGATGCTTGGGTGCGCCTTGCCAGTACGGATCTGGCCAAAGGCGTGGCTCAAGGATTCCAGGGATTTCTGCATACGCGCCTGGGCGTCTTTCTTGATTTCGTTGATCATTGTTGGCCTTCCTCGATCAGAGTCCCTTCTGCGCCGCCGTGTACGATATTCAGCAGGGCGCCGGGCTTGTTCATGTTAAATACGCGCAGCGGCATCTTGTGGTCGCGGCACAGGCAGATAGCGGTCAGGTCCATGACACCCAGCTTGCGATCCAGTACTTCATCGTAGGTCAGATGATCGAACTTCTCGGCATGCGGGTCTTTGAATGGGTCTGCAGTGTATACGCCATCCACCTTGGTCGCCTTCAACACCACGTCAGCATCGATTTCGATAGCACGCAGGCATGCGGCCGAGTCGGTAGTGAAGAACGGGTTACCTGTGCCAGCAGCAAAGATCACCACTTCCTTGGAGTTCAGGTGGCGCATGGCTTTGCGGCGATCATAGTGATCGGTCACGCCAACCATGGAAATTGCCGACATCACGATGGCCGAGATGTTGGCGCGCTCCAGGGCGTCGCGCATGGCGAGGGCGTTCATCACAGTGGCCAGCATGCCCATGTGGTCGCCGGTAACCCGGTCCATACCGGCCGCACTCAGTGCAGCACCGCGGAACAGGTTGCCACCACCAATCACCAGGCCGACCTGCACGCCGATACCGACCAACTGGCCGACTTCCAGCGCCATGCGGTCAAGCACCTTGGGGTCGATCCCGAACTCTTCCGAGCCCATCAGGGCCTCGCCGCTGAGCTTGAGTAGAATGCGTTTATAGCGAGCCTGATAACCACTGCCCTGCTGAGCCATTGCGAATCTCTCCTGCGGCGTATTTTTTAAAAATTCTTGGCGAGCCGTTTACGGCTTGCGTTCACTCTAGCTGGACGCTGTCACAGCGCCATCGGAACACGGCTTTGTAAGCCAGTTCCGAGAGGAAACCAAATAAAATTGGCCTTCCCATTTGAAAAGAGGCTGCGCGCGTGAGCGGGCAGCCTCTTTCGGCGACAGTTTGGAACTGTCTTATTGCTTGGCGGCAGCCAGCTGGGCAGCAACTTCTTCAGCGAAGTTGTCGACCGGCTTCTCGATGCCTTCGCCTACTTTGAAGTAAGTGAAGGAAACGATTTCAGCACCGGCTTTCTTGGCCAGTTCGCCAACCTTGATCTCAGGGTTCTTGACGAACGCCTGCTCAACCAGGCTTGCTTCGGCCAGGAACTTGCTGATACGGCCTTTGACCATGTTCTCAACAATGTTTTCTGGCTTGCCTTTGATTTTTTCTTCGTTCAGCTGCAGGAACACAGCTTTTTCACGCTCGATCGCTTCGGCCGAAACTTCCGAAGGCAGCAGGAACTCAGGGTTGCTTGCAGCAACGTGCATCGCGATGTCTTTGGCCAGCTCAACGTCGCCGCCTTTCAGAACAACTGCAACACCGATTTTGTTGCCGTGCAGGTAGCCACCAACTACATCACCTTCAACGCGAACCAGGCGACGGATGTTGACGTTTTCGCCAACCTTGCCGACCAGTACCAGGCGAGCTGCTTCTTGAGCTTCGATCAGAGGCTCAACAGTGGTCAGCTTGTCAGCGAAAGCTTTTTCGACGCTGGAAGCAACGAACGCCTTGAAGTCATCCTGCAGAGCCAGGAAGTCGGTCTGGGAGTTCACTTCCAGCAGAACGGCGGATTTGCCGTCTTCTTTCAGAGCGATAGCGCCTTCAGCAGCCACGTTACCTGCTTTCTTGGCAGCCTTGATGGCGCCGGAAGCACGCATGTCATCAATGGCTTTTTCGATGTCGCCGCCGGCCTTGGTCAAGGCCTTTTTGCAATCCATCATGCCTTCGCCGGTACGCTCACGCAGTTCTTTAACCAACGCTGCAGTAATCTCTGCCATTTCAAAATCCTCTTGGATAGGTTTTCAACCATTCCACCCGATTAAACGGGCGATCAATTCTTCCCGAATTTCCGTTGTAGGCCGCTGCACGTTACAAATAATGTAGCTGCGCTGCCGACAAATGGTTTTCGAGGTGGCAAAAAGGGGGCCAAGCCCCCTTTTTGCTTACTGAGTCAACGCCAGGGCGTCAATTACTCAGCGGCAGCTACCGGAGCTTCTTCAACGAACTGCTCGGTACCACCAGCAACGTGGTTGCGACCACGGATTACAGCGTCAGCCATCGAACCCATGTACAGCTGGATAGCGCGGATTGCGTCATCGTTGCCTGGGATGATGTAGTCAACGCCTTCCGGGCTGCTGTTGGTATCGACTACGCCGATAACCGGGATGCCCAGCTTGTTGGCTTCGGTGATCGCGATGCGCTCGTGATCAACGTCGATAACGAACAGTGCGTCAGGCAGACCGCCCATGTCCTTGATACCACCCAGGGAACGATCGAGCTTTTCCAGGTCACGGGAGCGCATCAGCGCTTCTTTCTTGGTCAGCTTGGCGAAAGTACCGTCTTCGGCTTGCACTTCAAGGTCACGCAGACGCTTGATGGAAGCACGGATGGTTTTGAAGTTGGTCAGCATGCCGCCCAACCAGCGGTGATCGACGTACGGCGAACCGCAACGTGCTGCTTCTTCAGCAACGATCTTGCCAGCGGAACGCTTGGTGCCGACGAACAGGATCTTGTTTTTGCCCTGGGCCAGACGCTCTACGAAAGTCAGCGCTTCGTTGAACATTGGCAGGGTTTTTTCAAGGTTGATAATGTGAATCTTGTTACGCGCGCCGAAAATGTACTTACCCATTTTCGGGTTCCAGTAACGGGTCTGGTGACCGAAGTGCACACCGGCCTTCAGCATATCGCGCATGTTGACTTGGGACATGATAGTTCCTTAATAAGTCGGGTTTGGCCTCCACGTATCCCAATGACCAACCAGCGGCATCAAGGCCTCCGGCACCCAGGTCATCGTGTCGACACGTGTGTGGATTTAAGCTTTGCGGGGTATCCCCGGAAAGCGGCGCATTTTATACCACAGCATCGGCAAAAACGAAACCCGCAATCACACTTGCCGGTCGTCGTCTTTGCGTAAGCCCTTGAATACAGCCAACATGCCTCTACCTCATAGAGAGAAGCGATCACCAGACGCGCATGATTTGCCAGCATCGTCTGTTAGAATCGCGTTTTTTGGGACTTGCGCGAATGCTGTACCCCTTTGTCGCGCTCCCCGTGAACCGTATTGATTTCAGCGCGTCGCGCTAGAGAGAGCCTGTATGACCGTTACCTTGAAAACCGCCGAAGACATCGCAGGCATGCGCGTTGCCGGCAAACTGGCTGCCGACGTGCTGGAAATGATCGCCGAACACGTCAAGCCCGGCGTCACCACCGAAGCGCTGGACCGCATTTGCCACGACTATATAGTCGACGTGCAAAAAGCCATCCCTGCCCCGCTGAATTACAAAGGCTTCCCCAAGTCGATCTGCACCTCGATCAACCACGTGGTCTGCCACGGCATTCCCGGTGACAAGCCACTGAAAGACGGCGACACCCTGAACATCGACGTCACGGTGATCAAGGATGGTTACCACGGCGACACCAGCCGCATGTTCCACGTCGGTAATGTGCCGGTATGGGCCGAGCGTCTGTCCCAGGTCACCCAGGAATGCATGTACAAGGCCATCGAGATCGTCAAGCCCGGCTGCCGCCTGGGTGACATCGGTGAAGTGATCCAGAAGCACGCGGAAAAGAACGGCTTCTCGGTGGTGCGCGAGTTCTGCGGCCACGGTATCGGCAAGGTGTTCCACGAAGAGCCGCAGATTCTGCATTACGGCCGCGCCGGCACCGGCATGGAACTCAAGGCCGGCATGACGTTCACCATCGAACCGATGATCAACCAAGGCAAGGCCGACACCAAGGTGCTGGGCGACGGCTGGACCGCCATCACCAAGGACCGCAAGCTCTCGGCCCAGTGGGAGCACACCCTGCTGGTCACCGACACCGGCTACGAGATCTTCACCCTGCGCGCTGACGACACCATCCCACGCGTTTCTGCCTGAAGGTCGCCCAGGTTTTCCCGCAACGTGTTGTGACTGACTGATAGATAGAAAGGAAAGCCGAACGATGCCCCAGGTGGATCCCGAACTCTTCGACCGTGGCCAATTCCAGGCCGAGCTGGCACTGAAGGCAAGCCCCATCGCCGCCTTCAAGAAGGCCATCCGCCAAGCCCGCGAGGTGCTCGATGCGCGCTTTCGCAGCGGCCGGGATATTCGCCGCCTGATCGAGGACCGCGCCTGGTTCGTCGATAACATCCTGCAAAAGGCCTGGGAGCAGTTCAATTGGAGTTTCGACGCCGATATCGCCCTGGTGGCGGTCGGCGGCTACGGTCGCGGCGAACTGCATCCCTACTCCGACATCGACCTGCTGATCCTGCTGGACCAGGCCGATCATGAGACCTTTCGCGATTCCATCGAGCGCTTTCTGACGTTGCTGTGGGACATCGGCCTGGAAGTCGGCCAGAGCGTACGCTCGGTGGACGAATGCGCCGAAGAAGCCCGTGCCGACCTGACGGTGGTCACCAACCTGATGGAAAGCCGCACCATCTGCGGCCCCGAGCGCCTGCGCCAGCGCATGCTCGAAGTCACCAGTACCGCACACATGTGGCCAAGCAAAGACTTTTTCCTGGCCAAGCGCGCCGAGCAAAAAGCCCGGCACCACAAGTACAACGACACCGAATACAACCTGGAACCCAACGTCAAAGGCTCACCCGGTGGGCTGCGGGATATCCAGACAATCTTGTGGGTGGCGCGCCGTCAATACGGCACGCTGAACCTGCGCGCCCTGGCCGGCGAAGGCTTTCTGGTGGAGAGCGAAAATTCCCTGCTAGCCTCGTCCCAGGAATTCCTGTGGAAGGTGCGCTACGCCCTGCACATGCTGGCCGGTCGTTCCGAAGACCGCCTGCTCTTCGATCACCAGCGCTCTATCGCTACCCTTCTGGGCTTTGAAGGCGAAGATGCGAAGACCAGCATCGAGAGCTTCATGCAGCAGTATTACCGGGTAGTCATGAGCATTGCCCAGCTCAGCGACTTGATCATCCAGCACTTCGAAGAAGTGATCCTGGCCCCCGAAGACGAAGCGCCACCGCAGCCGATCAATGCGCGTTTCCAGTTGCACGACGGCTATATCGAAGCACGCAACGACAACGTGTTCCGCCGCACGCCGTTCGCCATGCTGGAAATCTTCGTGTTGATGGCCCAGCAGCCGGAGATCAAAGGCGTGCGTGCCGATACCATCCGCTTGCTGCGGGAAAACCGTCACCTGATCGACGACGATTTTCGCAACGACATTCGCAATACCAGCCTGTTTATCGAACTGTTCAAGTGCCGCATCGGCATCCACCGCAACCTGCGACGCATGAACCGCTACGGCATTCTCGGGCGCTACCTGCCGGAGTTCGGCTTTATCGTCGGGCAGATGCAGCACGACCTGTTCCATATCTATACCGTCGATGCCCACACCCTGAACCTGATCAAGCACCTGCGTAAGTTGCAGTACACCCAGGTGTCAGAGAAATTCCCGCTGGCCAGTAAGCTGATGGCCAAGCTGCCCAAGCCCGAGCTGATTTACCTGGCCGGCTTGTACCACGACATCGGCAAAGGCCGGCATGGCGACCACTCGGAGATCGGCGCGGTCGATGCCGAAGCCTTCTGCCAGCGCCACCAGTTGCCGGTGTGGGACAGCCGCCTGATTGTCTGGCTGGTGCAGAACCACCTGGTGATGTCGACCACGGCCCAGCGCAAGGACTTGTCCGACCCGCAGGTGATCCACGACTTTGCCGGCATCGTCGGCGATGAAACCCGCCTGGATTACCTGTATGTGCTGACCGTCTCCGACATCAACGCCACCAACCCGACGCTGTGGAACTCCTGGCGCGCCAGCCTGTTGCGCCAGCTGTACACCGAGACCAAGCGCGCCCTGCGCCGTGGCCTGGAGAACCCGGTGGACCGCGAAGAGCAGATCCGCCGCACCCAAAGCGCAGCCCTGGATATCTTGGTGCGCGGCGGTAACGACCCGGACGACGTCGAGCAACTCTGGTCGCAACTGGGTGACGATTACTTCCTGCGCCACACCGCCGGCGACGTGGCCTGGCACAGCGACGCGATCCTGCAGCAACCCGCCGATGGCGGCCCGTTGGTCTTGATCAAGGAAACCACCCAGCGCGAATTCGAAGGCGGCACGCAGATCTTCATCTACGCGCCCGACCAGCACGACTTCTTCGCCGTGACCGTGGCGGCCATGGACCAGCTCAACCTGAACATCCATGACGCCCGGGTCATCACCTCCAGCAGCCAGTTCACCCTCGACACCTACATCGTGCTCGACGCCGACGGCGACTCGATTGGCGACAACCCGGCGCGCGTGAAAAAGATCCGCGAGGGCCTCACCGAAGCCCTGCGCAACCCCGACGACTACCCCACCATCATCCAGCGCCGGGTGCCGCGCCAGCTCAAGCATTTTGCCTTTGCGCCTCAGGTGACCATTTCCAACGACGCACAGCGCCCGGTGACGGTGCTGGAGCTCAGCGCACCGGATCGCCCAGGCCTGCTGGCGCGTATCGGCGGGATTTTCCTGGAGTTCGACCTGTCATTGCAAAATGCCAAGATTGCGACCCTGGGCGAGCGGGTAGAAGACGTGTTCTTTATCACCGATGCCGACAACCAGCCACTGTCCGACCCGGAGCTGTGCCTGCGTTTACAGGCGGCAATCGTGGAGCAGTTGAGCGTGACCCAGGAACCCGGTGTCGAGCTGACCAGACTGACTATTTGAATTCTTAACTTTGTGAACACGAGTCATGTGGGAGCTGGCTTGCCTGCGATGCAGACACTTCGGCCCGTCCGATCGACCGCAGATCGCAGGCAGGCCAGCTCCCACAGATCCGCGCTCACCGTGATAGAGGCTTATATGAACAACGCCCTTAACCAGTTGCAGCCCTACCCCTTCGAGAAGCTGCGCGCCCTGCTCGGCAGCGTGACGCCGAACCCGGACAAACGCCCGATCGCACTGTCCATCGGCGAGCCCAAGCACACGTCACCGGCCTTCGTTGCCGAGGCCTTGAGCAATAACCTCGATCAAATGGCGGTGTACCCCACCACATTGGGTATCCCGGCACTGCGTGAAGCCATCGGCGCCTGGTGCGAACGCCGCTTCAACGTGCCCAAGGGCTGGCTGGACCCAGCGCGCAACATCCTGCCGGTCAACGGTACGCGCGAGGCGCTGTTTGCCTTCACCCAGACCGTGGTCAACCGTGGCGACGATGCGCTGGTTGTGAGCCCCAACCCGTTCTACCAGATCTACGAAGGCGCCGCGTTCCTGGCCGGGGCCAAGCCGCATTACCTGCCGTGCCTGGATAGCAACGGCTTCAATCCAGACTTCGATGCTGTCTCCCCCGATATCTGGAAACGCTGCCAGATCCTGTTCCTGTGCTCCCCCGGGAACCCGACCGGTGCGCTGATTCCAGTCGCCACACTGAAAAAACTCATCGCCCTGGCCGATAAATACGATTTCGTCATCGCCGCCGACGAATGCTACAGCGAACTGTACTTCGACGAACAAACCCCACCCCCGGGCCTGCTCAGCGCCTGCGTCGAACTGGGCCGTCAGGACTTCAAGCGTTGTGTGGTATTCCACAGCCTATCCAAGCGCTCCAACCTGCCAGGCCTGCGTTCAGGCTTCGTGGCCGGCGACGCCGAGATCCTCAAGGCCTTTTTGCTGTACCGCACCTACCATGGCTGCGCGATGCCGGTGCAAACCCAGTTGGCCAGCATCGCCGCCTGGCAGGACGAGGCCCATGTACTGGCCAACCGTGACCTGTACCGCGAGAAGTTCGACGCAGTGCTGGCGATCCTCAAGCCGGTGCTGGACGTGCAAAGCCCGGACGGCGGCTTTTACCTGTGGCCGAATGTACAAGGCGATGACGCCGCCTTCTGCCGCGATTTGTTCGTGGAAGAACATGTGACGGTGGTGCCGGGCTCTTACCTGTCGCGGGAAGTGGACGGCTTTAACCCAGGTGCGGGGCGTGTGCGCCTGGCATTGGTTGCGCCGTTGGCCGAATGCGTGGAAGCGGCTGAGCGGATTCGGGATTACATTCAACGTCGCACCTGAACACCCTCCCGTATATATCCATGATATACGGGGCATATAATTTCAAACAGTATGCTCGGAACTTTCCTGCGACGTGGACGAATAAACCAATACATTCGCCCACACTCATCGCAGGAAAGATAACGTGATAGTCACCTCCTCCCAATCCGCTTTTCTATACAACTCGCCCAGTGCGTCCAACGAAGACTCCGCAGATAAAGCACAACCGCTTTCCAGAAGCCGGCGCAATATTGGTGAGCCGGCTAGATACTGGCCTCAAAACAGCACGATCAAAATCGCCATCTACGAATGCGATAAGGACGATGAATACGTACTGGCCGTTAAAAAGGCCGCCAGCGAATGGCTGCCCCACATCAATCTGAAGTTCGAGTTTGTATCCGGGAATGAAGGGGATGTTCGTATCGCGCAGAACCCGAGCAACGACTCCGAAGGCAACTCAGCCGTAGGAACGCAAGCACTCGATAAAAATCCAGCGTATCCCACCATGGAACTCCCATGGGACCATAAGCACCCCAGATTCGCTTACATCGTGATGCACGAGTTTGGGCATATGCTGGGCGCTCATCACGCCCATCAACACCCTGACGCCGATATTCCATGGGATATGGAGAAGATCAAACGTATACCCGGATCAAACAAGCAAGAGGCAGAACGCAACTTGCTTCCCCTGCCTCGGTCCAGCAAATACCACTTCATGCCCTATGATGGCGAATCAGTCATGCACTATGAAATTGATTCCGCCTTCACACACAGAGGCTGGGCCCAGTCAGAAAGTTGGGCGCTGAGCGATGGAGACATCGCCTGGGCAAAAAAGACCTATCCAAAAGCGATATCTGCTATTTCTTGAGCCCCAAATTCGCCTCGCTCATATCCAATTCCGCCAGCACCTCCCTCAATACGTCATCACCAATCTGGTGGTGACGGCTCAAGCTGTACAACTCCAACCGTTGCGCGCGCAGAGCCTTGAGCCGCAGCTTGCGCTCAAGCAGGTCCATTTGCTGCGCCAGCGCCTGAGCTTCAGCCGAATCGTTGAAGACTTCCAATTGATGGCGATATTCCGACATCAGCCGTGCCTTCAGTTCGGTAGCCAATGCCGCCTGGGCGGCGTCCGGCGTTTCGGCCTCGGCTGGCTCGTCGGCCTCCAGTGCATGAATCGCGGCCACGGCGGTCTTTTTCCAGGCTTCGCGCACTTCTTTGTGGCGTTTTTCATCCGGGCTATTCTCGACGCCGCGTAACAGCAGCGGCAGCGCGATACAGGCAGCGACCAGTGATAACAGGATCACACCGGCAGCGATAAAGATCAGCAGGTCACGCTCAGGGAAATCCTGGCCAGGCGCCAACAGCAAGGGCACCGACATGACGCCCGCCAGGGTCACCGCACCGCGTACACCGCCGACGGTCAACAACCAGCAGGAACGGGCCGTCGGCACCAGGGTCAGCGCGCTTTTGCCACGTAGCCTGCGCAGCAACCCTGACAGCCGCCAGATGCTTTGCACCCAGATGAAGCGCAATACCACCAGCACCAGAAAGATCGCCACCACATCCAGGCAGCGATACATCAAGGTGGGCCACAGCGTGGTTTCATGGCTGACCACGGCCTTGATGATGTCTGGCAGTTGCAGACCGAGCAGCAGGAAGATCAGGCCGTTAAAGGCAAACTCCAGCAACGACCACACGCTGCGGTTGAGCAGGCGCGTGCTGGTCTGGCGCGGCAGCAGGTCGAGCCAGCTTTGCATCATGCCCGCTGCCACCGCCGAGAGGATGCCGGACGCGCCCAGGCGTTCAGCCAGTACGTACGCAGCAAAGGGCAGCAACAACATGAACACCACATGGGTCGCCGGGTCGTCCCAACCGCGCGCGATCATCCAGGCGCGCAGGCGGCCGACCAGCCAGCTCAACGCCACACCGATCGCCAGCCCGCCCACCGCCACTAACACAAACGTCAGGCTGGCATCCGCCAGGGAAAAGACTCCGGTCAACGCCGCGGCCAGGGCGAACTTGAAAGTCACCAGGCCCGACGCGTCATTCATCAAGGCCTCGCCCTGGAGCATGTGCATCAGCGGCTTGGGCAAACGGTTCTGGGAAATGGCCGACACCGCCACGGCGTCCGTCGGCGAGAGCACCGCTGCCAGGGCAAAGGCCACCGGCAAGGGGATCGAGGGCAGCAACCAATGAATGAAGTAACCGGCGCCCACCACGGTGAACAGCACCAGCCCCACCGCCAATGTCAGGATCGGGCCACGCAGGTGCCACAACTCACGCTTGGGCATGCGCCAACCATCGGAAAACAACAGTGGCGGCAGGAACAGAAACAGGAACAGCTCAGGGTCCAGCGCCACATGCAGCCCCAACGTGGGCCAGGCCAGCAAGGCGCCGGCGGCGATCTGCACCAGGGGCAAGGGCAGTGGGATGATGCGCCCGATCAGGCGCGAAAAGCTGACCAGCATCAGCAGGATAAGAACGGTGTAGGCGGTTTGCATAACGCGGGTTTCCCGGACAATCGACTCGCAACGACACATCAGGCAACAACTGGCCGTTGAAGTGCCATATTACCCGGCTATGTTACCTGGCTATGTTACTCGCCTATGCTGCGCACTGGCACTTTGCACAAAAGTCGCACGCTGTTGACGAGCGGCGCCGAAACCCGCTGGTCGTGGCATAATCGGCGATCTTTCATTTTCATACGTCCAAAGGGGGGCAATTCCTTGAGTGCTTCAAGCAAAACCTTGCACCTTTTCGGCATCAAAGCCTGCGACACCATGAAAAAGGCGCGCACCTGGCTCGATGAGCACGGGGTGAGCTATGAGTTCCATGACTACAAAACGGCCGGTATCGACCGCGAACACTTGACCCAATGGTGCAACGAGCACGGTTGGCAGGTGGTTTTGAACCGTGCGGGCACCACCTTTCGCAAACTCGAAGACGAACGCAAAGCCGATCTCGATCAGTCGAAAGCCATTGAATTGATGCTCGCACAACCCTCGATGATCAAGCGCCCGGTGCTCGATCTCGGTGACAGAACCCTGATTGGCTTCAAGCCAGATAGTTATTCGGCGGCCCTCAAGTAGGCCAGCCTTCCATTTTTGTAGAGGTAACAGCATGTCCAATTCCCTGTTCAGCCTGGGCTTCGGCGTCGGCACTCAGAACCGCCAAGGTGCTTGGCTGGAAGTGTTTTACGCACAACCCTTGCTCAATCCATCGGCTGAAATCGTTGCCGCCATCGCACCGATCCTCGGTTACACCGAAGGCAACCAGGCGATCACCTTCACCGTGAGCCAGGCCCTGCAACTGGCCGACGCGCTCAAAGGCGTCGATGCTGCCCAGGCCGCCCTGCTCAGCCGCCTGGCTGAAAGCCACACGCCGCTGGTCGCGACCTTGCTGGCCGAAGACGCCGCACTGACCTCCACGCCTGAGGCCTACCTCAAGCTGCACCTGCTGTCCCATCGCCTGGTCAAGCCCCACGGCCTGAGCCTGGCCGGTGTGTTCCCGCAGTTGCCGAACGTGGCCTGGACCAGCCAGGGCGCTATCGACATCAATGAACTGGCCGAGCGCCAACTGGAAGCGCGCCTGCGTGGCGACCTGCTGGAAGTGTTCTCGGTGGACAAGTTCCCGAAAATGACCGACTACGTCGTACCGGCTGGCGTGCGTATCGCTGACGCTGCACGTATCCGTCTGGGCGCGTACGTGGGCGAAGGCACCACCGTGATGCACGAAGGCTTCGTCAACTTCAACGCGGGCACCGAAGGCCCGGGCATGATCGAAGGTCGCGTATCGGCGGGCGTATTCGTCGGCAAGGGCTCGGACCTGGGCGGCGGTTGCTCCACCATGGGCACCCTGTCGGGCGGCGGCAATATTGTGATCAAGGTGGGCGAAGGCTGCCTGATCGGCGCCAACGCCGGTACCGGTATCCCATTGGGCGACCGCAACACCGTGGAGTCGGGCCTCTACATCACCGCCGGCACCAAGGTTGCCCTGCTGGACGAGCAGAACCAACTGGTCAAGGTGGTCAAGGCACGCGAGTTGGCTGGCCAGCCGGACCTGCTGTTCCGTCGTAACTCCGAGACCGGTGCCGTGGAGTGTAAAACCCACAAATCGGCCATCGAACTGAACGAAGCGCTGCACGCTCACAACTAAGCAGCCACTCGATGCCACTAGCGGGCCGCACCCTCGGGGGCGGCCCGCTTATACGAGTCTTGATCACCATGCTTGTGCCCTCCCCCTGGCGCGCCGACTTCCCGGCCATCGCCACCCTGCAACGGCAAGACCAGATCTATCTGGACAGCGCCGCCACCACGCAAAAACCCCAAGCCCTGCTGGATGCCATCAATCATTACTACGCCAATGGCGCAGCGAATGTGCACCGTGCCCAGCATTTGCCCGGGGCCCATGCTACCCAGGCCTTTGAAGACAGCCGCAGCAAGGTCGCGCAGTGGTTGAACGCAGGTGACAGCGGGCAGGTTGTGTTTACCCACGGCGCAACGTCTGCGCTGAACCTCCTGGCCTATGGCCTGGAACACTTATTCAATGCGGGCGATGAGATTGCCATCAGCGCCCTGGAACACCACGCCAACCTGTTGCCCTGGCAGCAATTGGCCAAACGCCGCGCGCTCACGCTGGTGGTATTACCCCTGGACGATGAAGGCGTAATCGACCTGGACGCCGCGGCCCGCTTGATTGGCCCGCGCACGCGCCTGCTGGCGGTGAGCCAGTTGTCCAACGTGCTCGGTGCCTGGCAGCCGCTGCAAGCCTTGCTGGCGCTGGCCCAGGCACATGGCGCCCTCACGGTGGTGGACGGCGCCCAAGGCATCGTCCATGGCCGCCACGACGTACAGGCCCTGGGCTGCGACTTCTACGTGTTCTCCAGCCACAAACTCTACGGCCCGGACGGCGTCGGCGTGCTGTATGGCCGTAATGAGACCCTGCACCACCTGCGCCACTGGCAGTTCGGCGGCGAGATGGTGCAACAGGCCGACTACCACAGCGCCAGCTTTCGCCCCGCGCCGCTGGGCTTTGAAGCCGGCACCCCACCGATTGCCAGCGTGATCGGCCTGGGCGCGAGCCTGGATTACCTGAGCTCGCTGGATGCCTCGGCGGTGATCGCCCACGAAGCCGCTCTGCATGACTACCTGCTGCGTGGGCTTAAGGCACGCAATGGCGTGCGCGTGCTGGGATCGCCGCAGGTGGCGCTGGTGAGTTTTGTGGTGGAGGGCGTGCACAACGCCGACCTCGCCCACCTGCTGACCGAGCAAGGCATTGCAGTGCGTGCCGGTCATCACTGCGCGATGCCATTGTTGAAGGCAATGCATCTGTCAGGCGCTATCCGCGTTTCCCTGGCGCTCTACAACGATTCCGACGACCTGGAACGCTTTTTTGAAGCGCTGGACCAGGCGCTGGACATGCTGCGATGAGCTTGCCGCTGGAGGCACAAGCCGCGCTGGAAGCCTTCCAGGCCGTGGGCAGCTGGGAGCAGCGCGCACGGATGCTGATGCAATGGGGTGAACGCTTGCCCGCCCTGGCTGATGACGAAAAGGTCGATGCTAACCTGGTGCAAGGTTGCGAAAGCCTGGTGTGGCTGGTGGGGCGCTTGCAGGATGGCCATTGGCAGTTTGCTGCGAGCAGCGAGGCACGGATGATTCGCGGGTTGGTGGCGTTGCTGCTGGCACGGGTCAATGGGTTGTCGGCTGATCAATTGCAAGCGGTCGACCTGCCTGGCTGGTTCAATCAACTGGGCCTGTCGCGCCAACTATCGCCGTCGCGCAGCAATGGCTTGAATGCCGTACTGCAACGCATGCGAGACCTGACGCGTACACAGAAATAATGTGGGAGCTGGCTTGCCTGCGATAGCCATAGGTATCTACATAACTCTGTTAGCTCAACGGTAACCACGGTGCGAAGCGAGCCGCTCTTGATCTGCTTTTGATCTTAGGCGCCCCGTTAAACCACGCTGGCCGGAATTCGACAGGGATTTGGGGGGTAAACCGGCAGGGATGCCGGTTTAGCCGCCCCGCGCCATGGATGGCGCGTGGCGGCGGCCCCCCAAATCACTGGCGGATTACGGGCACACCGAGCCTAAGCGAGGTGCCGAGTGGTGGGGCAAGAGCGTTTTGCTTACTTTTGCGCTTTTCAAAAGTGAGCCGCTGTAAAAGCGGAACCCTAAGTGGCCGCTACCGCAGGAATGGATATGTACACGGTCCAACTGTGTTGACTGTCAGGCCGTCTTCGCAGGCAAGCCAGCTCCCACATTGGATCGCGGGGCATCAGTTATATCTGTGTCGGCTGCCAGGCCGTCACGGGAGCAAGCTCCCTCGCCACAGATTTAGCGTCGTGCCGAAGTTGTGTAGATACCTATGCTGCGATAGCGGCGAATCAGTCAGTATTTTCAGTGGCTGACACACCGCTATCGCAGGCAAGCCAGCTCCCACAATCTGGATCTATGTTCGGCAATGAGATTTAGCTGGGTTTGATGCGCTCCGACGGCCTGCGCACTCCCGCCACAATCTTGTCCACCGCCTTGGTCGCCGCCACCATGCCGAACGTGGCGGTGACCATCATCACCGCGCCAAACCCTCCCGCGCAGTCAAGCTTGACCCCGTCGCCGACAAAACTCTTCTGCAAACAGATACTGCCATCGGGTTTGGGATAGCGCAGTTGTTCGGTGGAAAACACGCAGGGCACGCTGTAATGACGGGTCACCGTGCGCGAGAAGCCATAATCGCGGCGCAAGGTAGAGCGTACTTTCGACGCCAGCGGATCATTGAAGGTGCGGTTCAGGTCGCACACCTGGATCAGCGTGGGGTCAATCTGCCCGCCGGCACCGCCAGTAGTGATGATCTGGATCTTGCGACGCTTGCACCAGGCAATCAGCGCCGCCTTGGCGTTGACCGCGTCGATGCAGTCGATCACGCAGTCGATAGTCGGGGTGATGTACTCGGCCATGGTGTCGCGGGTGACGAAGTCTGCCACCGCGTGCACGGTGCACTCAGGATTAATACCGCGCAAACGCTCGGCCATCACTTCGACCTTGGGCTTGCCCACGGTGCTGTCCAAGGCATGCAACTGGCGGTTGCTGTTGCTGACGCAGACATCGTCCAGGTCAAACAGCGAAATCTCGCCCACCCCGCAGCGGGCAATCGCTTCCGCCGCCCAGGAACCCACGCCGCCGACGCCGACAATCGCCACATGGGCCGCTTTCAAGCGCTCCAGGCCCTCAAGCCCGTACAAGCGGGCGACGCCTGCAAACCGCGGATCTTCTGTACTCATCATCATTACCCCAAAAACCGGCGCGCATTATAGGGCTACGGAGCGGCAAGTTTTAAGCTACAAGTTACAAGTGAAGAACTTAGATGGAGTTTCGCAGACTAACGTCCGGCTTTTCTCTGTCTGCTGTACGCTCAGGGAAGCGCCAGTGTAGGATGCGCGCCGTTCGGCGCAGGCCGACACCTCTTTCGTTCCGCACCCTTTGGAACCCGACATAACCATGGCATCGCGTAAATTTGGACTCAACCTGGTGGTGGTGCTGGCAATTGCCGCGCTGTTCACCGGTTTCTGGGCGCTGATCAACCGCCCGGTCACCGCTCCCAACTGGCCCGATCAGATCTCCGGTTTTTCCTACTCGCCGTTCCAGCAAGGCCAGTACCCGCAGAAAGGCCAGTACCCTACCGATGAACAGATGCGTCAGGACCTTGCGATCATGAGCAAGCTGACGGACAACATCCGTACCTACTCGGTGGACGGCCCCCTGGGGGATATACCCAAGCTGGCCGAAGAGTTTGGCCTGCGCGTGACCCTGGGGATCTGGATCAGCCCGGACCTTGAGCGTAACGAGCGGGAGATCCAGCGCGCTATCGAGATCGCCAACACCTCGCGCAGTGTCGTGCGCGTAGTGGTGGGCAACGAAGCGTTGTTCCGTGAAGAAATCACCCCCGAAGCCCTGATCGTGCTGCTCGACCGCGTGCGCGCCGCCGTGAAAGTCCCGGTGACCACCTCCGAGCAATGGCACATCTGGGAAAAGAACCCGCAACTGGCCAAGCACGTCGACCTGATCGCCGCGCACATCCTGCCGTTCTGGGAATACATCCCAATGGACAAGGCCGGCCAGTACGTTCTCGACCGCGCCAAGGACCTGAAGAAAGCCTTCCCGAAAAAGCCACTGCTGCTATCGGAAGTGGGCTGGCCGAGCAACGGCCGTATGCGCGGTGGCAATGAGTCGTCGCCGGCCGACCAGGCGATTTACCTGCGTACGCTGGTCAACAAGCTCAACCGCCAGGGTTACAACTACTTTGTGATCGAGGCCTTCGACCAGCCGTGGAAGGTCAGCGACGAAGGGTCAGCGGGTGCGTATTGGGGTGTATTCAATGCCGCGCGCCAGCAGAAATTCAATTTTGACGGCCCGGTGGTGGCGATTCCGCAATGGCGGGTACTGGCCATCGGTTCGGTGGTGCTTGCGCTGCTGTCCCTGACCCTGTTGATGATCGACGGCTCGGCCCTGCGCCAGCGGGGCCGTACCTTCCTGACCTTCATTGCGTTCCTGTGCGGGTCGGTGCTGGTCTGGATCGGCTACGACTACAGCCAGCAATACAGCACCTGGTTCAGCGTGACGGTCGGGGTGTTGCTGGCACTCGGCGCCCTGGGCGTGTTCATTGTGTTGCTGACCGAAGCCCATGAGCTGGCAGAAGCGGTGTGGACCCACAAGCGCCGGCGTGAATTCCTGCCCGTGGAAGGCGACTCGGACTACCGCCCGAAAGTGTCGATCCACGTGCCGTGCTACAACGAGCCACCGGAAATGGTCAAGCAGACCCTCGACGCCCTGGCCGCCCTCGACTATCCGGATTATGAAGTCCTGATCATCGACAACAACACCAAGGACCCGGCGGTGTGGGAGCCGGTGCGCGACTACTGCGAAACCCTCGGCCCGCGCTTCAAGTTCTTCCACGTCGCGCCCCTGGCCGGTTTCAAGGGCGGCGCGCTGAACTACCTGATCCCGCACACCGCCAAGGATGCCGAAGTGATCGCAGTGATCGACTCGGACTACTGCGTATCGCCGAACTGGCTCAAGCACATGGTGCCGCACTTCGCCGACCCGAAAATCGCCGTGGTGCAGTCGCCCCAGGATTACCGCGACCAGAACGAAAGCACCTTCAAGAAGCTCTGCTACGCCGAATACAAAGGCTTCTTCCATATCGGCATGGTCACCCGTAACGACCGTGACGCGATCATCCAGCACGGCACCATGACCATGACCCGCCGCTCGGTGCTTGAAGAGCTGGGCTGGGCCGACTGGTGCATCTGTGAAGACGCCGAACTGGGCCTGCGCGTGTTCGAAAAAGGCCTGTCTGCGGCGTACTACCACGACAGCTACGGCAAGGGTTTGATGCCGGATACCTTTATCGATTTCAAGAAACAGCGTTTCCGCTGGGCCTATGGCGCGATCCAGATCATCAAGCGCCACACCGCCAGCCTGTTGCGCGGTAAAGACACCGAACTGACCCGTGGCCAGCGCTACCACTTCCTTGCGGGCTGGTTGCCGTGGGTGGCCGACGGCATGAACATCTTCTTTACCGTCGGCGCCCTGTTGTGGTCTGCGGCGATGATCATCGTGCCGACTCGGGTCGACCCGCCATTGCTGATTTTCGCGATCCCGCCGTTGGCGTTGTTTGTGTTCAAAGTCGGCAAGATCATCTTCCTCTATCGTCGTGCGGTAGGTGTGAACTTGAAAGATGCGTTCTGCGCGGCACTGGCCGGGTTGGCGCTGTCTCATACCATCGCCAAAGCGGTGTTGTACGGCTTCTTCACCAGCAGCATTCCGTTCTTTCGTACACCGAAAAACGCGGATAACCACGGCTTCTGGGTGGCGATTTCCGAAGCCCGCGAAGAAATGTTCATCATGCTGCTGCTATGGGGCGCGGCGCTGGGGATCTACCTGGTGCAAGGCCTGCCGAGCAATGACATTCGCTTCTGGGTGGTAATGTTGCTGGTACAGTCGCTGCCGTACGTGGCGGCGCTGATCATGGCGTTCTTGTCGTCGCTGCCCAAACCTTCGACGGCGCCTGAGGCTGCGCCGGCGGCGTAAAAAGTCACGCGATGCACTAAACGGCGGCCCTTGGCCGCCGTTTTGCTATAAGATAACGGCCGTTTGTGAGACTTGGCCTGGCCCAATTCTATGTGGGAGCTGGCTTGCCTGCGATGCAGACGCCGCGGTCTGACAGGCACACCGCAGCGATGCTATCGCCGGCAAGCCAGCTCCCACATTGGAATTGCGTCGCTCCAGGCTCGGTATTTCCACATTCGTCCTGCGCCCACCACACGCTTTCCGGAGTTCCCCCCATGACGGCCCATGCCGACCTTTCGCCGACCCTTCAACTTGCCATCGACCTGATCCGTCGCCCGTCGGTCACACCGATCGATGCCGATTGCCAGAAGCTGATGATGCAGCGCCTGGGCGACGCCGGTTTTGCGCTTGAACCGATGCGCATCGAAGATGTGGACAACTTCTGGGCCACCCACGGCAAGCACGAAGGCCCGGTGCTGTGCTTTGCCGGTCACACCGATGTGGTGCCGACCGGCCCGGTACAGGCCTGGCAGAACGACCCGTTCGACGCGTTGATCGATGACAACGGCATGCTCTGCGGCCGTGGGGCGGCGGACATGAAAGGCAGCCTGGCGGCGATGCTGGTGGCGGCGGAACGTTTCGTCAGCGACTACCCGGACCACAAGGGTTCGGTCGCCTTCCTGATCACCAGCGACGAAGAAGGCCCGGCGCACCACGGCACCAAGGCCGTGATCGAACGCCTGGCCGCACGCAAGGAGCGCCTGGACTGGTGCATCGTCGGCGAACCGTCGAGCACCAGCCTGGTGGGCGACGTGGTCAAGAACGGCCGCCGAGGCTCCCTTGGCGCCACCTTGACCGTGCGCGGTGTACAGGGCCATGTGGCTTACCCGCACCTGGCAAAGAACCCGATCCACCTGGCCGCACCGGCGCTGGCCGAACTCGCTGCCGAGCATTGGGATGACGGCAACGCATTCTTCCCGCCAACCAGCTTCCAGATTTCCAACCTCAACTCCGGTACTGGCGCCACCAACGTGATCCCGGGTGACCTGACGGCGGTGTTCAACTTCCGTTTTTCCACCGAATCCACCGTCGAGGGCCTGCAACAACGCGTCGCGGCCATTCTCGACAAACATGGCCTGGACTGGCACGTGGAGTGGGCGCTGTCGGGCCTGCCGTTCCTCACCGAGCCAGGCGCTCTGTTGGATGCAGTGTCGGCCAGCATCCTGGCGATCACCGGGCGCGAGACCCAGGCGTCCACCAGCGGCGGTACCTCCGATGGGCGCTTTATTGCGACGTTGGGCACCCAGGTAGTCGAACTGGGCCCGGTGAACGCGACGATCCACCAGGTCAACGAACGCATCCTGGCCAGCGACCTCGACGTGCTGACCGAAATCTATTACCAGACCCTGATCAAGTTGCTCGCCTGATGCTTGCCTGCCCCATTTGCAGTGCACCGCTCAATACCGTGGACAATGGCGTGGCGTGCCCGGCCGGGCACCGCTTCGACCGCGCGCGCCAGGGTTATTTGAACCTGTTGCCGGTGCAGCACAAGAACAGCCGCGACCCAGGCGACAACCTGGCCATGGTCGAGGCGCGCCGCGACTTCCTCAACGCTGGCCACTATGCGCCAGTGGCCAAGCGCCTGGCCGAACTGGCCGCCGAGCGTGCACCGCAGCGCTGGGTCGACATTGGGTGTGGCGAGGGTTACTACACCGCGCAAATTGCCCAGGCCCTACCCCACGCCGATGGCTATGCCCTGGATATCTCCAAGGAAGCGGTCAAGCGCGCGTGCAAACGCAACCCGGCGCTGACCTGGTTGATCGCCAGCATGGCCCGCGTGCCATTGGCCGATGCCAGCTGCCAGTTCCTCGCCAGCGTGTTCAGCCCGTTGGACTGGCAAGAGGCCAAGCGCCTGCTCAGTCCCGGCGGTGGTTTGATGAAGGTCGGCCCGACCAGCGGCCACTTGATGGAACTGCGCGAGCGTCTTTACGACGAGGTACGCGAGTACACCGACGACAAACACCTGGCCCTGGTGCCGGACGGTATGAGCCTTGCTCACAGTGAAACCCTGGAATTCACCCTGAGCCTGGCCGAACCCCAGGACCGCGCCAACCTGCTGGCGATGACGCCCCACGGCTGGCGGGCCAGTGCCGAGCGCCGCCACGAGGTGATCGAGGCGGCCGAGCCGCTGCAGGTCACGGTGTCGATGCGTTACGATTATTTCGTGCTTCAATGACTGACGTTCACCCATCCGCGAATGGATTTTCGAATCCCGCAACGAGGAACATCCATGCGCCAACCCGATATTGAGATTTACCTGAAGGACGCCGACGTCGATCACAAGGCCATCGCTGCCTGGCTGGGCGCCGCACTCGGCCCGTGTACCGACTGGGTCCAGAAAGGCCAGACCTACAAGTGCAAGGCCGGCAGCGTGCCGGTGACCTGGCTGCCCAAGGCGGTGGGCAAATGGAACAGCCTGTACCTGGAAAGCGACCAGACCCCATGGGACGACGACATCGCCTGCGCCCGCGCCGCGTTTGCCGCGCTGAACGTCGAAGTGCGTTGCGCGCCGGGCACCTGGGTTGAGGAAGAAGGTGAGGAAAGTGCCGACACCTGGATTCGCATCAGCGAAGACGGTGAAGAACAGATCACCTGGAAGACCGCCTGAAGATCGTTCCCACGCTCTGCGTGGGAAAGTAGCCTGGGACGCTCTGCGTCCCAAAGCGTGACGCGGAGCGTCACAAGAGGCGTTCCCACGCAGAGCGTGGGAACGATCAAACAACGTTGTTACAGGCCCACCACATCCTCCGCCTGCAAGCCCTTCTCGCCCGTCACCACGGCGTACTCCACCTGCTGGCCTTCGGCCAACGAACGGTGGCCTTCACCGCGAATGGCGCGGTAGTGCACAAACACATCCTTGCCATCCTCACGCTGGATAAAGCCGTAGCCCTTTGCATCGTTGAACCACTTCACATTCCCGGTTTCGCGCGTTGACATCTGTTCACTCCCACTGGTTTTTTATTGTTGAGTCGCTCGCATTGAACTGCCGAGTATAAGACAGGCTCAAAAACCATCAACTCAACTTTACATCGCTGCTTTTTTGCCGATTTTCGGCGAATACGGCACACTACCCGCCCGAGCGCCTGCTCGGTTTTTTCCACTTGAAGCAGCTCGCCTATGACCCGCTCCCCGTTCCGCCGTCTGGTGTTTGGCACCTTGCGCCGACTGTTGTACCTCTGGGTTCGCTCAGAGACGATCAACCAGTCGTCCCTAACCCTCAACCTGGACCGCAGCCGGCCGGTTTTCTACGTCCTGCAATCACCCTCCCTCACCGAGTTGGCGGTGGTCGATGCCGAGTGCACCAAGGCTGGCCTGCCACGTCCGGTGCTGCCGGTGTCGGTGGGGCCGTTGATGGAGCCTGCGGCGTTCTTCTACCTCACGCCGGATCCGGATTGGCTCGGCCGCCAGGACAAGCGCGGTGCGCCGCCCACCCTGACGCGCTTGGTCAACACCCTCACCGAACACGCCGAAGAGAATGCACAAATCATTCCGGTCAGTGTGTTCTGGGGCCAATCCCCCGAAAGCGAGTCCAGCCCGTGGAAGCTGTTGTTCGCCGACAGCTGGGCGGTCACCGGGCGTCTACGCCGGTTGTTGAGCATCCTGATCCTGGGGCGCAAGACTCGCGTGCAATTCTCCGCGCCTATCAACCTGCGTGAATTGATCGAGCACAATAAAGGTCACGAACGCACCGTACGCATGGCCCAGCGCATCCTGCGTGTGCACTTCCGTAACCTGAAGACGGCAGTGATCGGCCCCGACCTGTCCCACCGCCGTAATCTGGTCAAGGGCCTGGTCAATATGCCGCTGGTACGCCAAGCCATTGCGGATGAAGCCGAACGCGAAAAGATCGCCCCGGAAAAAGCCAAGGCCCTGGCCCTGCGCTATGGCAACGAGATTGCCTCGGATTACACCTACACCGCGATCCGCTTCCTGGAAGTGGTATTGAGCTGGTTCTGGAACAAGATCTACGACGGTATCAAGGTCAATAACATCGAGGGCGTGCAAAAGGTGGCCCAAGGTTACGAGGTGATCTACGTGCCTTGCCACCGCAGCCACATCGACTATCTGCTGCTGTCCTACCTGCTGTTCAAGAACGGCCTGACCCCACCGCACATCGCCGCCGGCATCAACCTCAACATGCCGGTGATCGGCAGTCTGCTGCGCCGTGGCGGTGCGTTTTTCATGCGCCGCACCTTCAAGGGCAACCCTTTGTACACCTCGGTGTTCAACGAATACCTGCACACCCTGTTTACCAAGGGTTTCCCGGTGGAATACTTCGTCGAAGGCGGCCGCTCGCGCACCGGGCGCATGCTGCAACCGAAAACCGGCATGCTGGCGATCACCTTGCGCAGCTTCCTGCGTTCCTCGCGCATGCCCATCGTGTTCGTGCCGGTGTATATCGGCTATGAGCGCGTGCTCGAAGGCCGCACTTACCTGGGCGAACTGCGTGGCGCGAGCAAGAAGAAAGAGTCGATCTTCGATATTTTCAAGGTGGTCGGCGCGCTCAAGCAGCGCTTCGGCCAAGTGGCGGTCAACTTCGGTGAGCCGATCAAGCTGGCGGAGTTCCTCGACGCCGAGCAACCGGACTGGCGCGCCCAGGAACTGGGGCCGAACTACAAACCGGCGTGGCTCAACGAAACCACCAATCGCCTCGGCGAACAGGTGGCGCGCCACTTGAACGAAGCCGCTGCGGTGAACCCGGTGAACCTGGTCGCGCTGGCGCTACTGTCCACCACTCGCCTGGCGCTGGATGAACAGGCCATGGCCCGCCAACTGGACCTGTACCTGGCGTTGTTGCGTCGTGTGCCCTACTCGCCCCATACCACTTTGCCGGATGGCGATGGCCTGGCGCTGATCAAGCACGTCAAGGACATGAACCTGTTGTCCGAACAGAGCGACGCCTTGGGCAAAATCGTTTATCTGGATGAGCAGAATGCCGTCCTGATGACCTACTACCGCAACAATGTGCTGCACATCTTCGCCCTGCCAGCGCTGCTGGCGAGCTTCTTCCAGAGCAGTTCGCGCATGACCCGCGAACAGATCCTGCGCTACACCCACGCGCTCTACCCGTACCTGCAATCGGAGCTGTTTATCCGTTGGTCGCTGGAGGATCTGGACAGCGTGGTGGACCAGTGGCTGGACGCGTTTGTCGAACAAGGCCTGCTGCGTTTCGAAAACGCCGTATACCTGCGCCCGGCGCCGAGTTCGCGGCACTTTGTGCTGCTGACGCTGCTGTCCAAGAGCATCGCCCAGACCCTGCAACGTTTCTACATGGCGATCTCGTTACTGCTCAACAGCGGCCAGAACAGCATCAGCGCCGAAGAACTGGAAGACCTGTGCACGATCATGGCCCAGCGCCTGTCGATCCTGCACGGCCTCAACGCTCCGGAATTCTTCGATAAGAGTCTTTTCCGACATTTTATCCAGACGTTGCTGGAGCAAGATGTGCTGCGTCGCGATGAAGCCGGCAAGCTGGGCTATCACGACCTGCTCGGCGAACTGGCCGAAGGCGCCGCCAAACGCGTACTGCCGGCGGATATTCGCCTGTCGATCCGCCAGGTTGCCTTGCACCGCGTGGACGGCGCAGCCGAGGCTGCGGCCGAACCGGTTGCCGTCAACCCTGAAGCACAGCGCTAGACTGAATGAGGCGCCGGGCGGATTCCGGCGCCGTTGAAAAGGAGCCGCACCTTGAAAAAACTCATCCTCCTGGGCCTGACCGCCCTGCTCGGAGCCTGCCACTCGATGACCCCAACCCCGAAGGCCAGCCTCGACGGCGAAGTGTTCTACCTGCAACGCATCGCCCTGCCGCCAGCCGCCACCTTGAGTGTCAGCCTGCAGGACGTGTCCCTGATGGACGCCCCGGCCGTGCCCCTCGCCGAACAGAAAGGCCCGGTCAAAGGCCAGGTGCCGCTGCCGTTTCACCTGAGCTATGACCCGGCCCAGGTTAAGCCAGGCCACACATACTCGGTCAGCGCTCGCATCGAGCTGGACGGCAAGCTACTGTTTATCACCACCGAGCGGCACACCGTGCAGCTCAACGGCCAGGACCCACAACCGCTGCGCCTGCGCGTGGATGCGGCTGCACACTGATCATTCCCACTTCATAAGGAAGCGCCCATGCTCCGCAAATCTCTTCGCCTCACCGCCCTGTGTGCTGGCTTGCTATTCGGCGCCAGCGCCATGGCCCTGGATCTCGGCAGCCTGTCCCAGGGTGACGCCAGCGGCGGCCTCAAGGATGCCTTGACCCAAGGTGCACAGATTGCTGTGAAACAGCTCGGGACGCCCGGTGGTTTCAGCAACAACCCGGACGTGAAGATCGGCCTGCCGGGCAAACTCGGCAAAGTCGCCGACAAGTTGAAAATGTTCGGCATGGGTGACCAGGTCACGCAGCTGGAAACCAGCATGAACAAGGCAGCAGAAACCGCCGTGACCCAGGCCCAGCCGATCCTGGTCAACGCTGTGAAGAACATGAGTGTGACCGACGCCAAGGGCATTCTCAGCGGTGGCCAGGACTCCGCCACCCAGTACCTGAACAAAAGCAGCCGTGAAGAGATTCGCGCCAAGTTCCTGCCTATCGTCAAGGCCGCCACCGACAAAGTCGGCGTGGCCCAGCAGTACAACGCCCTCGCCGGCAAGGCCGCGGCCTTTGGCGCGGTGGACGCCAAGAGCGCCAACGTTGAGAACTACGTGACCGAGCAGGCCCTGGATGGTTTGTTCAAGATGATTGCGCAGCAGGAAGAAACGATTCGCAAGAATCCAGCGGCTGCGGCTACCAGCTTGGCCAAGAAGGTGTTTGGCGCGCTGTAAAACCTGCCGATCTGCCCTGCCCCCCCACAAGCGCCTCGTATTCTCGAGGCGTTTGCGCAAAAAAGAGCCTCAAAGTCAGTAATTTATGGCCGCCTTCATGACAATCGTCAGCTCAACGGTTTTTATGTAGCAACACTTCGGAGGGGGCTCGGGATTGCACTCTTCAGGAGGTTTGGGCATGCAATACTCAGGGGGTTTGGGTTTGCATTCCTCAGGAGGCTTGGGTCTGCATTCCTCAGGAGGTTTGGGTCTGAAACTCTCAAGGGGCTTGGGTTTGCAATACCCGGGGCGCTTGGGCTTACAACGTTCAGGAGGGCTGGGTTTACACTTTTCAGGAGGTTTTGGCCTGCTGGGCGGACGCAGAAAAGCCTTCAAACTAGCTATACACATGGCGAACTCCTTAAATTCATTCCAATCACTACTGTTTCTGCCGACGAGCAAGAGCAGTAGGTACCTGCCAACCAGGTAACATTGAGTGGCAATCAATAAGGAAAGGTTCCTAGGCCCGTGTAGTGAGCTTCCTATCTCTCACATAGGAAAATTGCTCATTCTGCCGCATGCCCACGGTGACGGGGCGCGTAATCTCTACGCCCCGACAACCGAGATGACAGCCTGATTATCCAGCGTCCTTTTTGACGCGAAACCACGCGGCATAAAGCGCCGGGAGAAAGAGCAAGGTCAATGCCGTAGCCACGATCAACCCTCCCATGATCGCCACGGCCATCGGCCCGAAGAACACACTGCGCGACAGCGGAATCATCGCCAGCACCGCCGCCAGTGCCGTCAGAACGATCGGGCGAAAGCGTCGGACCGTAGCTTCGATAATCGCCTGCCAAGGTGCCAGGCCGGCCTTGATGTCTTGCTCGATCTGGTCCACCAAAATCACCGAGTTACGCATGATCATTCCCGACAGCGCGATGGTGCCAAGCATGGCGACGAAGCCGAAGGGTTGGTGGAATACCAGCAGGAACAGGGTCACGCCGATCAGCCCCAACGGTGCGGTGAGAAAGACCATCGCCGTGCGCGAAAAGCTGCGCAGTTGCAGCATCAGCAAGGTCAGCACCACCACGATAAACAGCGGTACGCCGGCCTTCACCGAGTTTTGCCCACGCGCTGAATCTTCAACCGTGCCGCCCACTTCCAGCAGGTAGCCGTCCGGCAGTTCGGCACGTACATCGGCGAGCGTCGGCAAGATCTGCTGCACGAGGGTCGCCGGCTGTTCCTTGCCATAGATATCGGCCCGCACAGTCACCGTGGGCAAGCGGTTGCGATGCCAGATGATGCCCTCTTCGAAGCCATATTCGAGGGTGGCAATTTGCGACAGCGCCACGCTTTTACCATTGTCGGTGGGCACGGCAAGGCTCGGCAGGCGCGACAGTTCGCTACGCTCATGCACCGTGCCGCGCAGGAGGATCTCGATCAATTCGTTGTCCTCACGGTACTGGCTGACGCTGGAGCCGGTCAGGGAACTCTGCAGGAATTTCGCCAGGTTGGCAGTGCTCACGCCGAGGGCGCGGGCACGGTCCTGGTCGATATTCAGGTACACGATTTTGCTTGGCTCTTCCCAGTCCAAGTGCACATTGACCACATGGGTATTTTCGCGAACCTTCGCCGCCACTTTGCGCGCCAGCGCGCGCACCTCTTCGATGTGCTCGCCGGTCACGCGAAACTGCACCGGGTAGCCTACGGGTGGGCCGTTCTCCAGCCGTGTGACACGCGAACGCAGGTCGGGAAATTGCTCGTTGAGGGTTTCGATCAGCCAGGTGCGCAGGCTTTCTCGCTCCTCGATGGTGTTAGCCAACACCACAAACTGGGCGAAGCTGGCAGCGGGCAATTGCTGGTCCAGTGGCAGGTAAAACCGCGGCGAACCGGTGCCCGCGTAGGCGACATAGTTGTTGATGCCGGCATGCTCCTTGAGCAACGCCTCCAGGCGTTTGACCTGTTCGGCGGTGTTGCTGAGCGAAGCGCCCTCGGCCAGTTTCAGGTCGACCATCAACTCCAGGCGACCGGAAGCCGGGAAGAACTGTTGCGGCACGAAGCGGAACAGTGCAACCGAGCCGATAAACAGCAGCAAGGTCAGCACGATCACGGTTTTACGCCGTTGCACGCACCACTCCACCAGACGTCTTACACGCTGATAGAAGGGTGTGCCGTAAGGGTCCGGGCCGTCGGTACCGTGTTTGGCGGCGTGAATCTTCGCCAGGTCGGGCAGGAGTTTTTCCCCCAGGTACGGCACAAACACCACGGCTGCCACCCAGGAGGCCAGCAGTGCGATGGTCACCACCTGGAAGATCGAGCGGGTGTATTCCCCGGTGCTCGATTGCGCGGTGGCAATTGGCAAGAAGCCCGCCGCCGTGATCAGGGTGCCGGTGAGCATCGGGAACGCGGTACTGGTCCAGGCGAAACTCGCAGCCTTGAGCCGGTCGTAGCCCTGCTCCATTTTGATCGCCATCATTTCCACGGCGATGATCGCGTCATCTACCAACAAGCCCAGGGCCAGGACCAAGGCGCCAAGGGAAATCTTGTGCAGGCCGATGCCCAGGTAATACATGCTGGCAAAGGTCATCGCCAGTACCAGCGGAATCGTCAGGGCAACGACCATGCCGGTGCGCACACCGAGGGAGAAAAAGCTCACCAGCAAAACAATCGCCAACGCTTCAGCCAGTACCTGGACAAACTCGCCGACGCTGGTCTTTACCGCTGCTGGTTGGTCCGACACTTTGCGCAGCTCCATCCCTGCCGGAAGGTTCTTTTGCAGGCGGGCGAATTGCGCTTCAAGGGCCTTGCCCAATACGAGGATGTCGCCACCGTCGCGCATGGCCACGGCCAGGCCGATGGCATCTGCGCCCATGTAGCGCATGCGCGGTGCCGGTGGGTCGTTGAAACCTCGATGGATGTCAGCCACGTCACCGATGCGGAAAGTGCGATCCCCCACGCGTATCGGAAAGTTGCGGATCTCTTCCACCGTCTTGAAGTTGCCAGAAACGCGAAGTTGCACGCGCTCGGTAGGGGTTTCAAAGAAGCCGGCGGTGGACACCGCATTTTGTTCCTGCAACGCCTGCTGTACCGCAGCCAAAGGCAAGCCGAGGGTAGCGAGCTTGAGGTTGGACAGCTCGATCCAGATCTTCTCGTCCTGCAAGCCGAGCAACTCGACCTTGCCCACATCCGGGACACGTTGCAGCTGGATCTGGATGCGATCGGCGTAGTCCTTGAGCACGGCATAGTCGAATCCGTCGCCGGTCAGGGCGTAGATATTGCCGAACGTGGTGCCGAACTCATCGTTGAAAAACGGCCCCTGGATATCCGGCGGCAAGGTGTGGCGGATGTCGCTGATTTTCTTGCGCACCTGATACCACAGCTCGGGAATCTGCGCCGAACGCATCGAATCACGGGCAATAAAGGTGACCTGGGATTCACCTGGGCGGGAGAACGACACGATGCGTTCGTACTCACCAGTCTCCATGAGTTTTTTCTCGATTCGCTCGGTGACCTGGCGCGATACCTCCTGGGCCGTGGCCCCGGGCCAGTTGGTCTTGATCACCATGGCCTTGAAGGTAAAGGGCGGGTCTTCGCTTTGCCCCAGCTTGGTGTAGGACAAGGTGCCAACCACGGCCAGCAGGATCATCAGGAACAGTACGATCTGGCGATTACGCAACGCCCACTCGGAAAGATTGAAACCCATGGGGACTACTCCTTGGCCGCCAGATTAACCACACGGTTGGAGCGATCCACCGGGCGCACTAATTGGCCTTCATGGAGTACATGCACGCCTGCGGCAACCACCCAATCGGTGGCGGCCAATCCTTCCAGTATCGGTACGGTGTTCTCGCCAAAGGCACCAATGCGCACGGGAGTGCGTTCAAGGGTGTTGTCCGGTTGTACACGCCAGACGTAGGACGCGCCGTTTTCGGCACTCAGGGCAGACAAGGGTACCGACAGCGCAATGACATCGTCGGCCTGGATGAAAACCCGCGCACTTTGACCCAGTTCGGCGGGCACTTTGCCGCCAGTGAAGGCCACACGCGCGGCGAAAGTGCGGGATTTGGGATCGGCCGCGGGAGACAGCTCACGAATGCGCCCGGCAAAGCGTTGCTCTGGCTGGCTCCATAACTCCACCGACACTGGCTGGCCGACCTTGAAGCGGCCAAAGCCCTGTTCAGGCAGGCTGATCAACACTTCACGCTCGCCATCGGTGGCCAGGGTGAACACGGTCTGGCCAGCGGAAACCACTTGCCCCACTTCGACCGCACGCTTGGCGACCACCCCGTCTTGAGGCGCACGCAGCACGGCGTAGCCGGCCTGGTTGCTCGACACATCGAACTCGGCCTTGATCTGCTTGAGGCGTGCTTCACCGGCTCGATAGAGGTTTTCGGAATTGTCGTACTGCGACCGACTGACCATCTGCCGGTCCATCAAGGTCTTGTAGCGATCTCGCTCCGCACGCACCAGGCTGAGATTGGCCTCTGCAGCGGCTACTTGAGCGCGGGTCGCTTCCAGTTGCAGGCGCACGTCCTGGGGGTCGAGTTCGGCCAGCGGCTGGTTGGCCTTGACCCGCTCGCCCTCCTCCACCAGGCGCTTGCTGACTTTACCGCCGATACGAAAGGCCAGGTCCGGCTCATAACGGGCACGCACCTCACCGGGGTAGCTGTCCATCGCCTGTGCCGAAGGCTGCGGTTGCACCACCATGGCCGGACGTACGGTGGTCTGGGCCGCTTCTTCATGGCCGCACGCGGCCAACAGGAAGACCAGGCTGACAGGCAAAGCAAGGGGCAGGAAAGCGCTGCGCATGCTGAAGGACCTTTCGCAAATAGAGCTTGGAATAATTATACTGGCCGGTATGTTATTAATACCAAACTCACCAGTCCAGTATTAAAGGTGAAAATGTCCGACAATCCTCTGAATACCGCAAGCCCCGGGCGTCCCAAGGACATGGCAAAACGCCAGGCAATCCTCGAATCGGCGAAATCGCTGTTCCTGGACAAGGGTTATGCGAACACCAGCATGGACGCCGTTGCCCTGGCGGCCGGCGTATCGAAGCTCACGGTCTACAGTCACTTCACCGACAAGGAGACGCTGTTCACCGCTGCGGTGGTGGCCAAATGTGAAGAGCAGTTGCCGGTGATGTACTTCGAGCTTCCTGAAGGCATGCCCGTCGAGACGGTGTTGCTCAACATCGCACGCGGCTTTCATCGGCTGATCAACAGCGAGGAGTCGGTAAACCTGCATCGCCTGATGATGACCACCGGCAATCAGGACGTGAAACTCTCCCAGATCTTCTTCAACGCCGGCCCCATGCGCATGCTGCAAGGCATGGAGCGCCTGCTCGGCAAGATTCACCAGGGCGGCGCCCTGAGCATCGACACACCGTTCAAAGCCGCGGAGCACTTCTTTTGCCTGCTCAAGGGCACGGCGAACTTCCGCTTGTTGTATGGCTGCGGCGGACAATTGAGCGCGCAAGAAGCCGAAGAGCATGTGCAGGACGTGGTGAAGTTGTTTATGCGGGCCTATCGCAGCCAGGGTTTCGATACATCTGCGTAGTCGGTAGCGACCAACGGTAACCACGATGCGAAGCGAGTCGCTCTTGATCTGCTTTTGATTTTGATCTTAAGCGCCCCGTCAAACCACGCTGGCCGGAATTCGACAGGGATTTGGGGGGTAAACCGGCAGGGATGCCGGTTTAGCCGCCCCGCGCCATGGATGGCGCGTGGCGGCGGCCCCCCAAATCACTGGCGGATTACGGGCACACCGAGCCTAAGCGAGGTGCCGAGTGGTGGGGCAAGAGCGTTTTGCTTACTTTGGCCTGGGCCGGCATCCCGGCTTTTGCAAAGTGAGCCGCCGTCAGGGCGGAACCCTAAGCGGCCGTTACCGCAGCAATGGATATGTACTCGGTATAACTGCGTCGACTGTCAGGCCGCCATCGCAGGCAAGCCAGCTCCCACATTTAGATCGCAGGGCGTCAGGTAGATAGGTGTCGGCTTTCAGGCCGTCATCGCAGGCAAGCCAGCTTGTATGGTTAGATTTGTAGGGGTGGTGGGATTAAAAGCCAGTATCTGACTCTAGCCAGTACAGACCGTGGGAGACTTCGCCCCCCCCTTCACCAAAGCTCCGATAAGTGTAGCGGCTCGCGTTTGAAAACACGCGGGCTCGCATTCAGCGGCATTTCTGGCTCACATTAACTGCAACCAGCCAAAGGCTCCGGCTCACATTAATTGCAAATGGGCTTGCATTCGACGCCGTAGACTCGCGTTCCATTGTGACGGGCTCACATTATCTGCAAATGACCGGCAGTGGTTGCGGTCACAGAGGTGTGCTCCCCCCACCGTCAAGCTCAGAGCCGTATCGTAAGGAACAGTGACCACTACCGTTTGTCGGTCGCGATATGCATAAGTGCATTTTTTGTTTCCCCTTGATGCTGGATACCCATACAGTATTAATGCGATATGGTGAAAAGTGGAGAAGACGGGGATTCTCGTTCGTTGAGCTTCTCAAAAACTGACAACCCAAGAGGCGAAGCCGTTCATCAGAGAGTAGTAAGGCAACGAGAGAACCATCCGTCCATCCTACTGAGATGTACAAAGCTCTTATGCTGTACCTAGCGAAAAGGAGAATTCACTATGGCTAATGGCGATACGATTCATCTGCCAGAAATTGAAATCAATGCTATTAATAAATATGAACCTCAGACATTCGGAGGGGGTGGTGGTGACAGTGATTTTTCACATAGTCACACCGGACAGCTCATTAACCTTGCAACGCGTACTTATGTGCTTAACACATACCCTCCCATCATTTCCCAGAATGTTAAGGACCAGGAGGCAAGCTTTGCAGCGAATCTTCAGTCGATGCCTGAATCTATTGCACAAAGCATTACTGCAATAGAACAAAATGAAGGCAGTCCCGCGAGCGAAGTCGAGAAAATCGAACAGCATATTCGTTCGGTAGATACGCTAATTGCTCAAAAAGCACAGGCTGCTGCTGCTCAAAAAGTGATTGCTGATAAGTACTACTATGGAGACTTCTTTTATTATCCGACGATGCAGTTTATTAAAGATGCAATCAGCGGAAGCAAGACAAATTACCCTCCGGATAAAAATTATAAAGAATGGTACGCCTCACTTGAGGCTTCGTATGCTGCAAAATATAGCAACCGCGAGATCGACTATTTGAATGCCCTGAAGCAGAACCTTCAGGCACAGGCTAATCAAGCACGTGCAGACGCCGAGGCTAAACGTATTGCCGATGAGGCGGCAGCTGCGGAAGCCGCAAGGGTTGCAGCTGAGGCTGAAGCCAAACGCGTGGCTGATGAGGCAGCCGCTGCTGAAGCGGCGCGAGTAGCGGCAGAGGCAGAAGCTAAGCGTATCGCTGATGAGGCCGCTGCAGCAGAAGCTGCCAGGTTAGCCGCCGAAGCTGAAGCCAAGCGCATTGCTGATGAAGCGGCCGCTGCAGAGGCAGCAAGAATTGCTGCTGAAGCTGCAGCACTTAAAGCCGCTAATACGTATAGGCTCCCCGCTGACGGTGCGAGTCAGTTAAGTACTGCGGCTGGCTCTATCGCCATTACTGCCGGTTCAGGTCTTACGCTGGATGCGGCTATTCAGGCTGCAAAGGTAGCCTTAGGCACTGTTGTAAGTGCTGCCACGGCAGTGGGCATTGGCGCGCTGGTCTATTCACCATCACTGGGTAATGGTGAGCTACCTTCGACCATGCTTAACACGCCGGCCAAGGATTTAGCGCCTAATCTTCCCGAAAATCTTGCCGAGATCGCCGCGGCGGGAGGAACTGTGGATGTGCCCTACCGAATTTATGGCGATCAGTCCAAATACTCGGTAGTGGCCACCCAGCCCACTGGAGGGTTAGCACCTACCGTCCCGGTAAGAGCGCTAGTGCTTGATCCTGTGGCCAATGCCTATACGTTCACTACAACTGACTCACCACCGATCACCCTGACGTTCCCAATCGCAGTACCAGGTAATAGCTCGACGGCGACGCCTGCGCAGCCTGTCGAAACCCCGGTGTATACCGGGATTACACTGACACCGATTGAGGTCAAAGCTGAGCCGTTTCCGGTAGTCGGCCAGTTGGATATTCGGGACGCTATTTACGTTTACCCCGCAGATTCGGGTTTACCGCCGATTTATGCGGTATTTAGTAGTCCGTACGAAGGGGCTACCACCAAAGGTGAGCACAGCGGTCGGATGTACAATCCTGATAAGGCGGGCGGCCCCATTCAGAGTCTAGACTGGACAACCGCAGCGGTGACTCAGGAAGGTATTGACCTCGTTAAGCTGCATACGAGCAGATTCGACCCATCGGACGCAAATGTTGTGATGATTGACCGTCTGGAAAAAATCCTAACTGGCGAATTGGCCATTACCGATGTCGATAAGCGATTTTACACCCATGAGATTCGTGAGCTAGAGCGGTATAGGGCTCTAGGTATAACGGATGGAGTGAAACCGAACGACGATGGCGCCACTTGGAATAATACTCATGCCGCGACTTTAGAGGATTTCAAGCTTAAAGATGCTGACGAATTACTCTATACGCCAGAAGCTATAGTCGCAGAAAACAAACAAATATACGGAGAATAACATGAGCAACATCAATGATATTGTAAACTCTGAATCCCCAAGAGATGTCGTTCTTTTTATAGTAAGAAATAAGTCAATTTCATATCCGATGCTGGATCGACTATATAACAGGAATGGCTGGGTAAATATTGGTAATAATCTTGAGCTATTAAAGCTTGTTCATAACATGAGACTGGAAGGGCTGATTGATAATTCTGATGGGGGAATTAAAAAAGGTCCTAATTGGAAAGAGCCAGCCTTTATGGCTGAGAATAAGTATACGCTTGAGTGATATGTAGGTCTGCAAAAGAAAGCCCAGCTCAAGCTGGGCTTTCTTTGTAAGCGTACGGGCAAACCGTCTTGCACGACTAAGCCGGACGCCACCTATGCGGCAGCAACTCTGCAATCTCACTTGCCCGCTGCGTAGGCAGGCGCGTCAGCACATCCTTCAGGTAGGCCTAGGGATCGTGCCCATTGTTCCGGGCCGACTGAATCAAACTCATGATCGCAGCGGCGCGTTTGCCGCTGCGTAGCGACCCAGCAAAGAGCCAGTTCTTGCGCCCCAGCGCCCAAGGCCGTATCTGGTTCTCACACCAGTTATTATCAATAGGCACGGCCCCGTCATCGAGGTAGCGCGACAGCGCCGTCCAGCGTTTCAAGCTGTAATCCAAGGCTTTGCCAATGGCCGAACCGTTATGCACGATGTCGCGCTGGGCAACCATCCAGGCATGCAACGCATCCATCACGGGTACCGCCTTTTCCTGCCGTATTCGGCGGCGTATGTCCGGTTCTAGATCCTCGATTTCCCCCTCGATCTCGTACAGCGCCTGCATGTAACGCAAGGCTTGCTCAGCCAGCGCGCTCTTGTGAGTCGCATGCAGTTCGAAGAACTTGCGCCGGGCATGAGCCATGCAGCCGATTTCAGTCACGCCGAGTTCGAAGCTGGCCTTGTAATCGCCGAAATAATCGCAGACCAGCTTGCCCTTCCAGTCTTGTAGGAAGTTACGCGCATGCTCGCCGGCCCGGCTGAGGCTGAAGTCGTAAACTACAGCCGAGGTTTCGCAAAACGGGCTGGTCCTTCGGCGGTTGCGTCAGGAAGGTGTGTTGGCCGGACGGATACGCTTCGCCGACGTGCCGCACTGGTGAAGATGCGTGTTGCTCTGAACCAGAGCTGGGCAGGTGAGCCTTTGCTCAAAGCCTCGTCCAAGAGCATTTCAGCTTGTCTTGATAGACATGAAGCGCTCATTGAAAAACGGATATTAGCTGCTGTCACTGAAGCGGGTGTCTTGCATCAAGTCAGGCGCTGCCAAGCCGTAGAAGGCATTGGTTTTCTTACGGCAGTTGCACTGACTATGGCCTTTCAACGAGGAGAGTTTGAAAGTGCTGACGCTTACATTGCTTTTCTGGGAATGGACTTGAGGGTGTCCGACTCAGGGCAAATGAACGGACGTCGTTCGTTAAGCAAGAAAGGAGACTCAGAGATCCGCAGGTTGCTGCATAACGCGGCGTCAGCCGGTATTAGGTCAGAAGCCTGGAAGCCTTTATACGAGGGCTATCTGGCCAGGGGCCTGAAAACAACTCTAGCCCTGGTCATCATCGCCCGCAAGTTAGCGCGTATCGCCTTTTCGCTCATGAAAAACCAGAGCGAGTACCAATCAAAAGCGGGTTTGGGGGCTTCCCTCCAACCATAGAATCTCCCACATTTGGATTGCGGCGCGCCAGGGAGATAAGTGCTGCTGTTTGCAGCTTACGGCTTAAGCGCTTTCTTGGGATAAATGTCGTAGCGGCTGGACTTGCCATCCAGCGCATGGCTTGGCTTCGGCCCCTCAATACAGGGTGCCTTGCGCGGCCGCTTGACCACCACCCGATGGCTGGCCAAAGCCAGAGCGGCCGCGAGCAACGCCGGTGCATCCGGATCATCACCCACCAACGGCCGAAACAGGCGCATTTCCTTCTTCACCAGCGCAGTTTTCTCACGGTGCGGAAACATCGGGTCCAGGTAGATCACCTGAGGCGGCTCGCCCTGCCAATTGAGCATCACGTCGATGGAATTGCCCTTGAGCAGCTTCATGCGCGCCACAATCGGCGCCACGTCAAAATCCTCTGCAGCGCGGGCCAGGCCATCTTCGAGCAAGGCGCCGATCAACGGCTGGCGCTCGATCAGGCTCATCTCACACCCGAGGCTGGCCAGCACGAACGCGTCCTTGCCCAAGCCAGCCGTGGCGTCCAGCACTCGCGGGCGCACGCCCTGGGCGATGCCCACCGCCTTGGCGATCATCTGCCCGCTGCCACCACCATACAATCGCCGATGCGCCGCGCCGCCTTCGACAAAGTCGACACGCACCGGCCCTGGCGCATCAGGCCCAAGCTGTTGCAACTGCAAACCGTGCTCCCCCACTTGCAGGGAAAAATCCGCATCGGCCACCTGCAGAGGCAACCCCAGCAGCGAAGCCCACTGTTCAGCGCGGGCCTGGAAGCTGTCAGCCAAGGCTTGGACCTGGATGCGGCTGGCCGCTGGTTGTTCGTTCATCAATCGCCACGCTCAAAAAAATTAAGGATCGGCAAACAACAGCCGATAAAAATTACAGTCAGGTATTTTGCCAGAGCTGAGCGTCGACCGAGAAAAATGTCAGACATTCTTCCCCTTTCCATCGGTGTACTGCCGACCCACAACCATTACGGCCTGCGCAATACCCAAGCGCTGGCCGGGGTGAGTCATGTGTGGCAGGACTTCTTTGCCCGCGCGTTGGCCGAGCAGCTCGGTGAAACGCCGGACGCGCTCGCCGCCAAGGCGCCCGCCCCGGCAGACCCGGCAGTTGAACCCCGCGAAGGCGCCGACCTGCTGGCGCAGATCCTCACCCAGCGTGAGTGCGATGTGAAAGACACCGAGATCACCCCGCCGGAGCCGCTCTTCCTGCCGATTGCCGAGTTCGAAACCGAGCTGCTGCCACCGGCCGCGACGCCGTTCCCGGAAGAAGAAGTCATCGCCCAGCAACGCCAACAAGCGTTTGAGAGCGAGTGGGTGCGCCCCATCGTGCTGAACGCCGGCCAACCGCTACCCGAGCCAGGCCCGGCGCCACAACCACGCCCCCTGCACCTGCCAATTGCCGAATTCGAGCTGGACCTGCTGCCACCGGCCGCCACGCCGTACCCCGAAGAAGAACTGCTGGCGCAGCAAAAGGCCCTGGATTTCGATTACTACTGGGCACGCCCGCTGGTGACCCACAACCTGCGCCTGGCCGCCTGAACCCTAGCGACACACCCACCAACGCCCCATGTCGAGATGGAAATGGTTGCGATGAGCCGCGTTGTAGTCCGGGCTCAACACCACGTTGAAATCATCACAGGCGCCATCGCGTACCAAACGCAGGAAACGCGCACTGTCGCTCTGCCCCGGCCAATCCTTGAGCACGCTGATGCTGCGTCCATCCGCCAGGCGAAACCCGGCGATATCCAGGGCATTGGCCGAGGCGTGCTGGCTGAGCCTTCCGTCGGCGCGATTGTAGATATTACGGCAGGCAAAACTGCCCAAATGCTCGACCCGACTCACCGCTTGACCAAACACGGCCTGGGCCGCCGGTTGCAGGCTGTGGCGCTCGAACAATGCGAACGCCACCGCGAGCGGGCAACTGGCGAGAAAGCTGCTGCTCAAGGCCACGTCAGCGCCCTGCACACGCAGAATATTACGCAAGGGGCATGCCGCATCCGCCGATGTATCGGCCTGGCGGCTCACGCGCAGACCAGAGGTGTTCAACACCTGGTCACACAGCGCTGGATCATCCTGCAAACGACTGAGCTTGTAGCGCGTCAACAGGTTGGGGCTCGCTCGCACATCCAAGGGCGCCCAGGGGTTCCATTCAGGCGGCACCCAACCCCGCCAGACAGCCAGCGCAAAGGCGCCCACCAGCACCAGCAACACACTCAATGTCTTGACCATACCCACGGCTCAACCCTCAAAGTAGTCCGAGCTGCTCCGCCACGGGTTCTCGATGCAAGGCAGGCAGCGGCGGTAGCCCTGGCAGGCGCACCATCAGCTTGGCGTGGAAGCGCAGCGCCAGTTGTGCCGCGAGACGATTGTCCGAGGTGTGCAGGAACATATAGGGCGTGCGGCCCTCTTCGATCCAACTGGCGATCTTTTCCACCCAGGGAATCAGGAACGGGTCATTGGCCTCAAGGTCCGGATGCCCGATAAAGCGCACCTGGGGAAACTGCGTCAGGGCCGCTGGGCGCGGTGGCACCCGGGGCTTTTTGGACTGGGCATGCAGCACCGCTTCGGAGGTAGAGGTACAACTGAACAGGGCACGTGGATCGAGGCAGATGCGCTCGACACCGCGATCGCGCAACAGGCGGTTGAGCATGCGCTCAGCATCACCCTTGGCGAAGAACTGTTCATGACGCACCTCCACGGCCAGCGGCCGATCAATGCCATCGAGAAATCCAGCCAGCTCCGCCAGGCGTGGCGGCGTAAAGCTCTTCGAGAGCTGCAGCCACAGCGGTGAAACGCGCTCACCCAAAGGGCTCATCAAGCCGACAAAACTTTCTGCCGCCGGCAACTGTTCACGCAAATCGCCAGCATGGCTGATATCGCCGGGAAATTTGGCGGTGAAGCGAAAATCATCAGGCATGATTTCGGCCCAGCGCTGCACAGTGGCGGCCGAGGGGCGAGCATAAAAAGTGGTATTGCCCTCAACGGCGTTGAAGACCTGGGAATAGAGCCCGAGGTAATCGCTGGAACGTGCCTCAACGGGATACAGGTACTCGCGCCAGGCGTTTTCACTCCAGGACGGGCAGCCGATGTAATAAGGCAAACGCATCAGATATGGATATCGAGACCCAGCACTTCCATATCCCATTCGACAAAGCCGGCGGTGGTCAGGTAGCTGGCCAAGGCGGTGGCAACGCTTTTGCTCATGGAACGGGGAAAGACCATGTCTTGCTGACGGGCAGGAACGCCGCTTATGCGTGCGCTCGAGGCGCCTTGAGCTTTGGAAGGCGTATCGGTGTGTACTTCGATGAAGTCCGGTGAATCCTCGACGGACTCGTCTACCGTCACGCTCGCCTTGCGCGGCTTACGCTTGAGGGGGTACGACTGTGAGGAAAAACCGTCTATACGCATACATGCAGACTCGGTATCAATGATGGCAATTTAGCGGCACTTTCCATGGCGCGCAAATGCTCTGGTGATAACTAGAACACATAATTTGTAAAAGGTTTAAAAACCCAGGCAAATTCTGACGATTGGCGAAATTTGCCGCGTAACACCCACATTTTTGGCGTCAAATAATCCCGCGTTCGGCCTTGGTCTGCGCGACTTTATCGCGCAGGTACACCGGTGCTGCCTGGTCCGCCGCAATCGCCTCGCCGCGCTCGAATGCGAAACGTGCCAACGCCAGCAGGTCTTCGGCGTGTGGCAACATCGCTGCGTCCTGCTCGGCACACGTCACCTTGATGCGTTCGCCATAACCCCAGCCCGTGCCGGCACCGAACCAATCACCGCTGGCGTCAGCGGGCAACTGCGCCGCTTCGGGGGCCAGCACCGCTTCCGCACCGACCAGGCGCATTTCGCCTGCGGTCTCACGGTAGCAACCCCAGTAAACCTCATCCATGCGCGCATCAATTGCCGCTGCCACCTGCGATGCCCCGTGCTCACGCAACGCACGCTGGGCCAGTACCGCCAGGTTGGACACCGGCAACACCGGGCGCTCCAGCGCAAAGGCCAGGCCCTGCACCACGCCGATGGCGATGCGCACGCCAGTGAATGCACCGGGGCCACGGCCGAACGCGATGGCATCCACCGCCGCTAGGGTGGTCCCGGCGTCTTCAAGCAATTGCTTGATCATCGGCAACAATTTCTGCGCGTGCAGGCGCGGGATCACCTCGTAGTGGCTCGTGACCTTGCCATCGTGCAGCAAGGCAACGGAGCAAGCTTCAGTCGCGGTGTCCAGGGCCAGCAGGGTACTCATCGGTGTGGGTGTCCAAGTCGGAAAAAAGTGCGCCAGTATAAACAACAACGACCCGCAAGCGGGCCGTTGTCTGTGCCGCTGATCAAGGGATCAGCTCAGTGCTTGCAGCACCTTGGCGGTGATGGCCTCTACCGAGCCCACACCAGGGATGTGGCTGTATTTCGGCTTGCCTTGGGCTGCGGACAGCTTCTGGTAGAAGTCCACCAGGGGCTTGGTCTGGGAATGGTAGACCGACAGGCGATGACGCACGGTTTCTTCGGTGTCGTCTTTACGCTGCACCAGGTCTTCGCCGGTGACATCGTCCTTGCCTTCCACTTTCGGCGGGTTGTAGTCGATGTGGTACACGCGGCCAGAGCCTTCGTGAACACGACGGCCAGCGATACGCTGGACGATCTCTTCGTCTTCAACCGCGATTTCGACCACGGCGTCCAACTCCACGCCCGCCTTCACCAAGGCTTCAGCCTGGGGAATGGTGCGTGGGAAGCCGTCGAACAGGAAACCGTTCTTGCAGTCTTCCTGGCTGATGCGTTCCTTGACCAGGTTGATGATCAGGTCATCGGAGACCAGGCCGCCGCTGTCCATCACGCTCTTGGCGATCAGGCCCAGTTCGGTGCCAGCCTTGACGGCCGCACGCAGCATGTCGCCGGTGGAGATTTGTGGAATGCCGAATTTTTCAGTGATGAACTTTGCCTGAGTACCTTTACCGGCCCCGGGAGCTCCCAGCAGAATGACGCGCATCGATGTGCTCCTCAATTTTTTATAGAGATGACGCTCGGATTCGCCGCGTGGGGCCAATCTCGTAAAAATGTGGTTCTAGGCCGATCAAACGGCCAAAGGCTGATCAAGATACACAGCGGGCCCTCACCATACAAGCCGCCAAAAGTCGGAGAAACCCGCGCCGCACATGCGTCAGCGCCAGGGTGTGCCTGAGCGCAACCCACCCTCTCAAACGACGACCGCCCGTTTCCGGGCGGTCGTCGCGGTTTATCCGCAAGCCATTGAGTACACGCAAAAAACCTCAGCCGGTGTTGCGCAAACCGGCCGCGATACCGGCCACGGACACCAGCAGCGCCTGTTCCAGAGGGCTGTCTTGGGCAGCCTCCTGCTGACGGGAACGTGCCAGCAACTCGGCCTGCAACAGGTGCAAGGGGTCGAGGTAGGTGTTGCGCAGGCGGATGAACTCCAGGGTGTCGGGGCTATGGGCCAGCAGCTGCGACTGGCCGGTCAGGCCAAGCACCACGTCACACGCCTGCGACAATAGGTCGCGTAAGTGCGCACCCAATGCCAGCAGGTCCGGCTGCACCAGGCGCTCATCATAAAGACGGGCGATATCGGCATCGGCCTTGGCCAGGACCATTTCCAGCATGTCGATGCGCGTGCGAAAGAACGGCCACTGCTCGCGCATCTGCCCCAGCAATTGACCTTCACCGCGCTCCAGCGCCTTGCTCAGTGCCGCTTCCCAGCCGAGCCAGGCGGGCAGCATCAGGCGCGTCTGGGTCCAGCCAAAGATCCATGGGATGGCGCGCAAGCTCTCAATCCCGCCCGCACGACGCTTGGCCGGGCGACTGCCCAAAGGCAAACGGCCCAACTCCTGCTCCGGCGTGGACTGGCGGAAGTACTCGACGAACTGCGGATTTTCCCGCACCACGGCACGGTATGCGCTGACACCGTCTGCCGCCAGTTCGTCCATCAGATGACGCCAGGCAGGCTCGGGAGGCGGCGGCGGTAACAGGGTCGCTTCCAGTACCGCGGCCAGGTAGAGATTGAGGTTCTGCTCAGCGATATCCGGCAGGCCGAATTTGAAGCGAATCATCTCTCCCTGCTCAGTGGTGCGGAACCGCCCCGCTACCGAGCCCGGTGGCTGCGACAGGATGGCAGCGTGCGCCGGGCCACCGCCACGGCCAACGGTGCCTCCGCGACCGTGGAACAACAACAGCTCCACCTGTTGCTCGCGGCAGATATCCACCAGGCGCTCCTGGGCGCGGTACTGTGCCCAGGCGGCGGCCGTGGTGCCGGCGTCCTTGGCCGAGTCCGAGTAGCCAATCATCACTTCCTGCGGGCCCTGCAAGCGCGCGCGGTAACCCGGCAGTTGCAACAGACGCTCCATCACCGGCCCGGCGTTGTCCAGGTCGGCCAGGGTCTCGAACAATGGCACTACGCGCATTGGCCGCTGTACGCCGGATTCCTTCAACAGCAGTTGCACCGCCAGCACATCCGACGCGGCGCCGGCCATGGAGATGACATACGAACCTAATGATGCGGCTGGTGCGGCGGCGATTTCCTTGCAGGTATTGAGCACCTCGGCAGTGTCCGCCGAGGGTTTGAAGTAACCCGGCAGCAATGGCCGCCGATTGGTCAGTTCCTGGGTGAGGAAGCTGATACGCGCATCCTCATCCCAGTCCTCATAACGCCCCAGGCCCAGGTAATCGGTGATTTCGGTCATGGCCGCCGAGTGACGGCTGGAGTCCTGGCGCACATCCAGGCGCACCAGGAACAGGCCGAACGTCACGGCACGGCGCAGGCAGTCGAGCAGCGGGCCATCGGCGATCACGCCCATGCCGCATTCGTGCAGGGACTGGTAGCACAGTTGTAGCGGGTCCAGCAGGTCGCGGTTGTTCTGCAACACCTCGGCCGGCGCCGGGGTGGTGCTGGTCAACGAGGTGTGGGCCCACTGGCGCGTGGCGCGCAGGCGTTCACGCAGTTGCTTGAGCAAGGCACGATAAGGTTCGACGCTGTCGCCGACTTTGGCTTGCAACGCCGGGCTGGCCTGTTGCATCGACAGCTCGGAGGCCAGTTGGTCAATGTCACGCAGATACAAATCCGCCGCCATCCAACGCGCCAGCAACAGCACTTCGCGGGTGACCGGCGCGGTGACGTTCGGGTTGCCGTCACGGTCGCCACCCATCCACGAAGCAAAGCGAATCGGTGCAGCCTCCAGGGGCAGGCGCAGGCCGGTGGCGGCGTGCAGGGCCTGGTCGGCCTTGCGCAGGTAATTCGGGATGGCGTGCCACAGCGAATGCTCGATCACCGCAAAGCCCCATTTGGCTTCGTCCACCGGGGTGGGCCGCACCCGACGGATTTCTTCGGTGTGCCAGGCTTCGGCAATCAAGCGTTGCAAGCGCTCGCGAATCTGCTCGCGCTCGGCGGTGGTGAGGTCGCGGTGATCCTGCAAGGCCAGTTGCGCAGCAATGGCATCGTATTTCTGGATCAGCGTGCGGCGGGCCACTTCGGTGGGGTGGGCGGTGAGCACCAGCTCGATGTCCAACCGCGCCAACTGCCGGGCCAGGGATTCATTGCTGTGCCCTTCGCTTTGCAGACGGGCCAGCAACTCCGGCAAGACCCTCGATTCGAACGGCGCGGGTTGCGATTCATCGCGCCGATGAATCAATTGATATTGTTCGGCAATGTTGGCCAGGTTGAGGAACTGGTTGAAGGCTCGGGCCACCGGCAGCAGCTCGTCCTCCTGCAACTGGTTGAGGCTGGCGCTCAACTCATCGCCAGCGGCTTTCTCTGAAACGGCTCCGCGACGGTCGGCCTTGGCGCCTTTGCGGATCTGCTCGATCTTCTCGAGGAAAGCCTCGCCGTACTGCTCTCGAATGGTGTTGCCCAACAGCTCACCCAGCAGGTGAACATCCTCACGCAAGCGTGCATCGATATCACTCATCAGCCAATCTCCAGCCAGAAATCCGGGACGCGCAGGTGCTTCAGAGTGCCGCCGACGTCGGTTTCTGACAAGGCCGAACGCAAACGACTTTAAACCTTGGCGCTTGCAGCTAGTCTCAACGGTGAGTCGCCGCGTCATCCGCGCAGGCGGCTGGTCGCTCATCACCGCCTGCCATCGCAGGCTTTATTGAGGTAGCCATGAAAATTCGAGAACTGGCCCAGCATTGGGAAGAAACCGCCAAGGGTCGTTTGACCAAGACTGAATACGCCATTCATCTGGATGTAGAAGCCGCTGCACGGCTGGCGGCCATTGCCGAGATGTACCCCAAGCGCCATGTCGAAGAACTGCTCGGCGAGTTGATCGGTGCCGCCCTTGAAGAGCTGGAAGCCAGCTTTCCCTACATCCAGGGCCAGCAGGTAATTGCCACCGACGAAGAGGGTGACCCGCTGTATGAAGACGTCGGCCCCACGCCACGCTTTCTTACTTTATCCCGTCGCCACTTACATGATTTGTCGGACGGCGCTGACGAACAAAAACACTGATAAACATTTATTGACGTCAATTAAACCCACGTATTCCGGGCCTTTTACAGGCCCGGAGGTACCGCTGCGCACCGCGAAAGTTCCATTTTTCAAACACTGACCAATCAGTCAGATATTTTTTTAGGCAAATCGCCATATCCGCTGAACTTTTGAAAAAAGCCTCCGGTCACAGCCAGTAGCCATCACTTGTGGAACGGTCGTTTGAACGGACGCCATGTGCTTTACCGACGGGCCCGAAATCGATACGCCCCGATGGATTTTGATGTTTTTCAGGAGTTATCCAATGGAGTTGAAGACGATGAACACCAGCACTGCCAAATCCTCGTTTAACCACCTGCGCGGGCTCAAATTGGCCGCGCTGGCAATCGGCACCAGCTTCGTTCTGGCTGGCTGCGCCGGCAACCCTCCAACCGAGCAGTACGCCGTAACCCAATCGGCCGTCAACAGCGCAGTCAGCGCCGGCGGTACCGAGTATGCGGCGGTGGAAATGAAGTCGGCCCAGGACAAGCTCAAAGAAGCTGAGATTGCCATGCACGACAAGAACTACGACAAGGCTCGCCAATTGGCTGAACAAGCCGAGTGGGATGCCCGCGTCGCTGAGCGTAAGGCCCAGGCTGCCAAGGCTCAACAGGCTGTGAAGGATTCCCAGAAGGCTGTTGAAGAACTGCGTAAGGAAGGCATGCGCCCAGCTGCAATCATGCAGAAGTAAGCCTCAGCCCCTTGACTGCATCGCACCTGATATCGAATTGAAAGGACGACACGACTATGCGTAAACAATTGATGATCCCTGCCCTGCTGGCGATGAGCGTTGCCTTGGCGGCCTGCTCCACCCCGCCGAACGCGAACCTGGAAAATGCGCGGACCAATTTCTCGTCCCTGCAAACCAACCCGCAAGCCACCAAGCTGGCGGCGCTGGAAACCAAAGACGCCAGCGAATGGCTGGACAAGGCTGACAAGGCCTACCGCGACAAGGAAGACGAGAAGAAAGTCGACCAGTTGGCCTACCTGACCAACCAGCGCGTTGAAGTGGCCAAGGACACCATCGTCCTGCGCGAATCCGAGGCCAAGCTGAAAAACGCTGGTGACGAACGTGCCCGCGCCCTGCTGGACGCTCGTGACGCACAAATCAAGCAACTGCAAAACAGCTTGAACGCCAAACAAACCGATCGCGGCACCCTGGTGACTTTCGGTGACGTGCTGTTCGCCACCAACAAGTCTGATCTGAAATCCAGCGGCCTGGTGAACATCACCAAGCTGGCTCAGTTCCTGCGCGATAACCCAGACCGTAAAGTGATCGTCGAAGGCTATACCGACAGCACCGGTTCCGACTCGTACAACCAGAGCCTGTCTGAGCGTCGTGCCGCTTCTGTTCAGCGTGCACTGGCTCAACAAGGCGTGGATATCTCGCGTATCGTGACCCAGGGTTATGGCAAGGAATACCCGGTTGCCGATAACGGCAGCGTCTCCGGCCGCGCCATGAACCGTCGCGTGGAAGTGACCATTTCCAACGACAACCAGCCGGTCAAGCCACGGTCTTCCGTTGCTAACTGATTGATGCTGGATAAAAAACCCACCTTACGGTGGGTTTTTTTTGGGTTCGTCGAACCCGACTGGACGATGTGTATCTTCGAGCGGCATTTCTATCTTCGCGCTCGATAGCTTGTCCATCAGTTGGCTAAGCTCATGCGTCTGGGCAACTTTGCGTTCCAGTTCTTCATGCCCTCTCGCCATGTTCAACATATTGCGTATCGCAGCAATAGTAATCGCCACTGTCTCGGCCCCAATCTTTATGAGTCATGACGCTTTTGTGGCTTCTGACGCAAGACGGTTCCCGTTATTCATGTTACTGCTGGAAATCAATGGAAATCTTTGCGCTACCTTCGCCACCAGGCTTGCTGCCTTCGCCATCAGCGCCTTTACCCTCTTGGCCTTCCATAGCTTTAAGCTTTTCCTCGAGTTCTTTCAGTAGTTTTTTAAGGTCATCCACAGCGCCTCCCGAACCGCCGCCTCCCTCTGAACCACCGGCACCTTGAGATTGCATCTGACCTATTTGCTTCTTCAGATCCTCAATCTCTTTCTTGAGGCTGCCTACGTCACCGGATTGTTGACCTGCATCTTGAGCGCCAAAACCACCTTGGGAAGGACCAACTCCACTTATAGACATATGTGACTCCAAATCAAGTTAAAGAGTTAACCGAATCAGCGTTGCTGCTCGGTCCCAAATCAGTGGCAACTCACTCAAAATGGTTCCAGCTTTCCCCACACTGCCTGTCCTACTGCTCCAGTTTCGGCGTTTCTTGACCTATACAACGTACGGCCTGCTTCTTGTTGTTCACCAGCACGCCGCTCAAGCCTTTCTGCTCGGTATCAAACATCACCAATACGCCGTCAACACACTGCGCCACTTGCGCGGCCGGGGTCAGGGAGACTTTGTAATCTTCGCCCGGTATGGTCTTGAGCATGGTGAAATCGCTGAGCAGCAACGCATCTTCCGGCTTGGCGAAGTGCAGATAGCCGTAGTACCACAGGCAGCCAACGGTGCCGAGGATGGTACCGATGCCGGTGAGGATCAGCGGGATCATGTTGCGTTCTTCGCTCATTGCGGGCTCTCTGATGAGTCAACTTTAGGAATAGGGTAATTCGGAATTTCCCCCAGGCGACGCAAGCCGTTGAAGTGCTGAGGGTCGTCCAGATAACGCAGCATGACGGTCTGCCAGGTTTTGTCGGCAAAGGTCTGCACATGGCCGCCGCGGGTCAGTTGCAACACCCTGGGCGGTGGCGCCGCTTGATACAGGCGGATCCCATTGGCCACCGGCACGATCGGGTCATCCAGGCTGTGGAACAGCAGCTTGGGCACGCCGGTCAACCGGGGCATGGCATTGATCGCACTGTCGGCGTCGGGCACCAGCCACGACAGCGGCACCTGCAACGGCCAGGTTAACCAGGAAGTGCTCAGGGCGAATTGTCCTACGTCACGATAACTGGCAGGCACGCCATCCAATACCAAGGCTTTTAGTTGGGCTTGACGCTCCGGGTGGGCTGCCAGGTAATGCACCGCCAGTGCACCGCCCAGGCTTTGCCCGAGAATAATCAGCGGTTGACCCTGGGTTTCAGGCGCCTTGTCGATCCAGCCGAAGGCGGCGTCGATATCCTGGTAGATCGCCGGCAACGACGGCTTGCCTTCCGACAGCCCATAGCCGCGATAGTCCAGCAACAGCACTTGATAACCCTGCTCCGGCAACCACCAACTGCCCCCCAGATGCCAGGCGAGGTTGCCGCCGTTGCCGTGCAAATGCAGGACTGTGCCCTTGAGCGGGACACCGGGTTTGGCCGGCAGCCACCAGGCGTGCAGTTTCACGCCATCTGCGGTGGTGAGCGTGACGTCGCGGTATTGCAGGTGGGCTTTTTCCGGGGTGAAGGGTAGGCCGGGCTCGGGGTAGAACAGCAAGGAGCTGCAGCCGTTCAATGTGAGTAGCAGGCATAAAATGCCGAGGATTCTCATCCGTTGAAACCTCGCGAAAGTTCTGAAGACCAGTAAAGATCAAATGTGGGAGCTGGCTTGCCTGCGATAGCGGTCTATCAGTGACTGAGTGCTGGCTGACCCAGCGCTATCGCAGGCAAGCCAGCTCCCACATTTTTTGATTCGGTTTCGTCAGTTACAGGATATTGGAGTAATCCGCCTCGATCCGGTCCAGGCTCAAGTGGTTGAGGAAGTTGGAGAAGCACATCCAGGCCGCCAGCGCGTTCATGTCACGAAACTGCTCCGGCAGGTACTTGGGCGGCACCACCAGGCCTTCGTCGACCAACTGGCGCAGGGTACGCATGTCTTCAAGGGTGGTCTTGCCGCAGAACAGCAGCGGCACTTGCTCCAGCTTGCCTTTGCGCACGGCGAGCTGGATGTAGTTGTAGACCATGATAAAGCCCTTGAGGTAGGACAAATCCTTGGTAAATGGCAGGCCGGTGGGCACCGAACCACGAAATACCCGGCTGGCATTCCCATAGCTTTCGGCCATTTCAAAGCCTTGCTCGCGGAAGAACTCGAATACCTGCAGGAAGTCGGCGCCCTCCTCCACCATATGGATGGCGCGGGTCCGGTTGGTGAGTTTGCGCAGGCGGCTGGGGTAGGAGGCAAACGTGATGATTTCCATCAGGATCGCCAGGCCTTCCTGGGTGACGGTGGACGACGGCGGGCCCTTGGACAGAAACGTGCAGATCGGCTGGTTCTGGCCGTTAAGGGTGGTGCCCACATGCACCAACCCTTCATGCACTTCGAGGGCGCGCACGTCGCGGTCATTGAACATCGCATCGGCGCGGATCTTGATGTAGTCGGCGCCCGCTGCCGCATCGGCGACGATGCCGTCGGACTCGAACACGCGGATGGTCTCTTCGGCTTCACCAAACACCTTGTTCAGGCGCGTTTGCAGCAGGCTGACCGCGTCCTTGGCGGTGAGGGTCTTGGCTTCGTCCTTGAGATCGCCCCGGCCATCGATGTTGTTCAGGTAGTCGGAGAGCATCAGGCCAAGGTCGGCCAGGGTCGGGTCGCCGGCGTGGAACGCATCGGAGGCGGCGCCGTAAAGCTCTTGGGAAATCAGACCGAAGTCCTCGGTGCCGCGCGCTTCAAGCATGCGCACCACCATGCGGTACTCACGGCACATGCGCCGCATGATCTGCCCAACCGGACTGAATTGCCCAAGGCGACGGGTGATGTCGCGCTCGATGTTCTGAAACTCCAGCTTGACCGCACTGGAATCGAACGACAGCGGCCGGTTCAGGTAGTAATCACGGTCTACGGCAGGCATCGCCTTGCCCTTGGCCTTGAGAAATCCCTGACGAATGTTCTCGTCCCATTTCACCGCATCAAGGACGCGGATCGGTGTTTGCGCCAGCACAATGCGATCGGACAAGGTGCGTATCGTCTGCTGGTAATCGTCCACCCGGTGCTTCCTCTTTAAACGTTATTGGCCCACGCGCAGTTAGCGCACGGCTTCACATCTGAGCAGCAGGCCCATCAGAGGTAGGAGCTGGCTTGCCTGCCCCCACCCAAAGCAGATTGCGCACAGGGCTAGGCCGAGGCCAATACCAGGTGCATGTGACGCTTGAGGATTTCAAGCATCTCGTCACCCGTCAAAGGCTCTGCGCCGCCCAACAGGCCCTGATATTCCATCCGACTGATGATAGCCGTCAACACCTTGGCATCCTGCTGTGGCTCACGGGAACCCAATACCTGGAAAAACTGCCCGGTGCCCTGCAACAGGATCTGTTGGTGGGAGCGTACCAGTTCGGCCAGGCGCGGGTTGAGCAGGGCCTCCTGGCGAAAAGCCTGCTCGGCCATCAGGTATTCGCGGCGGTTGGTCAATTGACGCAGCACATAGTCGGCGGTCAGGCGCGCGATATCATCGGCCAGTTGCGAGCGCGACTCCGGGCTGCCATCGCCATAGGCGACCATCTCGCGCAACAGGCCTTCGTTGCGCACCCACAGCTTGCCCATGAAAGCGGCGCTGCGCTCCACGTATTGGGCGAAGGTGTCGGTGAGCAGGTCGTCGATGTCTTTGAAGTAATAGGTGGTGGCCGACAGCGGCACCCCCGCCTCTGCCGCCACTGCCCGATGACGTACGGCCCGCACGCCATCGCGCACGACGATACGCATGGCCGCATCGAGAATGTCTTGCCGGCGCTGCTCGCTGCCCCGCCGACTGGCCTTGCGGCCCTGGTACTGAACACTTTCAGCCACGGCAGCAGCAATGCCGGCGGCACCTTCTTGAGCCATTATGCGGTTCACCACACTTCTTCCTTTAGAGGTGACGCGGAGCGTCACAGAGTGCACTCCCACGCGGAGCGTGGGAACGATCAATGACGAGCACCACTTGAACAGGCCACATAAAAAAGCCGCCTTATAAAAGGCGGCTTCGGATTTCGCTACGGTTACGCTTGTGGCCGCATGTGCGGGAACAGGATCACGTCGCGGATCGACGGCGAGTTGGTCAACAACATCACCAGACGGTCAATGCCGATACCTTCACCGGCAGTCGGCGGCATGCCGTACTCCAGGGCCCGAACGAAGTCGGCATCGTAGTGCATGGCTTCGTCGTCACCGGCGTCCTTGTCGGCCACCTGGGCCATGAAGCGCTCGGCCTGGTCTTCCGCATCGTTAAGCTCGGAATAGGCGTTGGCGATTTCGCGGCCACCGATGAACAGCTCGAAACGGTCGGTGACGTTCGGGTTGTCGTCGTTGCGACGGGCCAGCGGCGACACTTCGAACGGGTATTGGGTAATGAAGTGCGGCTGTTCCAGCTTGTGCTCCACCAATTCTTCGAAAATCATCACCTGCAGCTTGCCCAGGCCTTCGAAGCCCAGCACCTTGGCGCCGGCTTTCTTGGCAATGGCACGGGCCTTGTCGATGTCGTTGAGGTCGTCAGCGGTCAGCTCGGGGTTGTACTTGAGGATCGAGTCGAACACCGACAGGCGCACGAATGGCTCGCCGAAGTGGAACACCTTGTCGCCGTACGGCACGTCAGTGCTGCCCAGCACCAGCTGTGCCAGCTCGCGGAACAGCTCTTCGGTCAGGTCCATGTTGTCTTCGTAGTCGGCGTAGGCCTGGTAGAACTCCAACATGGTGAATTCAGGGTTGTGACGGGTCGAGACGCCTTCGTTACGGAAGTTGCGGTTGATCTCGAACACCTTTTCAAAGCCGCCAACAACAAGCCGCTTGAGGTACAGCTCAGGCGCAATGCGCAGGAACATTTCCATGTCCAGCGCGTTGTGGTGGGTCTCGAACGGCTTGGCTGCGGCACCACCCGGGATGGTCTGCAGCATCGGGGTTTCCACTTCCAGGAAGTCACGCTGCATCAGGAAGCTGCGGATGTGAGCAATGACTTGCGAGCGTACGCGGAAGGTCTGGCGCACGTCTTCGTTGACGATCAGGTCAACGTAGCGCTGGCGATAGCGCTGTTCGGTGTCGGTCAGGCCGTGGTGCTTGTCTGGCAGCGGGCGCAGGGACTTGGTCAGCAGGCGTACATTGGTCATCTCGACGTACAGGTCGCCCTTGCCGGAACGGGCCAGGGTGCCTTCGGCGGCGATGATGTCGCCCATGTCCCAGGTTTTCACCGAGGCCAGGGTTTCTTCGGACAGGGTCTTGCGGTTGACGTAGACCTGGATGCGACCGGTCATGTCCTGGATCACCATGAACGAGCCACGGTTGAGCATGATGCGACCTGCCACCTTGACCGGGATCGCAGCCTCAGCCAGTTCTTCCTTGGTCTTGTCCGCGTATTGCTTCTGCAAGGCATCGCAGTAGTTGTCGCGACGGAAGTCGTTGGGGAAGGCGTTACCCTTGGCGCGCTCGGCAGCAAGCTTTTCCTTGCGCAGGGCGATCAGGGAGTTTTCTTCCTGTTGCAGTGCTTGCGGGTCGAGTTGTTGGTCGCTCATGTCTTTAAATATTCCATCAGGTTCGTTGCCCCCAGCCTTCGGCGGGGGATCGCGGGCAAGCCCGCTCCCACAGAGGGTATTAGAGGCCGGATTTCAGGCTGGCTTCCAGGTATTCGTCGATATCGCCGTCGAGTACCTTGTCGCAGTCGCTGCGTTCGATGTTAGTGCGCAGATCCTTGATCCGCGAGGCATCGAGCACGTACGAACGGATCTGGTGACCCCAGCCGATATCCGACTTGGTGTCTTCCAGCGCCTGGGAAGCGGCGTTGCGCTTCTGCATTTCCTGCTCGTACAACTTGGCCCGCAGCATTTTCATGGCGGTGTCCTTGTTGGCGTGCTGGGAACGTTCGTTCTGGCAACTGACCACGGTGTTGGTCGGTACGTGGGTGATACGTACGGCCGAGTCAGTGGTGTTTACGTGCTGACCACCGGCGCCGGAGGAACGGTAGGTGTCGATCCGCAGGTCGGCCGGGTTGATCTCGATTTCCACTTTGTCGTCGATCTCTGGCGAGACGAACACCGCAGAGAATGAGGTGTGGCGACGGTTGCCGGAGTCGAACGGGCTCTTGCGCACCAGGCGGTGCACGCCGATCTCGGTGCGCAGCCAGCCAAAGGCGTATTCGCCCTTGATGTGTACTGTCGCACCCTTGATACCGGCCACTTCACCGGCGGACAGTTCCATGATGGTCGCGTCGAAACCGCGCTTGTCGGCCCAGCGCAGGTACATGCGCAGCAGGATGTTGGCCCAGTCCTGGGCTTCGGTGCCACCGGAACCGGCCTGGATATCCAGGTAGGCGTTGTTCGGGTCCATTTCGTGGCTGAACATGCGGCGGAATTCAAGCTTGGCGAGGTTTTCCTCGAGACGGGCCAGCTCGGCGACAACATCGCCCACTGCGCCTTCGTCGTTTTCTTCGACGGCCATGTCCAGCAGGTCGCGGCAATCACCCAGGCCGGTGTTCAGTTCGTCGAGGGTATCGACAATCTGTGCCAGCGCAGCGCGCTCGCGCCCCAGTTCCTGGGCGTATTCAGGTTTGTTCCAGACACTCGGATCTTCAAGCTCGCGATTGACCTCGGTCAGACGCTCATGCTTTTGATCGTAGTCAAAGATACCCCCGAATAGTTTCGGAGCGCTCGGACAGGTCCTTGATGGTGTTAAGGATCGGGTTGATTTCCATGGCGGGCAGCACTCGTTGGCGAACTTTTGAAAGCCGGCGAGTATAACGGCAAACGGCTGGAAACGGCAGCCCGCTTGGTCGATTCTGCCAAGACAGCGCTTGCCTCTCGTCACGCTTGCTTCGGTGACGGATACGCGACCATCAGAGCATTTCCTATAGATTGACGATGCCGCGCGTTAGAAAACCCGACCTACTACTCGCTAAAACCAGACCGTTCATCTGTTTATACAAATAATTTGAAAATCCAAATCAGAGCCTGCCTAAAAGACCACAAACCAACCCACTCCAATAAAAACAAACAATTAGGTTTCTAGCCAAATCATCCCAAGACTCAAGTGATAAACATACAAGAATATAAATACATCAGTTTCAGAACCGTCTTACAAAGCCTCCTACACACATAAAATCAAATCAAAACGCCATCAGTTTTTTCTTTCTTCCCTCTCAAATAAGTTCGATCAAAGCGCCTGAGTTTTTTTCTTCAGGACGCACAAACTCTAACGATCACTCTCATAAAAATGGAGAGGCCCTATGGCACAACAAGGGTGGCAGCCAGGACAACCTTTAGAACTCAAGCCGACGATAATTACCGCAGGGAGACGAAACACTTATTGGGGTGGTGAAGGCGGAGGCTACGTAGGAAGTGGAGATGGCTGGGGCCTTCAAGAAGGGCCACGTCGAGGTGAAGGAGACCGTAGCCGCTTCAAGCAGTTTGACTTCCCTAGCACCACCGCCGATTTCATTGGAGAGCAAAAGTACAATCAATCCTTGATTGACGCGGAGTACAGCGCACGGTTCGCAACGCTCACTACTGAAACTGAACGCGAACTCGCAGAGAAACAGCAAGCCGCGAAAGCTTCACAGCCGCTTACAGAAACAGCCTCAGCCGTTCTCGATCAAAAAATCACACTTGAAATCATCGGCGCGAAAAAAACCAAATACGCCAGTACTGCGCCACTCATCTATGGGCTCTATGATCAAAGCCCTTTTTACCTGATGGAAAACTTAACTTATACAAAGCTACGTGAAACGCTTGCCTCTTCTGACCCGATAAAAAATCTGGGCGATGCCTACACACTTTACGACAACGTCTGGAGGGCCGCACAAGAACTCAAGGCTCTCTCGCTCTCCATAGACATTCTGACTAAAAAACTTTCAGGGTTGGCAAAGGCCCGGCAAACGCTGGAGGCCAATTTAGCCGAACATGATCCTGGCTGGGCAAATTTACACAATGAGTATCTGAAGGTCATTGCAGATGAGTTGGAAATTCAAGTGCAGTTGCTGCCGGAATATTTGCAGGTGGAACTCGCCTCTCTTGCCGGTTCGGTCGTTGGATTGACACCCGGCCAGACCCTCATGCTTTACAAAAACACGCTGGACAAAATGATCGAAGAAACGATGGCAGCGATCAAACCTATTGACCCACCGTTAGCCATAAACCGGAACGGGTTGATGATTTACTATCCCGCAGCCAACCCACGGGTTACACCGCCACTGAGCAAACCCGAGCTTGAGGGACTCAAACAGCTTATTTATCTACAGCAGAATACCGCTCTTGGGGTGAGATGGCTCAGCCATCATGACTTTGTGCTGAAGTCAGAGTCCGCGCGGTTTCTTGCCAACGCCTCCAATGCAATCAGCGACCTCGCAGAACGTGCGCAGCAGGTAGCAACGGCCCAAGCGCGTATTGAAGCGGTAAGAGTAGCCAATACCTATCGACTGTCGGGCACTGCTGCTGCGACTCAAGCGATAGTCATGACCTCAGTCGGAACTATCGCTACAGCAGAGGGGGTTACCGTCACGCTGCGAGCCGCTATTGGGGCAGCAGTGGCCGCATTGACGGAATTGGCCGCCAGTACCGCGAGTGGCTTGATGGTCGGTGTTTCAGCGCTGATCTATTCTCCCAAACTCGCGAACGGAGAACTTCCAGAGCGTTATGCGCTTGGCACACCGATCTCAACCTTGGTACCAGGCCTCGACGAGTCGACGATAAGTTCGGCAGTCAACGGCACAATCGACCTGCCGGTTCGAATGAGTTCGAGGACGGCCGCAGATGGGCGGTCAGAAGTTTTTGTGGTCAACACCGATGGTGCAAGCGTGCCTTCCAGGGTCAAAGTGGTTACTGCGACCTATGATCCTGGGCAGAAGGTATACACCGTCACGACAAGTGACATTCCACCAAGAACGTTGATTTGGACACCTATTTCCGCTCCTGGAGATAGCTCAACAACGCTGCCACCGGCCCCGCCTGAAACGCCCGTCTATGCAGGCGCCGACACAATTCCAGTCGAGGGTAGGGTTGACAGTTTTCCAGCCGTTGTTGAAGCTGGATTTGACGACTTCATCATCGTTTTCCCGGTCGATTCTGGCCTGCCTCCAATCTATGTCATGTTCAGGGATCGGCGTGAAGATCCCGGAATCGTGACAGGCAATGGGCAATCTATAACCGGCTCTTGGCTGGGAGCGGCCTCCCAGGGTGAAGGAGTCCCTATACCATCGCAAATTGCCGCAAAACTGAGAGGTCAAGAATTTAAAAACTTCAAGGCATTTCGTGAAGCCTTCTGGAAAACGGTTGCTAGCGACTCGGAACTGGCTAGTCAGTTAAACCGTCAAAACCTAAGAAGAATACTAAACGGCAAGGCGCCCTATACTAGCGAACTAGAACATGCTGGAAAATCTAGTAAATTCGAACTTCACCATAAAATATTCATTTCCCAAGGGGGAGAAATTTTCGACATCGACAATATCCACATAGTCACTCCAAAACTTCATAAGCGTATTCACGGCAAAGGTAATTAAGATGAAAACCTCAATTTCCGAGTACACAGAAAGCGAATTTTTAAAATTTGTAATTTCTCTTTGTGATGCGAGTGCTCGCTCTGAGGAAGAAGATGACGAAATGCTATTAGAATTCAAGCGACTTACGGAGCATCCTGATGGGTCAGACCTCGTCTATTATCCAAGAAAGGGTAGAGAAGACAGTCCAGAAGGCATTGTAAAAGAGGTCAAAGAGTGGCGCGCGAATAATGGCAAGCCTGGATTCAGAATAGAATAACGCCGTCCTGCCCCCTGCCATCGGCTCTACAACGATGGCAGATTTCTTAGCTCAAAAACTTTCATATGTAATCAATTCGGATGAGTACGAAACTCAGGAGTGCAAGGGGGAAGTCCCCCTCGCACATTGAAGTTGGCCTCTAATTACTCGATACCAACCTGATTACGCCCATTGTTCTTGGCCGTGTACAACCCCTTGTCCGCCGCCATGATCAACTGCCGACAGTCCGTACCCTGAGCCGGCGTCAACGTCGACAGCCCGATACTGATGGTCAGGCTGGCACCTTCAGCCGGGGCGATGTGCGGGATTTTCAACGCCGCCACCGCCATGCGCAGTTTTTCCGCGACCAGGCGTGCGCCGCCCGGCGAGGTGTTGGGCAGGACCAGTGCGAACTCTTCGCCACCGTAGCGCGCCGGCAAGTCCGAAGGGCGGCTGCTGGCATCGCGAATGGTGGCTGCGACTTTGCGCAAGGCTTCGTCGCCCTCGACGTGGCCGAAGCTGTCGTTGTAGGTCTTGAAGAAGTCCACATCGATCATCAGCAACGAGAGTTGGGTCTGGTCGCGCATGGCGCGGCGCCATTCCAGCTCCAGGTATTCGTCGAAGTGACGGCGGTTGGACAGCCCGGTCAGGCCGTCGGAGTTCATCAGGCGTTGCAGCACCAGGTTGGTGTCCAGCAACTGTTGCTGGCTGACCCGCAACGCGCGGTAGGCCGCGTCGCGCTGCAACAGGGTCATGTAGGAGCGCGAGTGATAGCGGATGCGTGCTACCAGTTCGATGTTGTCCGGCAGCTTGACCAGGTAATCATTGGCCCCGGCCGCAAAGGCCGCGCTTTTGATCAGTGGGTCCTCTTTGGTGGACAGCACGATGATCGGGATATTCGCGGTGGCCGGGTGATTGCGGTACTCACGCACCAGGGTCAGGCCGTCCAGGCCCGGCATCACCAGGTCTTGCAGGATCACCGTGGGCTTGATGCGGATCGCCTGGGCAATCGCCTGGTGCGGGTCGGCGCAAAAGTGGAAGTCGATGTTCTCTTCATGGGCCAGGCCACGCCGCACGGCTTCACCGATCATGGCCTGGTCGTCGACCAGCAGCACCATGGCGGCGTTTTCGTCGGTCTTGAAGTCGTCGAGCTGTAAATCATTCATGTGCAATCACCTGAATTACTACCTGCAAGCCAGCACGGCGGGAGATTTTTGTTCATTTTGCAAAGACCTCCAGCAATCGGGGCGCAATTCTATCCAGTGGGCGAATTTCAACAGCAGCATCAATCGCCGCCGCCGCTTTGGGCATGCCATACACCGCCGAGCTCTGCTGGTCCTGGGCGATGGTCAAATATCCTTGTTCACGCATCAGCTTGAGGCCCTGGGCGCCGTCGCGCCCCATGCCGGTGAGCAAGACGCCAACGGCGTCACCGTTCCAGTAACTGGCGACGCTTTCGAAAAACACGTCGATGGAGGGCCGGTAAATCTCGTTCACCGGCTCTGCGGTATAGGCTAACGTGCCATTTTTCAACAAGCGAATATGGTGGTTGGTTCCGGCCAGCAATACCACGCCGGGTTGAGGCGGCTCGCCCTCACAGGCCAGGCGCACCGGCAGGCCGGAAGCGCTGCTCAGCCACTCGGCCATGCCGGCGGCGAAGACCTGGTCCACATGCTGTACCAGCACGATGGCGGCGGGAAAATCCCGGGGCAAACCCTTGAGCAGAACTTCCAGTGCCGCCGGCCCACCAGCCGAAGAACCAATGGCCACCAGCCGTTGACGCTTGCCGGTGACCCGCTGCGGCGGGGTTTCGGCACGCACCCGCGTGCCGCGCTGGCCGATCAGCCAACCAATATTGAGGATCTTGCGCAGCAGGGGCGCGGCCGCATCCTTAGGGTTGCCAACGCCCAGTGCCGGGGTGTCCACCACATCCAGGGCGCCGTGGCCCATGGCTTCGAATACGCGGCTGACGTTGGCCTGGCGGTCGACAGTGACGATCACAATCGGGCAAGGCGTGTCGGCCATGATCTGCCGGGTGGCCTCCACCCCATCCATCACCGGCATGATCAGGTCCATCAGGATCAGGTCCGGGGTCAGCTCGGCGCAACGCTGTACCGCTTCCAGGCCATTGCTGGCCACCCATACCACCTCGTGGGCGGGCTCGTAACTCAGGGCGCGGCGCAAGGCCTCCACCGCCAGGGGCATGTCATTGACGATCGCAATCCTCATGCCCGGGCGCCTCCAATCAGTTCAACCACGGCGTCGAGCAAGGCGTCGTCATGGAAACTGGCTTTGGCTAGATAATAGTCGGCCCCGGCGTCGAGGCCACGGCGGCGGTCTTCTTCACGATCCTTGTAGGAAACCACCATCACCGGCAACGATTGCAGGCGACTGTCACGGCGCAAAAGTGTGACCAATTCAATACCGTCCATGCGAGGCATATCAATATCAGTGATAAGCAGGTCGAAGTCCTCGGAGCGCAATGCGTTCCAGCCATCCATGCCATCGACCGCAACAGCGACTTCATAACCACGATTGAGTAATAATTTGCGTTGCAGCTCGCGCACCGTCAGTGAGTCGTCCACCACCAGCACACGCTTGCGCGGCGCTTCGGTGGCCTGCTGGCTGCGCCGGGCAATGCGCTCCAGGCGACCGGTGTTGAGCAATTTATCCACCGAACGCAGCATGTCTTCGACATCGACGATCAACACCACCGAGCCGTCATCGAGCAAGGCCCCGGCGGAAATGTCCTGGACTTTCCCCAGACGATCATCCAGCGGCAACACCACCAGGGTGCGCTCGCCGATAAAACGCTCCACGGCAATCCCGTATACGGCATCGCGCTCGCGGATCACCACCACCTTCAAGGTATCTGACGGGTTCTGCCCCGGCGGGCGCTGCAGCAACTGGCTGGCGGCAACCAGGCCGACGTGCCGGCCCTCATGCCAGAAATGCTGGCGGCCTTCCAACTGCACGATGTCGTCGGGCGCCAGGTCGCACATGCGTTCGATATGCGCCAGGGGAAAGGCATAGGCTTCTTCGCCGACTTCCACCACCAGGCTGCGCACCACCGACAGGGTCAACGGCACCTCAAGATGGAAGCGGCTGCCCTGCCCCGCCGTCTGCTCCAGCACCACCGCGCCGCGCAGTTGACGAACCATATGTTGCACCGCGTCCAGGCCGACCCCGCGCCCGGACACTTCGGTGACTTTGTCGCGCAGGCTGAACCCTGGCAAGAAGAGGAACGTGAGCAGTTCCTCTTCACTCAGACGCAGGGCCGTTTCAACCGGCGACAGATGGCGGTCGACGATGGTGCCGCGCAGGCGCTCGAGGTCGACACCGTTGCCGTCATCGCTCAATTCCAGCACCAACAACCCGGCCTGATGGGACGCACGCAGGCGAATCAAGCCTTCCGCCGGCTTGCCCGCCAGCACGCGTTGCTCAGGGGGTTCGATGCCGTGATCGACCGCATTGCGTAATAGATGGGTGAGCGGCGCTTCGAGTTTTTCCAGCACGTCCCGGTCGACCTGGGTCTTTTCGCCCTCAATCTCCAGGCGCACTTGCTTGCCCAGGCTGCGACCTAAGTCACGCACCATGCGCACCTGCCCGGCCAGCACATCGGCAAACGGCCGCATGCGGCAGGCCAATGCGGTGTCGTAGAGCACCTGGGCGCGCTGGCCGGCCTGCCAGCCGAACTCATCCAGCTCGGCGTTTTTTTCCGCCAGCAGGGCCTGGGCTTCACTCAGCAGGCGACGGGTATCGGCCAGGGCCTCCTGGGCTTCCAGGTTCAGATCCAGCGACTTGAGCTGGCCGTCCAGGGCATCCAGCGCACGCAAGCTGTTACTTTGAATGCGCTTGAGGCGTTGCAGGCTGGCCAGGTACGGCTTGAGCCGCTGGGTTTCCACCAGGGATTTGCTGGACAAGTCCAACAGACTGTTCAAGCGCTCAGCCGTCACCCGCAGCACACGCTCGCCGCCTTCGGTCATGCGCTTGTTCTGGCGCGGCGCGTCACTGCCGAGCGGTGGCGCAGGCTCCAGCTCGGGCTCCAGCAGCAGCGCGTCAACCCGCGGCGCGGGGATGGGCTCGGGTTTTGGCGCGGGCGTCGCAATCGGCTGCGAGGGATCGAGCAAGCGCTCCATCAGCGCTACGTACGCCTCGATATCCGCCGGCCCCACATCGTTGCCCGGGGTGGCGATACGCATCAGCAGATCAGTGCCTTGCAGTAATGCGTCGATATGTTCAGGTTGCAGATACAGACGGCCTTCCTGGGCGCTGACCAGGCAATCTTCCATGACGTGGGCCACGCTGACGCCGGCATCCACACCGACAATCCGCGCCGCCCCTTTAAGTGAATGCGCGGCGCGCATGCAGGCTTCGAGCTGGTCGGCCTGGGTCGGGTTGCGTTCCAGCGCCAGCAGGCCCGCGCTCAACACTTGGGTCTGCGCATCAGCCTCCAGGCTGAACAGTTCCAACAGCGAGGCATCGCGCATCTGGTCGGGGGTCATGCGAGGCTCCGGGTCACGGCGGACAACAATTGCGCTTCGTCCAGCCAACGCAGGCTGCGGCCTTTCCACTGCAACACGCCTTGGGTGTAGCGTGCGCTGGCCTGGGTGCCGGACACCGATGCGGCCTTCAAGGTGCGCTCATCGATGGCATGGATACCGTCTACTTCATCCACCGGCACCACGACCGGGCCGTCCTGGGCAGCGATGATCAGCATGCGCGGCATGATCCGCCCGCCGCTGGAGCCGGCACTGGTGCTGTCCAGGCCCAACAGTTCCACCAGTGAGAGGCACGCCACCAGCGCCCCGCGTACGTTGGCCACGCCCAGCAGCGCTCGGGAACGCTGGTGCGGCAGCGAGTGGATCGGCTGCAACGGCGCCACTTCCACCAGGCAACGGGTGGCGATACCGAGCCATTCTTCGCCGAGGCGGAACATCAACAGCGAACGGGTGACCACCTCGTTATCCGCTTCGGCAGTTGCCTGCGCGTGATGGTCGTCCTGTTGCAGTGCGTAGCGGTCGAGCAGGCGTGTGGCGGCGGCGGAATACACCGAGCAATTGCGGCAGTGGATATGCTCGGCCAACAACGGGCAGGACTTGTCGCCATGAATACCGATGCGGTTCCAACAGTCGTCAATGGCTTGGGTATCGGTCAGCGTCAGGTCCAGGCCTGCGGTGTCGAGCGCGCCAGGACTACTCATCGTTTGGACTCACTGTCAGCTCGCTCGCTACGGGCGGCGCGTGCCTGAAGACGGCGCGCGCCGGCACTGTCACCCTGGGACTCGAGCAACGCGGCCAGGTGCATCAGGGCCTGGGGATGCTGCGGTTCCAGATACAGGGCTTTTCGGTAATACCCTTGGGCCTCCAGGGCACTGCCAGCCACATCGCTGAGCAGCCCCAACCAGTAAAACACCTGGGCGGCCGGCGGGTGACTGCTCAAATACCGTTCGCAGGCCGCTCGGGCCTCGGCACTTTTGCCCTCGTTGGCCAGGGTTGCGATCTGGCTGAGCAAATCCCCGGCATCGGTAGTCACCACTTTGACCGGTGGCACGTTGGGGCTGACGGTGCTGAACGGCCGCGGCTTGAGCGGTATCGGCACCGCCCTGCGCTGCGGTAGCGGCGCGGGCGTCGGTTTGACCACAGGTGCAACCGGCGGGGCCGGTTCTACATGCCGACTGAAGGCAAAGGACTGCGGCACACCGATGGAGCGCATGCCGTGACGCCCCAGCAGGCTGCCCTCGGCCGGGCCGATAAACAGCACACCGTCTACGTGAGTCAATGCCTTGAGCACATCAAAGACCTGTTTCTGGGTCGGCTGGTCGAAGTAGATCAGCAAGTTGCGGCAGAACACAAAATCGTAGGTTGGCTCATTCGCCAGCAGTGCCGGGTCCAGCAAGTTGCCGACTTGCAGGCGCACTTGTTCGCGCACCCGGTCGGCGATGCGGTAATTACCTGCGTCTTCAGTGAAGTGACGGTCACGAAACTCAAGGTCGGCGCCGCGAAACGAGTTCTTGCCGTACACGCCCCGCCGCGCGCGCTCCACCGACAGCGGGCTGACATCCATGCCCTGCACTTTGAACTGGTGGGGCGCCAACCCCGCATCGAGCAAGGCCATGGCAATCGAATAGGGTTCTTCGCCGGTCGAACACGGCAGGCTGAGAATACGCAGGGCGCGCATCTGGTTGATCTCGGCCAAGCGTGCCTGGGCCAGGCGAGCCAGGGTTGCAAAGGATTCGGGATAGCGGAAAAACCAGGTCTCGGGGACGATCACCGCTTCGATCAGCGCCTGCTGCTCGTCATGGGAGGTTTGCAGGTGTTGCCAGTAAGCCTCCGCCGACTGCGACTGGGACGACTGGCAGCGCTGGCGCACCGCGCGTTCGATAATCGCCTCGCCCACCGAAGCGACGTCCAGGCCGATGCGTTCTTTCAAAAACGCGAAAAACCGCGGGTCATTGCTCATAGGCTCAACTCGGCGGAAAACAGCAAGGCGCGCACTGGCGCGGTCAACAGATCCGCAACGCCAATCCACTGCATCAAGCCCTGGGCATCTTCACGCACCGGCCCCAGGTACGGCGCCTGCCGGTTGTCCAGGCCATAGGGCTGGAATTCGGCGGGGTCGCAACGCAGGGTGTCGGTGGCCTGTTCCAAAATCAGCCCCAGCCAACGCGCCTCACTCCAGGGCTGCGGCTGGTAATTGACCAGCACCAGGCGCGTGCTGGTACGCGCCTGGGCCGAAGTGCCGAACGTCAGGGCGCTCAAGTCGATGACCGGCACCAGCACCCCACGATGGGCGAAGATACCCGCCACCCACAAGGGCGCTTGGGCGATAGGTTTGAGCGCCAGGCGCGGCAGCACCTCGGCCACTTCCGTAGCCTTGAGGGCAAAGCGTTCGTTGCCGATGCGAAACACCAGAAACAACGCCTTTTTCGCTGCCGGGACGGCACCGCGTTTAGCCGCGAGTTCGCTCATCAGACTTTGAAACGCGAGACGCCGCTGCGCAGACCGACCGCAACCTGGCTCAGTTCATCAATGGCAAAGCTGGCCTGGCGCAGGGATTCGACGGTCTGGCTGCTGGCATCGCCCAATTGCACCAGCGCGTGGTTGATCTGCTCGGCACCGGTGGCCTGGGCCTGCATGCCTTCGTTGACCATCAGCACCCGCGGCGCCAGGGCCTGTACCTGATGGATGATCTGCGACAGTTGCTCGCCCACTTGCTGCACCTCAGACATGCCGCGGCGCACCTCCTCGGAGAATTTGTCCATGCCCATCACCCCTGCCGACACCGCCGACTGGATCTCACGCACCATCTGCTCAATGTCGTAGGTCGCCACAGCGGTCTGGTCGGCCAGGCGGCGCACTTCGGTGGCAACCACGGCAAAGCCGCGCCCGTACTCACCGGCTTTCTCAGCCTCGATCGCAGCATTGAGGGACAACAGGTTGGTCTGGTCGGCCACCTTGACGATGGTGACTACCACCTGGTTGATGTTGCCGGCCTTCTCATTGAGGATCGCCAGCTTGGCGTTGACCAGGTCGGCGGCGCCCATCACCGAGTGCATGGTTTCTTCCATGCGGGCCAGGCCCTGCTGGCCAGAACCGGCAGCCACCGAGGCCTGGTCGGCGGCGGTAGACACCTCGGTCATGGTGCGGACCAAGTCCTTGGACGTGGCGGCAATTTCGCGGGAAGTGGCGCCGATTTCTGTGGTCGTGGCCGCTGTTTCGGTAGCGGTCGCCTGTTGCTGCTTGGAGGTCGCGGCAATTTCGGTGACCGAGGTAGTGACCTGTACCGATGAACGCTGCGCCTGGGACACCAGAGCAGTCAGCTCGGTCATCATGTCGTTGAAGCCGGTTTCAACCGCGTTGAATTCATCCTTGCGCTCCAGATTCAGGCGCTTGCTCAGGTCGCCGGTGCGCATGACTTCGAGGATTTGAACGATGCGCTGCATCGGCGCCATGATCGCGCGCATCAGCAACAGGCCACACAGCGCGGCGGCGAGAATCGCCAGCAACAGCGAGACGCCCATGCTGATCTTCGCGGCCGCTACCGCATCATCGATGGCGGCGGTGGCGTTGTCGGCGACCTGCTTGTTTTCGTTGATAATGTCATTGAGCTTCATGCGGCCTGCGGTCCAGGCGGGGGTCAGTTGCTCGTTGAACAACCTCAGTGCTTCGGCGGCGTTATTGCTCTGATGGGCCGCCAAGACCTGGGCGAGAATCTGGTTGTAGCTCTGGTGCAGTTTTTCGAAGGCATCGAATTCGGTGCGATCCTGGGTGATATTGATCGTCCCTGCGTAGCTGGCCATATGTTGCTCAAGCCGAGCCTCGAAAGACTTGTAGTCCTGTTTGTCGGTTTCGGAAATGCCCTGGTTCTCGTGGATCCCGACCAACTCCTGGGTCTGCAGGTAGCTGTCGACCCAGGCGCTACGAATCATGGAGCTGAAAAACACCCCGGGCACCGCATCGTCCCGCACTGAGTTTTCGCTGATTTCGATTTTCAGCAGGCGCGAATACGAGACCACGACCATCAGCAGCATGATCGCGATAATTACCGCAAAGCTCGCCAAAATCCTTTGGCGCAGGGTCCAGTTCTTCACAGTAATTCCTCGCAGGGCCATTCAAATGGAGGGGAGTATAGCTGAGCGGCTGCGCGCTTTTATCAAGGCTTTTGATGTGCAGTGCACAGAATGCAGATGTGCTCGCGTTGGCCACAGCTATCTACACAATTTTGGTACGGCGCTGGACCTGTGGCGAGGGAGCTTGCTCCCGTGACGGCCTGACAGCCGACGCCTACCCACCTGCCCCCCCACGATCTGAATGTGGGAGCTGACTTGCCTGCGATGGCGGCCTGACAGTCAACACAGCTGGATTGTGTACATATCCATTCCTGCGGCAATGGCCGCTTAGGGTTCCGCCCTGACGGCGGCTCACTTTTGAAAAGCGCAAAAGTAAGCAAAACGCTCTTGCCCCACCACTCGGCACCTCGCCCAGGCTCGGTGTGCCCGTAATCCGCCAGTGATTTGGGGGGCCGCCGCCACGCGCCATCCATGGCGCGGGGCGGCTAAACCGGCATCCCTGCCGGTTTACCCCCCAAATCCCTGTCGAATTCCGGCCAGCGTGGTTTAACGGGGCGCCTGAGATCAAGATCACAAGCAGATCAAAAGCAAGATCAAGAGCGGCTCGCTTCGCATCGTGGTTACGGTGTTGGTGCCTATGCCGCGATGGCGTGAGTCAGTCAGTCAGTCAGTCAGTCAGTCAGAAATAGAGTGACTGGCCCACCGCATTCGCGGGCAAGCCCGCTCCCACAGGTTTGACTGGCGTGTGGCCCTATTTATGCGTTTAGCCGTACTTGTTTTTCCAGCTCAAGCTTCAAGCCTGGTTCAAGTTTCAGTTGGCGTGCCAGTTCGTCCAGGTAGGCTTTTTCCATGAAGTTTTCTTCGTCCACCAGCATCACGCTGGCGATGTACATTTCGGCGGCCATTTCCGGGGTGCTGGCGGCGCGGGCAACGTCGGTTGGGTCCAGGGGCTTGTTGAGTTCGGCGTGCAGCCAGTGTTGCAGCTCGTGGTCGTTGTCCAGCTTGGTAAATTCGCCTTCGATCAAGGCGCGCTCGCGCTCATCCACATGCCCATCAGCCTTGGCCGCGGCCACCAGTGCCTTGAGAATGCCCTGGCTGTGTTGCTCCACCTGGTCAGCCGGCAGGCGGTCGATGGTTTGCGGCTCGCCTTGGGGCGCGCTGGCCTGCTGGGCTTGCCAGTTGCCGTAAGCCTTGTAGGCAATCACACCCAGTGCGGCCAAGCCGCCGTAGGTGAGCGCCTTGCCGCCGAATTTGCGGGCTTTCTTATTGCCCAGCAGCAAGCCCATGGCCCCCGCCGCCAGGGCGCCGCCGCCGGCACCGCCGAGCATGCTGCCGAGCCCGCCACCGCTGAGCAAGCCGCCGAGGGCGCCCTTGTCATTGGATTTGCGTTGGCCGCCGGCCTTGTTTTGCAACATGTCCTGGCCAGACTTGAGCAACTGATCGAGCAATCCACGGGTATTCATTCGTAGCCTCCAGACACTTGGGTTCGTAGGACCAATAGGCCTCCAGCGTAAAACTAAGTGCCAAAAAGCCGCGATCTAGAGTGCTTCCAGATGTAACGTCCTCCTGCGATGCTGGAAATGTCTTGTTGCACATGCAACGCCATCATCCCGCCATCAATCAATTTGCCTTGTTCATCGAACCGCTTAAGCTATCCGGCGTCTGTTTATTGTCCGTTGCGTTTGGCCGAAGGCATGTCCGAACCGTTATTTCTGATCCGATACGTGCCAGGAACGGCGCGGGATTTGCTCACGACAGGTTGTCTCTATGCACCGCAGGAATTTGCTCAAAGCATCCATGGCCATTGCGGCTTACACCGGTTTGTCGGCCAGTGGCCTGCTGGCCGCGCAGGCCTGGGCCGGGAATCGGGCTGCCGATGGCAAGGCCGTGGCGTTCGATTTCGAATCGCTCAAGGCCCAGGCCAAGCAATTGGCCACCCGTGGCTACCAGGACACTAAGCAGGTGCTGCCGCCGACCCTGGCCACCATGACCCCGCAGAATTTCAACGCCATCGGCTATGACCGTAACCATTCGCTGTGGAAGGAGTTGAACGGCCAACTGGACGTGCAGTTCTTCCACGTCGGCATGGGCTTCAAGACGCCGGTGCGTATGCACAGCGTCGACCCAAAGACCCGTGAAGCCCGCGAAGTGCATTTTCGCCCTTCACTGTTCAACTATGAAAAAACCACGGTGGACACCCAGCAACTGACCGGGGACCTGGGTTTCTCCGGCTTCAAGCTGTTCAAGGCGCCGGAGTTGGACCGCCATGACGTGCTGTCGTTTCTCGGCGCCAGCTACTTCCGTGCGGTGGATTCCACCGGCCAGTACGGCCTCTCGGCGCGTGGCCTGGCGATTGATACCTACGCGAAAAAACGCGAGGAATTCCCCGATTTCACGCAGTTCTGGTTCGAAACTCCGGACAAGAACGCCACGCGCTTTGTGGTCTACGCCCTGCTCGACTCGCCAAGCGCCACCGGCGCCTACCGCTTCGATATCGACTGCCAGGCCAACCAAGTGGTGATGGCGATCGACGCGCACATCAATGCGCGCACCGCCATCGAGCAACTGGGCATCGCGCCCATGACCAGTATGTTCAGCTGCGGCACCCATGAGCGCCGCATGTGCGACACCATCCACCCGCAAATCCACGACTCGGACCGCCTGGCCATGTGGCGCGGCAACGGCGAGTGGATCTGCCGGCCCCTGAACAACCCGGCCAAGCTGCAATTCAACGCGTTCGCCGACACCAACCCCAAAGGCTTCGGCCTGGTGCAGACCGACCATGAGTTCGCCAGCTACCAGGACACCGTCGACTGGTACAGCAAACGCCCAAGCCTGTGGGTTGAACCGACCACGGCCTGGGGCGAAGGCTCCATCGACTTGCTGGAAATCCCCACCACTGGCGAAACCCTGGACAATATCGTGGCCTTCTGGACCCCGAAAAAGCCCGTGGCCGCGGGTGATTCGCTCAACTACGGCTACAAGCTGTACTGGAGCGCACTGCCGCCGGTGAGCACGCCGCTGGCACAGGTCGACGCGACCCGTTCGGGCATGGGCGGCTTTACCGAAGGCTGGGCACCCGGCGAGCATTATCCGAAGGTATGGGCGCGGCGTTTCGCCGTAGACTTCAAGGGCGGTGGCCTGGATCGCCTGCCAGCGGGCACCGGCATCGAGCCGGTGGTGACTTGTTCCCATGGTGAGGTGAAGGATTTCAGCGTGCTGGTGCTGGATAACATCAAGGGCTATCGCATCCTGTTCGACTGGTACCCCACCAGCGACAGCGTGGAACCCGTCGAATTGCGCCTGTTTATACGAACCCAGGACCGCACCCTGAGTGAAACCTGGCTGTATCAGTACTTCCCGCCAGCACCGGAGCAGCGCAAGTACACCTGAAACTAACCGCCTGATCATTCCCACGCCGCAGCGTGGGAATGATCACAGGTGGCTTAGAACCGCGACACGCTTTTCATCGCACCAATCAGATACCGCATCGCCACCTGATCGCTCTCGGTCAGCGCCCGGTATTGCACCAGCAACTCCATCTCATCTGAACTCAACCTTCGACCCCGCAAGGACATCCGACGGCTCAGAAAAGACGCCACCGCACCCGCTACGCCATAGGACTTGGCCATGGACCGCTACTCCTGATATCAGTCAAACACTCCTGGTGCCCATTTCCAAACTCCCGGGAAGCGCAACGGCTTCGCGGACCAACCGCCTGTCTCCCTGGGCCAGGAGTCGGGCTTACCCTTAGCGTAGAAACTATCTCATCATTCGTGGGATTTTTTTAGAGTATTAACTTAAAAAATAACGGCGGTAATAAAAACCTACAGCCATTACTCACGCAGGGGTCGATACAGGTGAATGTCTAGCGGTTCTTGCGCATAAAGCTCAGCGTGGGGTTGCTGCAACAGACGGCAACCATGGCGCAGGTAAAAGTCCACAGTGTTACGCGACTCCGTCGCCGAGATATAGAGTGCTTGGGCCCCCACTTGCCGGCCGTGCTCGCAAGCCAGCGCCAACAACCGCCCGCCCAGGCCAGAACCGCGGGCACTGTGGCTGACATGCAGGAATTTCAGCTGCCGCATCAGCAGGCCCTGGTGATGGAACGGCCGATTGTCCACCACCACTGCGGCAACCAGCACCTGGCCGTCGAATACGCCCCATAACCACCCGCCGCGCTGGAGGCAGGCACGCAGCGCCACCGCATCCTGTTCAGCCTCGCCTTCGGGCCAGCCGTGCATGTCATGATGTGTGGCATACAACACCAGTTCGCCGCAGTCCATGCGATAGCACGCCGGGATCAGCTCCGTACGATCGATGGCTGCCAGCAAAGGAATATCGTCTTCGGTTAACGCGCGTTCCACCAGCATAAGCTTCTCCTGCTTAACAACCGCCAAGGATCAGCCTTCCTATAAACGCGAGCAAGAAAAAACCCACCGTATCAGGGTGGGTTTGGCACAGAGGTAAGTAGGGTCAATCCCGCAGATCCGACTCATGGATCGGCTGGTCCCGATGGGTTGCCCGCTGGTACTGCGCCGGCCAGATGGCTTTGCGTCCGCCCAGGTCATCGTCGGCATGCAACGGCCAGTACGGGTCGCGCAGCAGTTCACGGGCCAGAAAAATAATGTCAGCCTGGCAGGTACGCAGGATGTGCTCGGCCTGGGCCGGTTCGGTAATCATGCCGACCGTGCCGGTGGCGATGCCCGATTCCTTTCGCACGCGCTCGGCGAAGCGCGTCTGGTAGCCGGGGCCGGTGGGAATCTCGGCATTGGCGGCGGTACCACCGGACGACACGTCGATCAGATCCACCCCGAGGTCTTTCAGGCGGCGCGCCAATTCCACGGTCTCATCCGGGTTCCAGCCGTCTTCCACCCAATCGGTGGCCGACACGCGTACAAACAGCGGCAACTCCTCAGGCCACACGGCGCGCACGGCCTTGGTGACTTCCAGCACCAGGCGAATGCGGTTTTCGAAGGAGCCGCCGTAGTGGTCCTGACGCTGGTTGCTGATCGGCGAGAGAAACTGGTGCAGCAGGTACCCGTGGGCGGCATGGATTTCCACCACCTCAAAGCCTGCGGTCAAGGCGCGCCTGGCGGCGGCGACAAAGTCGGCGATTACTTGCTGGATCTGTGCTTCGTCCAGTGGCTTGGGCTGGGTGTGATTGGGGTCAAAGGCAATCGGCGAGGGCCCCACCGGCACCCAGCCGCCCTCCTCCGGCTTGACGCTGCCGTGTTTGCCGATCCATGGCCGGTGGGTGCTGGCCTTGCGCCCGGCGTGGGCCAATTGAATACCCGCCACCGCGCCCTGGGCCGCGATAAAACGGGTGATGCGCCGCAATGGTTCGATCTGGGTGTCGTTCCACAGGCCCAGGTCCTGGGCGGTGATACGGCCATCGGCGGTCACCGCCGTGGCCTCGGTAAAAATCAGCCCGGCGCCACCTACGGCCCGGCTGCCGAGGTGCACCAGGTGCCAGTCATTGGCCAGGCCATCGTCGCTGGAGTATTGGCACATGGGTGAAACCGCGATGCGGTTTAGCAGGGTCAATTGGCGCAGGGTATAAGGTTCGAGCAGCTGACTCATGGCGCACCTCTTCTGGGTTCTGTGGGCACTGTTCAACAGTGCATAGAGCCTAGTCGACAACCATCGTTTGCACAGGGTTCAGAAAGGAAAGCGGGAGCCGATTGCCGACTCCCGGTAGGCAGCGCCTTACATCTCGACCTGGGTGCCCAGCTCGATCACACGGTTGACCGGCAGTTTGAAGAACCGCAGGTTGCCGTTGGCGTTTTTCAACATGAAGGCAAACAACACTTCACGCCAACGGGCCATGCCTTTGATGCGCGAGGCAATTACCGTTTCACGGCTGAGGAAGTAGGTGGTGCGCATCGGGCTGAAGTCCAGGTCATCCAGATGGCACAGTTTCAGCGCTTCAGGCACGTCCGGTTCATCGGTGAACCCGAAGTGCAGGATCACCCGGAAGAAGCCTTCGCCATAGGCATCCACCTCGAAGCGTCGCGCCGCAGGCACCCGTGGAATGTCTTCGTAGACCACGGTCAACAGCACCACCTGCTCATGCAGCACCTGGTTATGCAGCAGGTTGTGCAACAGCGCATGGGGCACGGCGTCGGGCCGCGCGGTGAGGAACACCGCCGTGCCCTGAACGCGATGGGGCGGCTGTACGCGGATACTGCTGATAAAGATCGGCAACGGCAGGCCACCCTCGTCGAGACGGCCGACCAGCAATTGCTTGCCGCGCTTCCAGGTGGTCATCAGCACGAACAGCACGATCCCCGCCAGTACCGGGAAGGCGCCGCCCTGGAGGATCTTCGGCGCGTTGGCGGCGAAGAACAGGCCATCCACCAACAGGCAGCAGAGCAACAGCGGCACGGCCAGCACCGGTGGCCATTTCCACAGCAGCAGCATCACCGCTGATACCAGGATGGTGGTCATCAGCATGGTGCCGGTCACCGCCACACCGTAGGCCGAGGCCAGAGCGCCGGAGGATTCGAAACCCAGCACCAGCAGGATCACGCCGACCATCAACGACCAGTTCACTGCACCGATGTAGATCTGGCCCTGTTCGGCACTGGAGGTGTGCTGGATATGCATGCGCGGGATGTAACCCAGCTGGATTGCCTGGCGGGTCAACGAGAACGCGCCGGAAATCACCGCCTGGGAAGCAATCACCGTGGCCATGGTGGACAAGCCCACCAACGGGACGAGTGCCCAGCTCGGCGCCAGCAGGTAGAACGGGTTGCGCGCCGCTTCCGGATCGCCCAGCAGCATCGCGCCCTGGCCAAAATAGTTCAGCACCAGCGCCGGCAGCACCAGCAGGAACCAGGCGCGGGCGATGGGTTTGCGGCCGAAGTGGCCCATGTCGGCGTACAACGCTTCAGCGCCGGTCAATGCCAGCACCACCGCGCCGAGGATCGCCACGCCAATACCGGGGTGAACCATGAAGAAGCGCACGCCCCATGCCGGATTCAGCGCATTGAGCACTTCGGGCTGCTGCAGGATGCCGTACACCCCCAGGCCGCCCAATACCAGGAACCAGGTAACCATCACAGGGCCAAACAGCTTGCCGATGCGGTCGGTGCCGTGTTTCTGGATCAGGAACAGCGCCACCAGCACCACCAGGGCAATGGGCACTACCCATTTTTCCAGGCCGTCGAACGCCAGTTCCAAGCCTTCGATGGCCGACAACACCGAAATTGCCGGGGTGATCATACTGTCGCCGTAGAACAACGCCGCGCCACACAGGCCACACACCACCAGGAAACTGCGCAATTTCGTGTGCTTCCCGGCAGCTCGCCGGGCCAACGCGGTGAGGGCCATGATGCCGCCCTCGCCCTGGTTGTCGGCACGCAGCACGAACAATACGTACTTGATCGACACCACCCAGATCAGCGACCAGAAGATCAGCGCCAGGATCCCCAGGACGCCGTCATGGTTGACCTGCACCCCATAACCGCCGTTGAACACCTCTTTAAGGGTGTAGAGCGGGCTGGTCCCGATATCGCCATAAACCACCCCGACCGCCGCTACCAGCATGCCAATCGGCTTGGCTTTTGAATGCTCGGCACCTGCTGCCTGACTACTTGCCTGACCCATCAACCACTCCTGCCCTTTGACCTGAGGTCTTTTATAAACAGCGCTTCTAAGCTGACCCTAGCATGCGCTGTTTTACTTCTCGTAACAGACGTTTTATTGACCCAAGGGCTTTACCCGTGCGCAACGGCGCGAAGCATAGCGCAGCACTCGTCGTATTTCCCCGTTCAAGTGAACGGGGTGTCGTTTTAGGCAATCAGTCATAGCGGGCACAGCAGCACTTTGGCGCCTTTTTGCCTGCATTGATCACATTTACGGCCAACCGTATATTCCTGGCCCGGCTCAGTCGTGCTGCGTGGGTGGTGTGAGCAGGAGCGCCTTGGCCGGATTACCTGATCAGTCATTCGTGCATTCGCATGGCGCGCAGTCGATACAAAAACTCAACTATCGGACTGTCTCTTTTAAGGTACACTCCTCATGTACGAAGTGAAACACGTACTGTCAATCAACGGCGTGGATATCTACCAGGCTTGGCTGGATACAGTGCAGGACACGCGTTCGAAAGCAAGAATCACCACCAGAGTGGATGGGGCGTCCCTTGGTCACTTTGGCGTTACCGAGCCAGTGGGTGATGGGGTCTTTGAGATGAAGCTCGACTTCGGCCCAGGGTTTCGCGTGTATTACGCAGTCCAGGATCGAAAAATCATTTTCCTATTGGGCGGTGGTTCGAAGGCCAGACAGCAGAACGATATCGATCAGGCCAAGGCTCTCTGGAAATCTTACAAGGTGCAGCAAAAATGACCATTCGTACCCGCCCGCACGAAGATAGCGTTATGGAAATGCTTCGCAACGACGAAGCATTCGCCCTCGAATATTTATCTGTCGCGCTTGAGGAAATAGATGAAGCCGGTGGCGAGGACGCTTTCCTTGTCGCTATCCGTCGAGTGGCGGAAGCTCGTGGTGGGATGCTCAGCTTGTCGCAGAACACAGGACTCAATCGAGCAAACCTCTACAGGTCCATCGGCGTCGGCGGTGATCCTAAGCTCTCCACTTTGCTTAAAGTCCTCCAGGCGTTAGGTGTGGGCATGTCTAAAGTGGTATCGCACCGAACAGAACAAGACGCCCAGGCTTAAGCGCGCGCCAGTAGCTATGGGGATTACCCGGCGCAGCACTCGTCGTATTTCCCTGCATAAAGCTGGTCAAGTGCGCTGCCCGCCGATAGAATTGCGCACTTTTTGATCAGAGGCGCACCAAGCGCCCATCCGTTGCCTTGTCGTGCAAGACCGGCAGCGTCATTCAATACCGAGGTTAGACATGTCCACCACCATCGCAAAAGCCAACCCCAAGGTTGGCTTTGTTTCCCTGGGTTGCCCGAAGGCGCTTGTCGACTCCGAGCGCATCCTCACGCAATTGCGTATGGAAGGCTACGACGTCGTGTCCACTTACCAGGACGCCGATGTGGTGGTGGTCAACACCTGCGGCTTCATCGACTCGGCCAAGGCCGAATCCCTGGAAGTGATCGGCGAAGCCATCAAGGAAAATGGCAAGGTCATCGTGACCGGCTGCATGGGTGTGGAAGAAGGCAATATCCGTAACGTGCACCCGAGTGTGCTGGCGGTGACCGGCCCGCAGCAGTACGAGCAAGTGGTCAACGCTGTGCACGAGGTGGTGCCGCCACGCCAGGATCACAATCCGCTGATCGACCTGGTGCCGCCTCAAGGCATCAAGCTGACCCCGCGTCACTACGCATATCTGAAGATTTCCGAAGGCTGCAACCACAGCTGCAGCTTCTGCATCATTCCGTCGATGCGCGGCAAACTGGTAAGCCGCCCGGTGGGTGATGTGCTCGACGAGGCCCAGCGCCTGGTCAAGTCTGGCGTCAAGGAGCTGCTGGTGATCTCCCAGGACACCAGCGCCTACGGCGTCGATGTGAAATACCGCACCGGTTTCTGGAACGGCGCGCCGGTGAAAACCCGCATGACCGAGCTGTGCGAAGCCCTCAGCAGCCTGGGCGTGTGGGTGCGCCTGCACTATGTTTACCCGTACCCGCACGTGGACGAGTTGATCCCGTTGATGGCCGCCGGCAAGATCCTGCCGTACCTGGACATCCCGTTCCAGCACGCCAGCCCGAAAGTGCTCAAGGCGATGAAACGCCCGGCGTTTGAAGACAAGACCCTGGCACGCATCAAGAACTGGCGCGAGATCTGCCCGGAGCTGATCATCCGCTCCACCTTCATCGTCGGTTTCCCCGGCGAGACCGAGGAAGACTTCCAGTACCTGTTGGACTGGCTGACCGAAGCGCAGCTAGACCGCGTCGGTTGCTTCCAGTACTCGCCGGTGGAAGGTGCACCGGCCAACCTGCTGGACTTGGCCGTGGTACCGGACGACGTCAAGCAAGACCGTTGGGAGCGCTTCATGGCGCACCAGCAGGCCATCAGCTCGGCACGCCTGCAACTGCGCATCGGCAAGGAAATCGAAGTGCTGATCGATGAAGTCGACGAGCAAGGCGCGGTAGGTCGTTGCTTCTTCGACGCCCCAGAAATCGACGGTAACGTATTTATCGACGATGCCAGCGGCCTGAAGCCGGGTGACAAAGTCTGGTGCACCGTGACCGACGCCGACGAGTACGACTTGTGGGCTGAAAAGCGCGACTGATCGCACGGTGATAAAAAAGCCTCGCCTCTGAGAAGATGCGGGGCTTTTTTAGGTCTATCGTATTGTCCATCAACCCCGAATACAGCAAGGGACAGCGGGTATGCGTCAGCATTCGGTGATTCACACACCTAAAACCAGCGACTACACGCGCCTGGTGCAGATCTGGGAGAACTCGGTACGCGCCACCCACGACTTCCTCCCGGACAGCTATATCGACATGTTGAAAAACCTGGTGCTGACCCGGTACCTCGATGCGGTCATGCTGATCTGCACCAAGGACTCATGCCAACGCATCACCGGGTTCGCCGGAGTGTCGGCGGGCAAGGTGGAAATGCTGTTTATCGACCCGCACCACCGTGGCCAGGGACTGGGCCGGCAATTGCTGGGTTACGCGATCGAACACATGAATGCCGATGAACTGGACGTCAACGAACAGAACCCCCAGGCCCTGGGCTTTTACCTCAAGCAAGGCTTCGAGGTGATCGGGCGAACAGAACATGATGGGCTTGGGCAGCCTTATCCATTGCTGCACCTGCGTCTACACCAGCAGCAACGGGCCCGTAATGCCTGAACTGTGGGAGCTGGCTTGCCTGCGAAGGCGTCGGGTCAGTCTACCCATCCGGTGCTGGTATACCGCCATCGCAGGCAAGCCAGCTCCCACATTTGATCCGTGGTGCCTCAGTTAAATAATGTTAAGGCACATGCGCTGAAATGGAGCCGGGATTAACCGGCGCCAGGCAGGTACAATAGTGGCCCCCTTTTGTTACGGCCCTTGTCATGACTGACCCCATACGCCTCTCCAAACGCCTTATCGAACTGGTCGGTTGCTCCCGTCGGGAGGCTGAGCTGTTTATCGAAGGCGGCTGGGTCTCGGTGGACGGCGAAGTGATCGACGAGCCGCAGTTCAAGGTCACTGACGAGAAGGTCGAGCTGGACCCGGAAGCTAAAGCCACCGCGCCAGAGCCGGTGACCATCCTGATGCACGCCCCCGCAGGCATGGATGCTGAAACCGCCATGGCCTCGATCAGCGCCGAAACCCTTTCTGAAGAGCACCGTTTCGGCAAGCGCCCGCTCAAGGGGCACTTTCTGCGCCTGAGCGCCAGCGCCGACCTGCAAGCCAAGGCCAGTGGCCTGCTAGTGTTTACCCAAGACTGGAAGATTCTGCGCAAGTTGACCGCCGATGCCGCCAAGATCGAGCAGGAATACGTGGTGGAAGTCGAAGGCGACATGGTTGCCCACGGCCTTAACCGCTTGAACCACGGCCTGACCTACAAAGGCAAAGAGCTGCCTGCCGTCAAAGCCAGCTGGCAGAACGAGAACCGCCTGCGCTTTGCGATGAAAAACCCGCAACCCGGCGTGATCGCGCTGTTCTGCGAAGCCGTTGGCCTGAAAGTCATCGCCATCCGCCGCATCCGCATCGGCGGCGTGTCCATTGGCAAGGTGCCAGTGGGCCAATGGCGTTACCTGTCCGGCAAAGAAAAGTTTTAAGCCGTTCCCTTTTCCCGACACCGCCTGATTCCGGCGGTGTCATCAGTTGAATACCAGGATTGCCCATCATGATTCACAACGACGTACTGCGCAGCGTGCGCTACATGCTCGACATCAGCGACAACAAGATGGTCGAGATCATCAAGCTCGGCGGCATGGACGTGACCAAGGAAGACCTACTGACCTACCTCAAGAAAGATGAGGAAGAAGGCTTCGTGTTCTGCCCGGATGAAGTCATGGCTCACTTCCTCGATGGCTTGGTGATTTTCAAGCGCGGCAAGGACGAAAGCCGCCCGCCGCAACCGATCGAAACCCCGGTGACCAACAACATCATTCTGAAAAAGCTGCGCGTGGCCTTCGAACTGAAGGAAGACGACATGCATGCAATCCTCAAGGCGGCGGAGTTCCCGGTGTCCAAGCCAGAGCTGAGCGCGCTGTTTCGCAAGTTTGGTCATACCAACTACCGCACCTGTGGCGATCAGTTGCTGCGTAACTTCCTCAAGGGCCTGACCTTGCGGGTCCGTGCCTAAGCCATGAGTTACCAGGTCTCGCCCGTCGGCTTCGTACGCTCCTGTTTCAAGGAGAAGTTCGCCATCCCGCGCCAACCGCAACTGGCACCGGCTGCCCGTGGCGTGCTGGAGCTGGTAGCGCCGTTCGACCAGGGTGAGGCGGTGCAGGGGCTGGAGCAGGTCAGCCATGTGTGGCTGCTGTTTCTGTTTCATCAGGCCCTGGAAGACAAGCCACGCCTGAAAGTGCGCCCGCCACGCCTGGGCGGCAATACGTCCATGGGCGTGTTTGCCACCCGCGCAACCCATCGCCCCAATGGCATCGGCCAGTCGGTGGTGAAGCTGGACAAGGTGGAACCGGGGCGCCTGTGGATTTCCGGCATAGATTTGCTCGATGGCACGCCGGTGTTGGATATCAAGCCGTATGTGCCTTATGCCGATATCGTGGATGCCGCCACCAACGACATCGCCAGCGATGCGCCCGCGCTGATCGGCGTGCAATGGCTCAAGGCTGCACTGCAACAGGCGCAAGGCCATGCACAGCGCCTTGGTGAACCGTTGGTGGAGCTGATTGAACAGTGCCTGGCACAGGACCCGCGGCCGGCGTATCAGATTCCGACGTCGGAACGCGAATACGGTGTGCGGTTCTGGGATGTGGATGTGCGCTGGCACTACCCGGAGCCGGGGATGATTTGTGTGCTGGAAGTGGTTTCGGCGCAGTAAATCGCAGAAACGCAAAAGCCCGCGCTGCCTTCACAGGCAACGCGGGCTTTTCTTTGCAACGCATTCGACTGTAGGAGCGAGCTTGCTCGCGAAAAACGAGCAGGCACCGCGTTCAGTCAAGATGCCAGCGTTATCGTTGGCGTTCTTCGCGAGCAAGCTCGCTCCTACAAGTGACCCGAAGTCACTTCTCGACGAACGCACGCTCGATCAGGTAGTCACCCGGCTCACGCATCCGTGGCGAAACCTTGAGGCCAAAGCTGTTCAACACTTCGCTGGTCTCGTCCAACATGCTTGGGCTGCCGCACAGCATGGCGCGGTCGTCCTCGGGATTGATTGGCGGCAGGCCGATGTCGCTGAACAGCTTGCCGCTGCGCATCAGGTCGGTCAGGCGGCCTTCGTTTTCGAACGGCTCGCGGGTCACGGTCGGGTAGTAGATCAACTTGTCACGCAGGGCCTCACCGAAGAACTCGTTCTGCGGCAGGTGCTCGGTGATGAATTCGCGGTAGGCGACTTCGTTGACGTAGCGCACGCCGTGGCACAGGATCACTTTTTCGAAACGCTCATAGGTCTCCGGGTCCTGGATCACGCTCATGAATGGAGCGAGGCCAGTACCGGTGCTGAGCAGGTACAGGTGTTTGCCCGGCTTCAAATCGTCAAGCACCAGAGTGCCCGTCGGTTTTTTGCTGATGATGATCTCGTCGCCTTCCTTCAAATGCTGCAATTGGGAAGTCAGCGGGCCATCGGGCACCTTGATGCTGAAGAACTCCAGATGCTCTTCCCAGTTCGGGCTGGCAATGGAGTAAGCGCGCATGAGCGGGCGGCCGTTGGGTTGTTGCAGGCCGATCATCACGAACTGACCGTTCTCGAAGCGCAGGCCCGGATCGCGGGTGCACTTGAAGCTGAACAGAGTGTCGTTCCAGTGATGAACACTGAGGACACGCTCGTGGTTCATGTTGCTCATGTACGGGGGACTCCTGGAAATGGGTCTGCGCCAAAGGTATGGATGCGCAATTGCACAGCATTCTAATGGCGGCGACAATATCTGTTAACTGGATTATTAAGATAAGGGTTATCGGTTATATCGATATGCGATTTACTCTCCGTCAACTGCAAGTTTTCGTCGCCGTCGCCCAGCAGGAAAGCGTCTCGCGCGCTGCTGGCCTTCTGGCCTTATCTCAATCCGCCGCCAGCACCTCGATTACCGAGCTAGAGCGTCAATCCAGCTGCCAATTATTCGACCGCGCCGGCAAACGCCTGAGCCTCAACGCCCTCGGCCATCAGTTACTACCCCAAGCGGTGGCGCTGCTAGACCAGGCCAAGGAGATAGAAGACCTGCTCAACGGCAAATCCGGCTTCGGCTCCCTGGCAGTCGGCGCCACCCTGACCATCGGCAATTACCTGGCGACGCTACTGATTGGCAGCTTTATGCAGCAACACCCCGAGAGCCAGGTAAAGCTGCACGTGCAGAACACTGCCCATATCGTGCATCAGGTTGCCCACTACGAAATTGACCTGGGTCTAATCGAAGGCGACTGCAGCCACCCGGATATCGAGGTGCAGACGTGGGTAGAAGATGAGCTGGTGGTGTTCTGTGCGCCCCAGCATCATTTGGCCAAGCGTGGCGTGGCCACCATGGACGAGTTGACCCACGAAGCGTGGATCCTGCGAGAACAAGGCTCGGGCACGCGCCTGACCTTCGACCAGGCTATGCGTCACCACCGTAGCGCACTGAATATCCGCCTGGAGCTGGAACACACCGAGGCAATCAAGCGAGCTGTGGAGTCAGGCTTGGGGATTGGCTGCATTTCGCGGCTGGCGCTGCGTGATGCCTTCCGCCGTGGCAGCCTGGTGCCGGTGGAAACCCCGGACCTGGACCTGGCCCGGCAGTTCTACTTCATCTGGCACAAGCAGAAGTACCAGACCTCGGCGATGCGCGAGTTTCTCGAACTGTGCCGCGCCTTCACCGCTGGGGTGCAGCGCAGCGACGAGATCGTGCTGCCGAGTATCGCTTGATCGTCAGATCAGGATTACGGCCCATACCAGGGTGATCATGGTCAGTGCCACGAATTGCGCGGCGCTGCCCATGTCCTTGGCGTTTTTTGACAGCGGGTGGCGGTCCAGAGAAATACGGTCAATGGCCGCTTCTACCGCTGAGTTGAGCAATTCGACGATCAGCGCCAACAAACACACTGCAATCAGCAGCGCCCGTTCAACCCGGCTGACCTGCAGGAAAAAGCTCAAGGGGATCAGGATGACGTTCAGCAACACCAACTGGCGGAATGCCGCCTCGCCAGTGAAAGCCGCACGCAGGCCATCCAGGGAATAGCCCCCTGCGTTGAAGATACGTTTGATACCGGTTTGACCCTTGAAAGGCGACATAGATGTAGGCAACTGAACCAAAGAAGTGGGGAAGCTAGATCACGCAAAGTCAAAAAAGCGTGAAGCGGCTGTAACTTAATGTTGCGAGATAGACTCAAGTTGCTGCAAAAGCAACGCCGCCTGAGTGCGCGTACGCACGCCCAACTTACGGAAAATCGCCGTAACGTGGGCCTTGATGGTCGCTTCCGACACACTCAATTCGTAGGCAATCTGCTTGTTCAACAAACCTTCGCAAACCATGGTCAACACCCGGAACTGCTGGGGCGTCAAGCTGGCCAAGCCATCGCGGGCGGCCTTGGCTTCATCGGACACATTGATTTCTTCAAACGCCTGGGGTGGCCAGGACACATCGCCGTCCAACACCGTGCGCACGGCTTTCTGGATATCTTCCATCGCGCTGGACTTGGGAATGAAACCGCTGGCGCCAAACTCCTTGGAGCGCACCACCACGTCGGCTTCTTCCTGGGCCGACACCATCACCACGGGGATCTGCGGGTATTGGCCACGCAGCAGCACCAGCCCGGAAAAACCGTAGGCACCGGGCATGTTCAGGTCGAGCAATACCAGGTCCCAGTCGGATTTTTCGGTGAGGCGCGCTTCCAGTTCAGCGATGCTGGCCACTTCGACCAGGCGGACATCAGGGCCAAGCCCCAGGGTGACTGCCTGATGCAGAGCGCTGCGAAACAGCGGATGGTCATCGGCTATCAGGATTTCGTATGTGGCCATTGGTTAAATGATCCTGTTTTTTATGGGAGACCCGATGGTTCAGGGCTCACCAATACACAAGGCGACGGCCTGGCAGCTATCGCCACAGGGCCTGCTCGACGTCAAAAGCACTTGAAACGACGTCAGGCATTCACGGTTGCGCCCCAATCGGCGCCCAGCATGACCAGCGTAGCCTGGAGGGTCAAGCACTACGCCCGCGGGCATTTTAGCGGGTTGCAGGTTTACGGTGCCATCATGCAAACGTCGTCTGGTTATACCGCCGGGGTGTAGGGTGCGAGGCGAGTATGCACAGCGTCCGTCGGGTCCAGCGGCATTTGAAACTTGGCAGCCAGGTAGTGGGTGCTGAATACATCGAGGTAGGCATCCAGCACTTCGCTAGCCGCCAAGTCATCAGCCAATTCCAGGCACAACGCCGCCACCTCGGCGGTACAGAAATGGTCATCACGTTTGGAACGACGCAGCTTGTAGCGCGACAACTGCTCGGGCGCCAGGCTCAGGACGGGCAGATGCTCCAGATAAGGGCTTTTGCGAAACATCTTGCGCGCTTCGCTCCAGGTGCCGTCCAGCAGGATGAACAGTGGGCGCTTGCCCTCCTCCACGCGCACTTCACTGACCACCCGTTGCGGCGCCACGAATTCACCGGGAAATACGATGTAGGGTTGCCACTGCGGGTCGGCCAGCAACCTGAGCAACTCGGGGTCGACTTCGGTACGCGACCAGGCGAATGCCGTGGTGTCGTGTATGACATCGGCGATCAGCCAACCCGTGTTGCTGGGTTTCATCGGTTCTACGTCATGCATCAACAGGCACATGGCGGACTTGGCTCCTACCTGAGGCCGCCAGGCACACAGGCAGTACTCAGGAATGACCCGGCAGCCGGGACAGCGCTCAGCACGGGAACCTCGATTGAGAAACGGCCTGACGGCACGCGCCAGACGCTGGGTACGCAAGCGGGAGACGGCGTGACTCATCGGGCACGCGGCGAAGTAGAAGAAATCGACACGGAACAAACTCGTGAAAAACAGAAGTCCAGCAGTTTACCAGCGATACGCCTGGCTGTAGTGGCAAGGGCTCACCTATAATTGCGCGCCACTGAACGCACAGCCCAGTGGCTGGTCTATGCACCAGTAACCGAATCAGGAGAGTTTCATGCTGCGTTCCATGCTGCGCCTTGTTGCCCCATCCGTCGCCCTTGCGCTGGTCTTGCCTATGGGCGCCCACGCGGCCTCGCTGCTGGAGGCTCAAATGAACAAGAAGCTGCAAAGCGTCGCGGCTGAAAGCAACAAAGACCTGCCCCGAGAAATCGATGAAAAAACCCTGGAAGTCGCCTACACCGTTGAAGGCATGCAGCTGATCGATCACCTCAGCGTGCTGCCTGACCGTGCCGAACAGATGCGCGCCAACCCCAAGGCTGTGTATTTCCAGCTGGGCCGCAGTGTGTGCACCAACCCGGGCTACCGCGAGCTGATGGCCAAGGGCGCAGTGATGCGCTACGAAATTACCGAGAACAAGACCAATCGCCCGGTGGCTTCCGTCAAGTTCGCAGAGGCCGATTGCCCGGCTCCGGCGAAAAAGAAAAAGTAACCTCTGCTTGACCCTCCCGCGCTGCTTCCCAGCGGCGCGCACGCTTCCTCTGCGTTTGCCACCAACGACTAAACTGCGTAATGAACCCCCAATAAGCGGTTGCCAGCCAAGGGTTTTTCGGCCCATGATCAGTTCATCCCAGATGCCCGCCCACCACAGTTTTTAATGCTGTTCTGTCATATTTTCAGGGCAAAAAAAGGCCTGCCCTCCTGCGGCATGCCGCGACACAAGCAGTGTCGTGGCCCAGGCGACGTTCTCGTCGACTACCCAGGCCCTGTAAAGAAGGAGAAATTGAATGCCTTATGAATCGAATGATTTGCTGCTTCGTCATTTTGAAGAAAACGGGACCGACCTCACTCAGCAGGTCGACGCACAAATTCAGTTGATCGCCCCCAACAGCCCGAATATCCCTCTTTATCGAGACATGATCCTCACCGTCCTGCGCATGGCCCAGGACGACCGTGATCGCTGGAACGCCAAGATCACCCTGCGTGCCATCCGCGAACTGGACCATGCCTTTCGGGTGCTCGAACAATTCAAGGGCCGGCGCAAAGTCACGGTATTCGGCTCGGCGCGTACGCCAGTGGAAAGCCCGCTGTATGCGCTGGCCCGAGAGGTGGGTGCGGCGTTGGCACGTTCCGACCTGATGGTCATCACCGGTGGCGGTGGCGGGATCATGGCCGCAGCCCACGAAGGCGCGGGCCTGGAGCACAGCCTCGGGTTCAATATCACCCTGCCCTTTGAACAGCATGCCAACCCAACCATTGATGGCACCGACAACCTGCTGTCATTCCACTTCTTCTTTACCCGTAAGCTGTTCTTCGTCAAAGAAGCCGACGCGCTGGTGTTGTGCCCTGGCGGCTTCGGCACCCTCGACGAGGCATTGGAAGTGCTGACCCTGATCCAGACCGGCAAGAGCCCGCTGGTGCCGGTAGTGCTACTGGATGCGCCGGGCGGTGGATTCTGGCAAGGCGCCCTGGATTTCATCCGCAGCCAGCTGGAAGCCAATCGCTACATCCTGCCCACCGACCTCAAACTGGTCCGCCTGGTCTACAGCGCCGAAGAGGCGGTGGACGAAATCAACCAGTTCTACGCCAACTTCCACTCCACCCGTTGGCTTAAGCGTGAGTTTGTGGTGCGCATGAATCATCCACTGAGTGACCGCGCCCTGGCCCATATGCAGCAAGCGTTTGCCAGCCTGCGGCTCAGTGGCGAGTTCCAGCAACTCGCCTATACGGGCGAAGACCATGACGAACCGAGGTTCAGCCATTTGACGCGTTTGGTGTTCAATTTCAACGGTCGCGATCAGGGGCGATTGCGGGAGTTGGTGGATTACATCAACCTGCCGGAGAACTGGGCACAGGCCCAGGGCAAGGCACAGCAACGGATGACACCAGAAACAGCGTGATTTTTTGCAGGCAAAAAAAAAGGCCCACTATTTTCATAGCGGGCCTTTTGTTTTTTGCTCAGTCGTCCATATCCCGACCGCTCAATAAGCGGCTGATCATGTCCATCGAAAACCCGCGATAACTCAAGAAGCGACCTTGCTTCGCACGCTCCTTGGCATCAATAGGAAGATGCCCAGCAAACTTGCGACGCCAGGTTTCCTCCAACTGCGACTGCCAACTGATACCGCACTCACGTAGCGCAAGGTCAATATCGGCACGTTGCAGTCCACGCTGGCTCAACTCTTCGCGAATCCGCGCAGGTCCATAACCGGAGCGTGCGCGGTAAGACACAAAGCTTTCGAGGTAACGGGCTTCCGACAACAGCCCTTCTTCCGTCAACCGGTCGAGGGCTGTTTCGATCATCTCAGGCTCTGCGCCGCGCTGACGCAACTTACGTGTCAGTTCGACTCGACCATGCTCGCGGCGAGCGAGCAGGTCCATCGCAGTGCGCCGAACGGCGACGAGTGTATCCAGTACAACAGTCATCGCTTGCTTCAGACGTCAGTATCGGCTTCTTCCATTTCATCTACCGGCTCGCGGTTGGCAGCCGCCTTCACGTCCGGCGCTGCGGTCAACAGCTTGTCGCGGATCTGCTTCTCAAGCGTGGCAGCGATATCCGGGTTATCCGCCAGGAACTTGGCCGAGTTGGCCTTGCCCTGACCGATCTTGCTGCCGTTGTAGGCATACCAGGCACCGGACTTCTCGACGAAACCGTGCAGTACGCCCAGGTCGATCATCTCGCCGTTCAGGTAGATACCCTTGCCGTAGAGAATCTGGAACTCAGCCTGACGGAATGGCGGGGCAACTTTGTTCTTCACGACCTTGACGCGGGTTTCGCTACCAACAACCTCGTCACCTTCCTTCACCGCGCCAGTACGGCGGATATCCAGACGGACCGAAGCGTAGAACTTCAGCGCGTTACCACCGGTGGTGGTTTCCGGGCTGCCGAACATCACGCCGATCTTCATACGGATCTGGTTGATGAAGATCACCAGGCAGTTGGCGTTCTTGATGTTACCGGTGATTTTACGCAGCGCCTGGGACATCAGGCGGGCTTGCAGGCCCACGTGCATGTCGCCCATTTCGCCTTCGATTTCAGCCTTGGGTACCAGGGCAGCCACGGAGTCGACCACGATCACGTCGATGGCGTTGGAGCGCACCAGCATGTCGGTGATTTCCAGGGCTTGCTCGCCGGTGTCCGGCTGGGAAACCAGCAGGTCATCAACGTTGACGCCCAGCTTGCCGGCGTATTCAGGATCCAGGGCGTGCTCGGCGTCGACGAACGCACAGGTGGCGCCCATTTTCTGCGCCTGGGCAATCACCGACAGGGTCAGGGTGGTTTTACCGGAAGATTCAGGACCGTAGATTTCAACGATACGGCCTTTTGGCAGGCCGCCAATGCCGAGCGCGATGTCCAGACCCAGAGAGCCAGTGGAAATAGCCGGGATCGCCTGACGGTCGTGATCGCCCATACGCATTACGGCACCCTTGCCGAATTGACGTTCGATCTGACCCAGGGCCGCAGCCAAGGCTTTCTTCTTGTTGTCGTCCATTAAAGTCCTCACGTAATCAATAAGGCCTGACGGCCAACACCTGTATAAGTAGACAGTATTGTTCCACAAAGATCCAAGATCGCCTACCCCTGATTGTCTATTTCTGCTGCAGCTCGTCGCAACAAGCCCTCCAGCGCGGCTTTTACCGTTTGTCGGCGGACCTCGTCGCGGTTGCCGGTGAAGTGCGCAAGCTCAGCCGTCACCTCTTCGCCCACGGCAAAAGCCAGCCAAACGGTGCCCACCGGCTTGTCCGGCGAACCGCCATCGGGGCCGGCAACACCGCTGACCGCCACGGCAAACCGCGCCAGGCTTTTTTCCTGCGCGCCGCGGGCCATCGCCTCCACCACTTCCTGGCTGACGGCCCCGACTTTGGCGAACAGTTTTTCCGGTACATTCAACTGCCGGGTCTTCTGTCGGTTGGAATAAGTGACATAGCCCGCCTCGAACCAGGCCGAACTGCCCGGGATCCGCGTGATGGCTTCGGCGATGCCGCCGCCGGTACAGGACTCGGCAGTGGTGACGTGGGCACTGAGCACCTGCAAACGGCGCCCCAGTTCGGCAGCCAGTTGAGTGATTTCCTTCACGGTCGTCTCCAGGAATGGGCGGGGGTTTGCCTACCCTACAGGAGCCCATCGACCATGCAAGGTACAGAGTGCATCAAGACGCTAATGCGCGACGGCCTGCACGTAGGCCTGGCAAGCACGCAAGGCGATCAGGGCGTTATCGCCGTCGTCGGTGATGCGGATAATTCGCTGAGCATGCGCCGGGTCAAGTCGGGCTCGCGAGGTTGCATGAACCACGCCGCCGGGGCTGGGGGCGGCAGGCACTGTGCAGCCAGTGGTGACGGTGGCGAGAAGGACTGACAGCCGCACATCAGCAGTGGCCAGGCGATCGCGCAGAGCCGCTTGATTACGCAGGGCATCGTTCAATTCCTGAATGTGTTGGTGATCGCTAGTAGAGATTTGCTGTTCAAGGGCCAGGCGTTTGGCCTGTTCAGCCTGTTGTTGCTGAAGAATTGCCTGGCTTTGTTGGCTGAGCGCCTGTGTATGTCGGACCGATTGCAGCTCCAACTGCGCCCCGTATCGCCACGCCTGCACCTGCCAAACAAGCGCCATGAGCAGGCACACACCGACCAAGCGAAACGCACCTAGGAAACGCATAGCACCGCCTTCGCTCGCACCCACAACCGCAAACGATCGTCCAGACCGTTGAGCCCACCGTTGATACGGCGAGTGATGGTGGTGAACTGGTCTTTGTCGGCGAGCTCATTGAGGCCGTTGCTTTGCCAGAACCAGGCGGCAGATTCGCAGGCCCACTGTGGCTGCTCCAGCAATTTTGGTTGTCGCAGCAGACGATCGTCACCAAACAGAGCTTGGCTGCACGCCATGTAATTACGGCGCCCGGTGATCTGGATCAGCCCCCTGCCCCGATACATTTGCCCATCACCGTCCGCCTCAGGGGTGTTGCCCAGCCGCGCGGCCAAGCTGCCGGTGTCGTACTTGCTCAGGTATTGATCGCTACCCAATTCGCGCACGTACTGTAACTGGGCAGACTCGTGACCGATTTGGGCGAGGAAGGCGGCGGCGCGACGGGCCGTATTGATCTGATGCCCCGCAAAGGCCGCATTTAGAAAGGTTAAAAAAATGCCCGCGCGAAGGCGGGCTCCAGGCATTACACCCAGAAGCTGAGCATGTGTGATTACCATGGGTTTTACTCTAAGGAAGGATCTACACCGACAAACCGCTGGCCTGGACCGTACTCCGATAGCCACCTTTTCGCTCGCCCCTGGATTTCACCGTTTTAATCGACCAGCGCCCTTGCATGAACCCCGGCCACGACTCATCCAGCAGCAACAGGCCTTCAGCAGCCAACGAAGGATTACCCGGGCAGACCACATCGATCTGCAACCCTTCGCGCCCCACCCGCCGCATCTCTCCCTGCGCCGCCGAGCGTGCTTCGTCCTCGCTCTGGTATCGCGGTGTCACCATTTTGAAGGGTGCGATGCCCACCTTGACGACACGCTGTTTTCCGGCTGCCGCGTCCCACCATGACGTTTGCGCACCGTTGTATTTGGCACGGCTGGTCTCGGTGAAACTGGCGCCGATGAACGCGCGGTCACCTGGACGATTGTCATGGGTGATCGACAACCGTACATCCGGCAATGCCTTGCCCGACAGCGTCTTGATCTGGCCTTTGCGCCCCAGTACATACAGCTCATCGACAGGCTTGGCCACCGCATCGAAGCGCTTGGCCAAGCGCGTCAGAAAGGCCATGTCGCTTTCATTGGTCTGATCGATGTGCGCGATCGGCTCACTGTCGAGTTCAGGCGCCACACGCGGTGAAAAACCATATCGGGTGGTCAGTTGGCGAAACAGCGCACCCAGGGTTATCGGCCCATGGCTGGCGGTGCGGCGCTGTTTGAATTCGTGCTCGTCGAACGGTGCCGCCGTGGCCACCAGCACCAGTCGCAATGGGAACATCGACGGCGTGCGCTGGGTGATCTTGAACACGCCCTTATCCACCAGGCCCGATTCCAGATAGCCAATACGCAGGCCAATTTTGCCGCCCAGATCGGGCAGCCCTTCAAGCCCCTCGATATCGAGGGTCAACTTCAGTTGATCAGATACAAACCCCGCTGCGTCGGTATGCTCCCACTCCAAGAGCCTCTCGTTGAATAACGCGGCATTGGCTCCGTATAGCTCCACTACAGGTGTAAATCCGAGTGCCATGATGGCTCCTTAATCCCAGGCGGAAACCGGCCGACTCGCAACCGGTTGCGCGTCCAATTCGGGCACCAGCACGCTGACGCCCGCCGGCAGTACCGCGCACTGTTCGGCCAACTCCGGGTTCAAGCGCCACAACGCTTCTTCTGCGGCATCATCACTGCGCCCCAGTTCGCGGTAGAGCAACAGGTTCACCGAGTCGCCGGCAATACTTCGAACCCTACGCATTGACGAACTCCTCCAGTAACAATGTCCAATTGATCACCATGGCCGTCCCGTCGTCGATCACGCTGGCTTGTTTTTCACTGATCGACTGGATGGTCCATAGCCCCCAGTTACGCCCCAACCCGTCCACCAAAGGCAACGGCGCCCGCAGGGCCTGCAGGGTGCGCAACTCATCCAGGCGCGCCATGCCATTGGCACGCGCAGCCTTGCCGCCCAATGCCAGCGTTTCGAGCCCCTGGCCGACCTGGCTGGATTTAGGTTTGCCGGCAATGATGTCGAGACTGACCCAGCCCCCGCTGCTACCACGATCAAGCGTGTCGTAGGCGAACCCACGGGACAGCCCGAAAATAAAAGTACCCAAGACCATCTGTTGTCGCATCACACAGCTCCATCGGTGAGTGCTGCGCCGCGTCGGGTCGCCAGCAGGTTGTCCATCGACAGCGGGGTAAATTGCGCTTCGATCTGTTGCACCACGAGCGCCGCCAGTTGTTGATGGCTGGCTTGCTCAGGCGCGGTGATGGTGATTTGCGGGGCGAAGTTGATTTGGCGGTTGTCGGCCTGAGGGGCGTTGAGGTTTTTGCTGACCTCCGTGGGGGATGGCAGGCGATCGCCCGTCCCCATCACTTTTTCAGCCAGCCACGCACCGACGTCACTGCCCACGAAAGTGCCCACGGCGCCACCGACTACCTTACCGATTGCGCCCCCGGCGACGCCGCCCATCACACCGCCCAACACTGTGCCGGCACCCGGAACAACCGAACCGATAACAGCTCCCGCCAGCGTGCCGACCGCTCGGCCTATCGCCATCCCGGCCACATCACCGACGACACCGCCGGCAACACCGCCGCCGATGGAGCCCACGCTAGTGCCAACCGCTTGACCCAGGTTTCCGGTCATCGCGCCTTGCGTCATCTCGACACCGGCCTGGGCCACCACCAAACCCAGGGGGACCCCTTTGGCCAGCTTGCTCACCTTCGCCGCTTTGCCAGAGATGCCAGGGCCGGAAGCAGACGGGCGATTACCGTTGTGCCCGTCATTACTCGGGGCTTTGCGCTGGCTGTCCGGCGGTGTGGTTTTATTCCCGGCTGCCGGCCCCTCTCCGAGCACTTTCCCTGCGACCTTTTCGAAAATCTTGTCCTTCACGGCACCGAAAACACCGGAAACCACCGGGATCAGCACCGCCCCCGCCAGGGTGACGGCAGCGGCAGCCTTGGGCAGGCCCTCCGCGAGCCAAGCCACGCCACTGACCAGGCCGTTCATGGCGGTCAGCTTGGCATCCACAACGGGGGCCAGCGCTGTATCAGAGGCAGTGCTCAAGCGCGTGGTACTGGCCTCGTAGGCTTGCCGACGTGCGTAAGTAGAGTCCGCACGAACCTCGGCCGAACGCAGCACCGAACCTTGGTCGCCCAGCGTCGAAGTGGCGTAGGTGGATTTTTCTGCGACCAGCGAAAAGGCCTGTTTCACGCTGTCGATCACCGGTACCAGGCTCAGAATCGTCTGGTTGCCGTCGAACAACTGCGTCGCCAGCACCGCCTGCCTTTCGGCAGGTTGCGACTTGAGCGCCTCCAGCACCGTAAGCACGGCCTGTGGGGCGTCCTGTTTCATGCCCGCCGCGAGTACTTTTGGATCAAGCTTGAGCTCTGCCCAGGCACTGCGTTGCCCTGCAGAGGCGTTGTCGCCTTTAGCCAGGACGGCGCTGATTTTTTCCAGCCCGGCACCAGCAACAACCTTGCTGTTACCTGCGCTCAACAACGCCGCCGAAAGCGCTGCAGCCTGTTCGGGACTCATGCCCGCAGCCTTCGCGGCAGCGCCTTGGAGTTGCACAACAGCGCCGATATCCGCCGATTCGGCCTTGAGCGATACCTGGGTGCCCAGCACGTTTGTTGCGTCGGCAAGGTCCAAGGCTTGTGCGCGATCAAGGTGCATTGACTCGCGCCAGCCGCCCATGATTTCGCCGGCATTTTTGACGTCGATCTTGAACGCCGTCGCCAGGATCGCAGCGTCGCGAGCGAACTGCTGCAGGTCTGCCCGGCGCCCAACGGGGTCGATATTGCCCGAAGCGTCCTTGCGATCACTGCCGATACCGGAACGGGCGGCGGCATACTCGACCTTTGCGAGGTCGACGGCACTGGCACCACTGGCAGCCACCACCGGCTCGGACGCCATGGCAAGGTTGGCTTCACGCAATGCCTTGCGCTCATGCCGGGCAAGCATCAACAGTTGATCAATATCGGTCATCGCGGCGTCCAGCGCCTGCGAGGGTGTGCGCTTGTCTGTAGGCGCGACGGTCTTCGTACCCTCTGCGTTCCCGGCAGTTTGAGCTTGCCGGGCGTCCATCACCTTGAGCAACGAGACGTTGAACAGCTCCAGCGTATCGACCAACCGGACCTGCCCGTCCGCCAGATGCTTGATCTGCAAGCTGGCATCGGCCAATGCCAGGGCCAAACTCGCCGCACTCCCCGGGGCCCCCTCAAGCGGGCTCGGCAGCGCTTGGGTGATAGGTTTGAGACTAGCGTGCATTCCTGTCATCTGAAGTGCGCCCTGAGTCATCACGCCGTCCTTGGCAATGGCTGACCCTGCTTCATGATTACTATCTGCCATTGCGCTCTACTCCTGTTTGACGCCAAGACGACTGATCGCGATGTCGTAGCGGCGCAATGCTTTGCCGGCTTCCCAGTCGAGGATTTCCGCTTCGTTTACCGAGTAAACCAGCGGCACTACATCGAGGATCACTTCGATGTCGCGCTCCGAAAGAAGTCCGCCGGTTTGTTTAAAAAATCGTCGATGCGCTCCTGCAGCTCGGTCCAGTCGGGCACGGTCAGGCCGGCAAGATCGGGAATCATCAGGCCGGTGCAATGGGCGGTGATGAACTCGGCACGCTCTTTGTTAGTGGCTAGCTTTTTCATCACCTTGGTAGCGCGCAGGGCGGGCATTTCCAGGGGCAGTTCGGTCAGGGTACGGCCGGCGGCTTCCAGGGGTAATAGCAGGTGGACAGGCTGGTCGTGGGTCGTCACGTCCTGTTCGTTCAGGAAGAACGAGGCCGGGCGCGTCGACATTTCGTGTACGTACTGCGCAATGCTCACGTAGTCCGGGCGTTTGAGTTGGTCGAGTTCTTTTTCCGACAGGCCGGTGGCGAGTTTCGCCAGTTCGAAGAACTGGTCGTCCTCGTCATCACCGGCCCGGGCCAGCGCGTCTTTTTGCGCGGCGTAGAACAACGGTTTGAGTTGAACCTGCTCGATCATTGCACCGGTGTCGGCGGTGATCGGGGACAGCAGGATGTGCAACGGTGGCATCCAGGCCATGGGGCAATTCCTTGTTGAACGGTATTGAAAAGTGCGAAAAATCTAAACCTGAGCATGGCCCCTGTGGGAGCTGGCTTGCCTGCGATGGCATCCACTCGATACACCAGGGATACCGAGTCGCCTGCATCGCAGGCAAGCCAGCTCCCACCTTGACCGTGCTCGCTTCAGATTGCGCCGGCCCTTAAGGCATCAGCACGGCGCGGCGGGCATCGCCAAGAATGTCGACGCCGTTGAGCACGAACTTCTGGGTGCGCACATCGATGTCGATCACCGAAATGCCATTTTCCAGACGGTTGTAGGTACGGCAGGACAGCTCCAGCGTGGTGGTGGCCTTGTCGCCCATTTTCAGCTTCGCCTCCTCCAGGGATTTGAGCTTGCCGCCCACGGTGTGGTAGGTGAAGTAGGTCTTGCCGTCCTGGTCTTGGCCGGCTTCACGCACGTTCAGCAAGATGTCGTCGCCCGTGCGCACGCCCAGGGCCAGCATGATTTCCGGGCCGGCACCTTGCAGCACCAGCTTGGCATTGAGCACCTTGCCGCTCTTGGCCATTTCCTCGGCAATAAAGCGCCCGCCGGACATGGGCTCCATGTCGAACTCGATCTTCGGCGGGGTGAACTCTTCCACGGTTGCGGACAACGGCAGGCCTTGAAGGGTGGCCGCAATGGCCTGTCTGACTCGGTTGGTAAACATTAGAGAACGTCCTCCAGGAACTGCTCGATGATTTCATCGCGGGCGTTGAGTTGATAAACCATGTGTTCGTTCGGTGCGTAGCGGCCGTAGTCGATGACGATGAACCAGGTGCCGTTTTTGTACTTCTCGACGCTGTTCAGCTCCGGATGCAGGTACACGCTGCCGCCGGGGATGGTTTCGTCGGCCACCAGGGTTTGCAGCCAGTCGTTGATGCGCTTGACCTCCTGGTCCATGAAGGACTTGGTGAGGTTCTTGGCCATGGCTTTCTGGCCAGCCTTGACCAGCTTGCGGCTGATGGCATCTTCCAGGCCGACGTAGCTGATGAACTTGCCGGTGATGGAGCGGTTACCCAGCAGCGAGAAGCCGCCGAGGATGGTGCGAGCGTAGTAGCTCACGCCGTAGCGGTTGAGCAGGTCGCCTTCGGTGGAGGTGTCGAGGATGTTGTACTCGACCACGCGGGAAACGTCCTCGGCGAAGGTCACCTGGTTACCTGGGCTTTCCCACTGCTTGACCTTGGCCAATGCGGCGATGGCCAGCGAGGATGGCGACAGGAACACGTTCTTCTTCGAGGCCTTGGAGTACACCGACGGCATGTTGTGCACCAGCAGGCAACGGTCGAAGCCCAGGTCGGCCCCGCCCAGTTCGCCGCTGTAGGTCACTTGGTCGGCAACGGACGCGTCCTTGCCATCCAGTACCACACGGGCCTTGATGCGCTTGCCGAAGGAGGCGAACTCACCAGCCACAGCCTTGGTGCCGGTAAAGCCTGGAGCGCCGATGATGGTCAGGTCTTCAGGCACGCTGCTCAGGGCCGCCAGGCCCAGTTTGCGACCGGTGACCGGGTCGTTGCCGCCGATCACATTATTGATCGTATCGGCCGGGGTAGCGCCTTCTTCGACGATGACCACATAGACCGGCACCTTCACCACTTTGAGGATCTGGTACACCGCTTGGAACAAGGTTCCCGACTCAGTGCCGGTAGGGTCCAGCAACGCCTGAGTGGTAAAGCTGTTGATGCGAAACGGCGCGTTTTTCGGGATCGAAGCATGGGCATTCGGCGCAGTGCCGACCAGGCCAATGACGTTATCGCCAAGGCCACCCATGGCCTCGGGGGATTCAGTGGCATTCACAGTGATGCCGTTGTGCTCGAAGTTCAGGACTTCTGCCATGGTTATTCAGCCTTCTTGGGGGTGGAGTTGAGGACGCTGGTCAGTTCCAGGCGGCCAGCGGTGCGCAGGGCGGATGCTTCGACGTCGAGCAGTTCCAGCTCCTCACCGGCGGTAGACCAATGGCCGTTGCCGATGGGGAATGGGATGAGGACGGTGTAGGTTTGGCGGGTGGGCATGGGTGGAAATCTCCGGGTGGGAAATGCAAAAGCCCCTGCGGGGAGGGGCTTTGGGGAGGCGAAAAAAAACCGCTTTCGCGGCCAAGTTGATTATTTAAGAAAGTCTGGCTTTTCTGGCCATTCAACTGCGAAGGGGTCTCCGACATCCTGGGGGACATTCCGCAGCAATTTGCGGTATGCCGCAGCTTGGGCTCGCTGGGCGTCATTCAGCGGACTGTCCTGGACTTGACTATGATCGGTCTCGCGCAACAGCCGATCACGACGAACGCGAATAGAAGACCACTCCAAAAGCTCCAGACCTTCCTTGCTGGGAATAAGGGACGGAACGCCCTCCATAGAAATTTCGTTCATTTAAAAAACCACCGTTGGTGAAAGAGAAAGCTTCGACTTTATGTCCCCAAGTTTAATCGGCCGATAGCGGCCAACTTGCATCGTATCAATCCGTAGTGACGTTACATACACATTGGGAATCTTGATTCTACAAACAGCATTACCTGCAGCATCAGCATACATGGCCGGCTCAAACTTCCCGAAGCATGATTGATTAATGACTGCTCGCTGTGGCGAATAAACATAGCCCGCGAACGTCTCGTCCAAAACCAAAGAACTGCCATAGCTATATCCACGTATATTTAGCCAAAACATCTGGTCATCCGTATTAATAGAAAACGGCAACTTAAAATGGGCATATACATTCAACGAAGATCCAAGATCCGTAGCGACCAAGCCACCTGTCGCGCCAACGTCGTAAGGAGCCCCTGTTCCCCATATAAGTCCTTGAAAGACACTCATCAACAGTGTTCCAGGCTGACCTACCTCACCCACAACGTCCTTCAGGGCACGAAACTGATCAAACTCCGCACGCGCTTGATCCATCCGTGCATCGATGGCACCTATTTTCCCAGTTACAGCACTTGTCAGATTATTAGAGGCCTGAACCAAACTAGCAATTTGCGTTTCCGTACTCAAAGCAATTACTCCTTTAAATTATCTTTAGGTCACTCAACCACGATTCACATCTAGGCAACCTACCCCTTTAGCAATAAAAAAACTATTTCAATTCAATATCCATAACGCGAAACAGCACACCAAGATGACGGGCCATATTATCTATATTGGCAGTCGCCACTGATGCGAGCTCTTCAGCAATAAGAATATTGAAATTTTCCGACCCTACAACCACTGTCACGCTATCCGCCGGCAACGGCGAAACATCCAGCGTAAACTTCTGCAGCACCCGCGCCGCCGCCGCTTTATACGTCAGCAACTTCCCCGCCACGGAATACACCGCCAGCAAGGTGCCACTGGCGAGGTAAAACCCGAACTCGCCAATCTCATATTCGCCGTCGCCATCAAACAGCGCGGCCATTCTGAGTTGGCGCTCGCCCAGGTCTTCGTAATCGACAATGGCCACCCGTTGGCGCTCGTCACGCAAGGCCACTTCCGTGCCGTCGGGGTTGTAGCGGCCGGTGCCGGCGCCGATGTGGGTGATTTCGCCTTTGAGGCCCTGGTTCTTTGCCTGCAGCACTTCATCCAAACCTTTGGAGGTGAAGCGCACCAGGCGCGTGATTTCATCTGTCATGGCTGCGCCCTGAGGTCGTAATCGTTAATGGTGTAGTGCTGGGCAACCCCGGCACTGTTTAGGCGAGCCACCAGCGCCAGGTCCGGCAATGCGCCGTTCAGGTAGAACTCGCCGTCGCTTAAAGGCGCGTCGAGCACTTGCGTGAGCGCGAGCTGGCCTTCGGTTTCATGCACGATGGTAATCGTCGCCTGATCGCGTTCACTTTTCGCCGCGTTGATACGTCGGATCAGCCGGTTGTGGTCGCCGCTGGACCAACTGCGCCCGATGATCGCCTGCACGTCGAAGGTGTAAGGCACGCCCAAGGGGCGCTGCTGATACCAAGCGCTGATATTCGGCGTGAAGCCCAATGACTCCACCGCATGGCTCAGCGCCTTGGGTGTGCCGGCCTGGCGCTGGATCTGCCAGGACAAGGCCACGGTCAGGCGTTTTTCCGCTTCGCTGGCCTCGGCATCCCATTCGCTGACGCCACGGTCGGCGGCCAGGTAAGGCAGGAACTCGCTAGGGGTATACAGCGGGTTCATCAGCGCCGGAAACGGCGGGGCGACACGCTCAAGCAATGTGCCGAAGCCCAGGTCCAGGGCCTTTTCCAGCGGTGAGCTGTTGGCCGGCAGCAAACTCGCTTTGGGTTCACTCATAGTGTGCGCACCTCCACCTCGACGCCCGTGCAATACGGGGCCTGAAAAGCGGTGCTGACAATCGGCGCCAGCGGTTCAAGAATTTGCAGTTGCGCGGCGCCGGCGCTGTGGATGGCGTAGTCGATCCAGCTAGGGTCGACCCGCCCTTCCAGGCGATGGCAGGACTCTGCGTAGTCTTGCAGCAGTTTCTGCGCTGCCACTTGGGTCAAGCCCGAGTCCGGGCCGGCGTTGATCTTGGCCACCACGCGAATTTTGTAGGGTTGAATCTGCGCCCCCTGGACGCTGACCAGGTCGGTTTCGGGCCGTACATCCGGCCGTGCGAAATGTCGACGTACACCGTCAAGCAAGTCGACAGATGGCGTGCCGTCGCCCTCCCTGGAAAGCACGGTGACCATGACTTCCCCCGGTGCGGTGCGACGGGCGTTGCCGTCCTTGACCTGGGCCGCGTAGCCGTCGGGGTCGAAGGTGTAGGTGACCGTGACCACACCGGGCGTCGCGCTTTGTACTTTCACTGCTGGGCGCTCGCCCAAGGTGAACACTTCGCGGCGATACTGCATGCGCGAGCCCGCCGCTGGGGCGTGGGGTGCCAGGTAGTAGCGCAGGCGGGCGTCGTCGTCGCTTTCCAAGGTGGGTGGCACCGGCGGGAACGCGGCCGGGTCGCCAGGGTCGAGCATTTGGCGTTCCAGGCCCATATCGGCCAGGCGTGCATCCAGGTTGCTACCGGTGGCCCACCACGCCAGCATCTGTTTGATGCGGGCGTTGTATTTGCGTTCGTGGGTTTGCAGGCGCACGCAAAAAGCTTCCAGGGCCAGGGTCAGCAGTTCGCTTTCGTTGTCGAGGCTGGCCTGGAGTTTGGCTGCGCTTTGCGGCGCGCGAGTGGCGACGTAGTCGATGACAAACGCTTTGAATTCGGCCAGCAACGGTTCGAACTCATCGACCTTAATGATGGCCGGTTCCGCCAGTTGGTTCTGGCCGGGGATCAGCATACTCATGTCACGACCTCGAAGGATTGTTGGCGGTTTTTCCAGGTCCCGGCAAACCGCAGCAGCAGGCCGGCGCCTTGGCGGGTGGCGACAATGACCTGGGGGTCGAAGTCGCCGATACCGTTGTGGGTGTTGTAGAAGGCTTGCGCGGCGTGGCTCTGGGCGAGGATCAAGAGGTCGTCACCGAGGTTCTGGCCGAGCAATTGCGGGATCAGCGAGCCATATAATGGGCGTTTTTGCCGAGTACCCACTGGGGTGGTCAGCGCCCGGGTGGCGCGCTGCACAAATTGCAGCCAATCATCGACGGCTGCCCCGGTGTTCCTATCGATTCCGAGCATGGGATATCCTTATCGGGGGCTGATGACGCGTCCTTGATGGTCCACCACCGGGCCGCTGAAGTGCGCGCCGCCGGCGTCCAGCAACAGGCTGGTGCCGCCGACTTGCAGGGTGATGCCCTGGGCGCTGAGGGTCAGGCTGGCGGCGCCGACTTTGACGTCAACCTGCTCGCGGGAACCGCTGAAGGTGGTGGGGCCGTTGACCCAATTGAAGGTGTGGCTGGCGTCGTCGTAGTCGCTTTGGGTACCGTCTTGATGCCGGCGCCGGGTCAACGTTGCAACGCTGGAGACTGGCGGAAAACGATCACTGTTGAGGCCAAACAAAGCCACGGATTGCACACCGCCTTCTCCCCCGCCGTAGTTGAGCAGCAGGCATTGTTCACCCACCGTGGGGATACGGGTTTCGGTTTGGGCACCTGCACTGGGGTTGAAAAAGCGGATCGCCGGGGTCAGCAAATCACCGTGGCTGACCTTGCAGGTGTTGCTGGCCGCATCGACCTGCTGGCAAATTCCGATCCGGCAGAAGCTTTCAGCGCGGCGGTAAAGGTCTTCGAGCTGGCTCTCCATCTCTGCCAGGCGTTCGACGATCGGTCCCAATTGCATGCGTAACAGCGCGTCGAACATGGGCTACTCCGCCAGTGGCTGGTATTGGGTTGGGTCGTCGATGTTGGAGACGTCCCAGGTACAGGCAAATAGCGGTTGGCCTGTGGGATCGTCGAGTAACGCCGGTCCCAGATAGAGGGTTTGCGTGAAGGAAACCGCCCAGGTGTCGTAGTCCGTTTCTACGGAAGTGCGCAAAGCGGGCGCAGCGACGATATTCGCTGGCAAATCGCACTGTGCCGGGGGCAGGTCCCATCGGTTATCCAGCACCAGGTCCATCAGTTGGCTGGCCAGGTCGCAGGCATCGAACGCCAATGCACCGGGAGCAACCATGGCCCTGAGTGAAATGGCCAAGACGTGGGCTTTGCGCCCCTCGCGAGAGCGAATGCCAGGGCCATTACCTTCGACCGTAACCATTACGCCGTTTTTTTCAGCGTCGCCCTGGAAATCCTGGTGGCTCCCCACCTTGAGGCCCGGGAGGGCTGCATGCAGCGCCGCGCCAATGGCCTGGGGCAGTTGCGATGGCTTTTCGATAAGCGTCATTTTAGTAGCGTCCTTGCAACAATTACTGCGGGTCCTGGCGGGAGCCTTGGTTGATCCCGATGCGCTTGGCCGCCCACCGCTCGTAAAGGCCGATCGCCACGTCGGCACCGGCCATGGCGGTCAGGCAACCGATGGCGCCGGCGGTCCAGATCGACATGCCGGCGGCGTAGCACAGCATCAAAGCCGAAACCCCGCAGACCATGCACGCCCCGGAACGCAGGGCCAGGCGGCGGATCAACGACCAACCGCGGGCGCCCTCCTTGTCGGCCCGCCACATCTCGCCGGATACACCGCCGATCACTGCCAGTACGATGACCAGCCAGATAGGCATCTCCGCTAACGCTTGCTGTTCACTTGTCATGTCACGCCTCCTGGCTGAGCAATAAATAGTCCGTATTTCATTTACAAATGCTTGAGTAGGTAGGCATTCCAAAAAGCCCGGTCGCCCGGGCTTTTCAGTAATGATGTCCTCGGACTTTCGGCGCTACTGGCGCGGTACGGTCCTTTCCTCGATGTTTTTCCGACCACGATCCCTGTCTGCCGGATAACTGCTTTTGGTGCTTTACGCTGCACACCCGGGTCAGTTGCCAACCCTCTGAACCGTTAAGGCCGGTTCATCGCTGCCTGTTGTTGAAGCGTTGAAACTAAAGAGCGTCGGCATCCTTGCCGGTGTTGCCTGGCCTCCCTGCCATCGCTTCGATGGCGTCCTTGCCGATGTTGCGTGCCTTCCTTGTCTTCCTTGGCAGCATCCTTGCCGCCTCCACCAGGCCTTGTTGGCTGGCTTGAGATGAAGAATATGCATGTATGCATATACAGTCAATGCACAAATGCATTTATTTTTGCTGCCGGAATGCACGGATGCATTCGAAGCCTGGCGGGCTTGGGTTTTGCCGGTTTCCTATGGACGAAAAAAAACCCGCACATGGGCGGGTTTCTTCTTACGCGTGGAGGTTAGCGGGCGTACATGCCCCACCAGAAAACATGACCGAGGATGCTGATCTGCTCATCCTGGATATCCTGGAAGCTGTAGTCCTCATCGGGGTGTTCATCACGGTTGAAGCTGCGCAGGCGAATACCGGAAGGCAGGCGGTAGAGCTGTTTGACCCGCAACTGGCCGTTGTGATTGATGGCATACAGGTCGCCATCCACGATATCGCCAATGCCGCTCTTGCCGGCATTCACCCCTACCGTGGCGCCGTCGCGCAATACCGGCAACATACTGTTGCCACGTACCGTCACGCATTTGGCCTGGTCGAACTGCACACCATTATGCCGCAGGCTGCGCTTGCCGAACCGCAGGCTGGCTTTCTCGCTTTCCTCGATGACGAATCTTCCTGATCCAGCAGCCAATTCAACCTCGCGCAGAAAGGGGATCGACACCTCGTCATCATTAACGGGGGTGTCGTCGTCCCACAGGCTTATGTCCTTGAGTTCCGAATGCATCGGGTCGCGCCCATCGTCGCGCACAACGCCCACTGCTGCGCGCCCGCGCAGGTAATCAGTACTTACGCGAAAATACTCGGCGATGCGCGAGATGTGTTTATCCGACGGATCAACGATCTTGCCGCTGAGGATCCGGGACAGTGTGGATTGAGGCACGCCGGTGCGCCGATGGAGCTCCGTGGGGGAGATCCGGTCGCGATCCAGCAGTTCTCTTAAGACGATAGAAACGTTGCGTTTTTGCATAACGCGGATAGTGACGGGAGTTTCTGAGGTTGGCAAATGCTAATTTGCATATTTATGCATTAAACATCCGACTTTCAATTAATTCGAATCAAAATACTGTATATACACCCAGTTATCGGCATTCTACTATTCTGCCAGCTTGGTATTGCTGCCGATCAACACCTTGCATGTCGACAACTCAAGGCCTATGTATAAAACTCTTTGACAACGTAGCCAGCAACGACGGAGGTGCTCATGGCTTATTCAGCGCTAGCTGTTGCTAACGCCTTCATTGAACGCGCGAAGGAAGGCAAGGTTTCGGGCCTGACCCCGATGAAGCTGCAGAAACTGCTGTTCTATACACAGTCCTGGCATTTGCGCGAACGGGACCAGCCCCTGATGGATGACCACTTCGCCCGCTGGCAATATGGCCCGGTCATCCCGTCGCTTTACCATGAGTTGAAATCCTACGGTAATCGCCCGGTGACCGCGCTGCTCAGCAACCTGAAGCCCGACGCCGAAGACATTGTCTTCGTGACACCGAGGGTTCCTGAGAGCGATACCTACACCCATCGTTTGATTGACCGGATCATTAACAAATACGGCAAATGGTCCGGCACCCAACTGTCCAACTTGTCCCACGAGGACGGCACAGCCTGGGCCCTCAAGGGTGCCGACGGTTCCGCCATCGACTGGGAAGACATGGCAACACTCATTCACCCAAAGAGCCGCATCCGTGAGTGAAGAACTCGACAACCTGGAACTCACCCTGCCCCCCGCGGCAGGGCCTGACCAGGACACCCAAGCCGGTGGCGAGCAAGCCATAGGCACCGACGATGAAAGAAACCAGAACCTAAAAGACCAGAAGGCCGAACGGCAACTGCGCAAGAAGTATGCGGGACGTGCATTCTGGTTTGCCGCCTGCGGTGTGATCTTCTGGGCGGTTCTTTTGGTTTGGAATGGGTGGTCGACGTATTACTCGGGTAAAGCGCCGTTCTCGGACAATGTAGTGATTGCCATCACTACGGCGACTTCAATCAATTTGTTTGCTGCGTTTCTTGGGGTGATCAGAGGGTTGTTTCCGGCCAGTGGGCGTAGATCCAAATAGTCTGGTCGTATTCACGACCTGCGTTTCTATCTCGTATTGAGATATGAATGCGCGTGAGTCAGCCCCTGATTTTCAGGGCTCTGACCGGATTGTCTAACGCTGCTGCAATGCCTGATTGAACCGCTAACCTGTGGCGAGGGCGCTTGCTCTCGCTCGGCTGCGTAGCAGCCATTTTCCAGGGACGCTGCGCGCTCCACCGGGAGCAAGCCCCCTCGCCACGGTTATGTTGGTGTTTCTTGAGGCGGCACCGCTTTCGTGGTTTACCTGGCCGCTTGCGACCTGCGAAGGTCCGACCTCGCGTGTTAACCTTGCCGCCATCGCAAAAAATGCTGGGCCAAGCGCCCCCTTTGCCCCATCACTTTCAACGAATTTGCCTATTACCCAATGAGTAAAAACTCCTCAGATCTGTCCTCCCACACCCCGATGATGCAGCAGTATGGGCTGGAAATGGCCTAGAGCCACGCCATACGCGGGTTTCAGTACATTGCTGTCTAAAACCCTACTTTCATTTAGCGCCCTTTACACCCAATGAATGCGTGCTAGGTTGAGGTAGTTTTAGACAGGCATAACGACGATGAACGACACTCAGAAACTTGTAGAGATGAACCTCCCACCGTTGATTCAGAGCCGGGCAACGTCCCACCTCGAACGCATCGCCAGGGCGGCCGACAATGCCTCTCGTACGCTAGCGGGAGAGCGTGCTGCCGGGTTCGTAGAAGGGCTTGAAGCAGCACGCGCTCTGACGCCGGCCACGATAGAGGCGTTATTCCTGATTTTCGATGACGCTACGGATTCACATCCTGCGCGGTGAGCGCTCTTTCCACCAGGGTTTACCAGTTCATGATCGCCAGCTCGCCAGTCATCGCCACCTTCCCTTTCCGGGGATTGGCGGTGCTGTAACGAATATCCATCGTTTCCAAGCGGAAACCATCGAACACTCGCCGGATATCTGGGTGATCGTTGATGCTTACCATGGCCTTGCCCTGGCAAGTCCGCATGAAGTCGGCCATTCGCTCGTACTCCTCGAAGCCAAATTCCCCGCCATACCCAGCTGTCTGCCAGTAAGGCGGATCCATATAGTGAAAGGTGTGAGGTCGATCGTATTTTTCGGCGCACTTCAGCCAGGGCAGGTTCTCAACGTAGGTTCCGGCAAGGCGCTGCCATGCTTGCGATAGATTTTCCTCGATCCGTAGCAGGTTGATAGGCCGGCCGGTGGTTGCGGTACCGAACGTCTGCCCTGTGGATTTTGCGCCAAAGGCGTGATGCTGGAGATAGAAGAACCGCGCGGCTCTCTGAATATCCGTCAGCGTCTCGGGGGCCGTCATCTTTTGCCACTCGAATATCTGTCGAGAGCTAAGCGCCCACTTGAACTGGCGCACGAACTCCTCCAGGTGGTGCTGGACGACGCGGTACAGGTTCACCAGGTCGCCGTTGAGATCGTTCAAAACCTCGACTTTTGCAGGTTCCTCTCGCTTGAAGTACAGCGCAGCGCCGCCGGCGAATACCTCGACGTAGCACTCGTGATCTGGAAACAACGCGAGCAGGCGCTTCGAAAGACGGCGCTTGCCGCCCATCCATGGAACGATTGGGTTTGTCATTTGCGATCCTTCGCTTTTGGTTGAATGAGTAATGCTAATTTTTTCGACCAGCGCTGTAGGTCATGCCAGCACCTTTAGCGCTTTGTCGTACAGCGCCCGGCGGTCGTCCTGACCGGTGAGCCCACCATTGATGCGTCGGGTGATCTTCGCGAACTGCCCCTGATCCGCCAGCGTGTTTAGGCCTTTGGTCGACCAGAACCAGGCCGCTGACATGGCGGCGTGCTGGGGCAACTCAAGCAATTCAGGCTTGTTGATCAGGTCCAGCCCCAAGGCCTCGCCGCACGCGGCATAGTTGGCACGTCCAGTGACCTGGATCAGGCCACGGCCACGGTACCTGGAACCGTCACCCTTTACGGTGTTGCCCAGATCGGCACGACCTTCGTACCCGGCCTGTTGCTGCGTTGGTCCCCAAATCTCCCGCACGTAACGCAACTGGCCCGACTCATGCCCGACCTGGGCGATGAACGCCGCGATGCGCAGCGGGGTGACAATGGCATGTCGACTCATCGCCGCATTCAGCACAGGAACAAAAACGCCGGCATTGCGGCCGGCGTTCGGGAGTATCTGCAGCAGTTGCTGCTCGGTGATAGGCATGGCTTTCTCCAGGCGTAAAAAAGCCCGCTCAACTGGCGGGCTGCTATTCTTCGGTCGATCTGAGTGGCGGCGGCGTGTCGACCTTGGGCATTTCAAGCCGCACATCGATCCAGCTATTCAGCGGGACATCCATAGGTGAGCCCCGGCCCGGCACCATCTCTCCGTCATCGGTGAGCGTCCAGCGCTGTTTGAAAAGACGGATTACGACAGCCCCGCCATCGGTCTGCTCGCTTTCGGTTATGCCCAGTGCACGACCTCCATCAGGCGAGTGCGGATCTTGTGTGCGCCAGCCCTCCAGTGCCAGGCCAAGGCTTCCCGTCACCCGGTACTCGCCAACGCCGAGGCGCTCAACAATAACGCCGCGCGCTTCATCGTTGGCCACACCCCATTCGCCGGCGGGGAGAAACGATTCCTCTTGGAGGTCGCGGCGCTCGCTGGCGGACACGTTAGCGATTCTCAAGATTGGCGATGCTGCAGAAAGCGCGCCGCCGGAGCCGCGGGTGGTGTTGCCTGTGTGATAGACGCTGTACGTAGGTCCGAAAGCGCCGCCATCGTTAGACGGCGTAGTCCGAAAGTACAAACCACCGGTGCCTTGAGCCACAGGAATAAAAATCTGCGCTTCAAAGCCTTGAGCATAGGGAATACGGATAACCGTGCTGTACGACAAGCCTGAAGATGAGCCCGGCGCGCCAAGCCTGGAAAAAGCACCACCTTGGCCGGGTTCGCCAGGCCTATCAGCTTGATAGGTCGTCGGCGCATTGTTCGAATAAAACCCACTATAGGTACCAGCAGGGATAAGCTCTCCGTCTTGCAGCCCAAAGCTTTTAGTTGAGGCAGCGCCTAGCCCTAAGCCTTGCCGGGCAGCAAGCTGCGTAGTCCCACCCGTGCCGCCTTTCGCAACGGGTAGCGCTGCTGGCAACTGTCCGTTAGCCGGAGCCCCAAGGGCAGTATAAAGCTCGTTCGAGTTGTCGTTGTTCTTCTGGCTGGCAGTGCGAAACGTATCTCCGCCCTGGCCTGTCGGCGCCGTACCAAGATTAATGCCTTGTCTTGCCATTGAATTAAACCCCTATACGAAATGAAAATTAAACAGCCAGCTTCCCAAATACCGCAGAGAGCGAAAAGTATGTTGGATTCGTCACGGTAGTAACGCTAAATCTGATAAGCCCGGCCGGGAAGTCATATCGAAGACCTGTCCCTCTAGATTCATTGTTTCCCGCCATCATGGGCATCCTTGCATTATTGATCATCAAGTAATCACCTAGTGCATAGTTGAGAGGAACCGAATACCAATTTGTTATTAGCCCTTGTCCGCTCTGCTCCGCGTGCGTAAATGTCCAGTTTTGCGCGACCCTTGTGAATACTGCCGCCTGAACAGCAGAGTCAAATATCTGTTTTCCATCCGCACCCCACATTCTTAGGCCATATGTGGACAAAGGCTTGGATGAAAACGCAGCTACGAATATGTTTCCAGAGTGAACCTGCCCAGAGGTCACTGTGGCGCCGGTCCACGCCCCCGCCGATCCTTCAAGAAGAACGCCAAGCTGAATCAGCGAGCCATTATTTGGTGGTCTGATAAAAACAAGGGGAGGCTCCTGCGTGTCAACCACATTCTGAAAGACGACGGACGCGCCAGAGTTATAGGTGCCCTTATGAAAGACACACAACCTCGCATATTCAGAGTCTAGGGATATAGCGCCAGAATCATTCACCACTTGCAGTCCGTAACTCATCACGCCCACCTTGCAACAATGAGACGCATGGTTGCGGAAGAGAATGAATCGGAAGGACGAGCTTTGAGAAAATTCCTAACATAAACTTCGTTCGTGCCCATTTCGCACTCCAGCTGCCTGTTAGATACGACCTGCGAGTTATCGTTATTGATCGGTAACAAAAAGCATATCGCGTTGTTTGTGGTGCACCCTGGCGCTGCAAACGTCCTAGTGCCCAGCGGCCCTGAGGAATAGGACACAAGTACGGACAGAACAATCCTATAAGTGGATATGCTTGTATCGAACTCAAGGGTGCCGTTAGGAGACCAAATTCTTAAGCCCGAACTCATTCTGTTTGGTCCCCTAATTGCAGTCTTTTGACGTTATTTGCGTCCCAAAAGCGCAGAGATCTGTTCGTCATCATTGATCGCCCTTGCCCAGGAGCTACACCGTTGATTTCGAAGGTTCCGTCGAAAAACAATTTCCAGCCTGTCTGCCCTGCGACGTAGTTGTTCGACTGGATGTAGCTACCTATCTTCGCGTTGGTTATCGTCCCGTCCTGGATGAATGCCGACTTGATATAGGTTTCTGTGCCGTTCACCGCGAATGGCACGCTTGACCCTGCCGCCCCTACCTCGCCGTTGTAGATTGCAAACTGATCCGCCTGGATGACGAAGCGCGAAGTAACCTGACCGTTCGCCCCAGTCTCAATACCAAGTCCTACGCCGGTAGAGTAAGGCGACCCATTCACATCGAACTTGAATCGGAACGAGTAGGTGCCGGTGATCTTTCCGTTTACGTCTTGGTTGATGCTTGCTTGTTGCTGGAACTGCTGCGTGTGTCCGTTGACGGTTGTTTGCAGCTGAGTGGTCTGGCTTGCGGCGGCTGACGCCTGATCGGATACCGTCTTAATCTGCGTCTGTACGGTGGACTTGTTCCCGTCAAAATCGGAGCGAAGCGCCGTTACTTGGCTGGTTGTAGCGGTCTGCTGGTTGACGAGCGCCGTCGTTGTCTCCTCATAGGTGGCGTAGTTTTTGATAACTTGAGCTTCGACAGTTTGAGTCAGCTTGCCTTGGGCGTAGTCACCATCGGTAATAGCAGACTGGATCGACCAAACGCCCGCATAGCCCTGGGTTCCGCCAGCCAGGTCATTATCAGAGCCAGCCATAGGCGCGTTGATTTCAGCGTAAACGCCATCAATTCGCTCCGTCTGCGCGGTCAGCTTGTTATCAACGTTGGTTACTCGCTGATTCACTTGGGTAACGTTATTTACCGTAGCCGCCAGGCCGGTTACCGGGTCATTTACCTTTGTCTGGAGCTGGGTAAGCTGTTCCTGAGTGGCAACCACCCTCCCATCGACTGCGGTGATTTCCTGGTCAAGGTTATCAACCCGTATTGCCAAAGCGTTCGTTTCAGTGAGGATGTCGCCGACGTCTTTCCAGTTTTCGCTGGGAGGCTGCGAGCCACTGTTAGCCTCCAGGGCTTGGTACAGCTTGTTTCCCTGGCGAACGATGTCACCCTTGACGTAAGCCTTTGCTGCGTCCCACAACAGCGCATCAACGTATGGCTTGATTTGCTCCTCGAGATCCTTTCTAAGCTGCTCATTTCGAGCGTTCACGGACCCTGGCCCATCGCCGTCGATCAGATTGATGCGTCCATTGAGGGCTGGAGCCAGCGATGATTCATCAATCTGCCCCTTGACCTGCTCAAGGAGCGGCCAAGCGTCCGAAACAGACTGGCCCATCACTCCGTTTACGGTCGGATAGAACGGGCCAATGTTCCCGGTGCGATCCACCAAGCGCGCCCAGAAGAACAGCGTTGCCCCTGACAGAAGCGACTGCATACGGTAGTCGGCCTGCGGGTATGCAAGGTCGGCCAGCTTCGTCGCAGCCTCCAGGTTGTTCGCTGGTCCATACCACAGCTCGGTCCGCTGGGTGTCCTCGGCGCCAGCAGGGAAGCCCCACTTGATGCTGATCCCGAACAGTTCGCCTTTAGTGGTGAGGGAAGACACCGCCGGCGGCAGGCCGGTCTTGCCTTCCAGGTTGGTCAGCGCAGAGGTTACCGGGATCGATGAAACGTTGAGCGCACTCACAGCCCGCACCCTGGCCATGTACTGGCCTGAGTAAATACCGCGGACGTCGACCATCTGCTCAGCGGTACGCGGAACCCTGATCCACTCCCGGGCGCCCCACTTCCATTCCACGTCATAAGCGACAGCGTTTGGCGCTGCGTCCCAGGCGATCGACATCACCGTGACGGCTATGCCCTGCTCAATCACTACATGCTGACTGAGCATGACACGGGCGGGTGCGTCCTGACTGCCAATCGGAATACCAGTGATTGGGCGAGGATCCACTACGGCGCCGTTGTCGATAGCGTCAAACTTGCTCGGGTCGTGCTGGATCACCTCAAGCTGGAACTGGTGCCACTCCGGCCGCGTCACGTTGCGGACGTAGAACTGCATCAGTTTCAGGTCTTCGTAGTCGAGAATCCACCCGCACTCTGCCTGCGGCTGCTCACTGAAGTCGGCCATGACGGTAACATCTCGCCTAGCCACAGACTTCACCACCCGCCCTTCGGACTTTCCACTGGGAAGGTTGACCATCAAGCGCGCGCCAACCGGCACCACAGTGTCACGATCCAGCGTTACCACCCTGCCCGCCGCTGCGGCAATACGTCCGCCGTTTTTGCGGCCCACCAGCATTGGATCGGCCACCGCGATGACCTGCCCAGGCTTAGGAATGTCGCCGTCAAGGCCGACACGAAACACTCCGCCCTGGGTTTGTAGCTTCTCGGTAAGCGCTGCCCACTGCCCTGCGCGCTGCGCCTGACCCAGGGAGGTGCAGCCAATAGCGCCGACCGAGGTTTCCCGAACGATACCGCCCAGCTCGATCATGGCCTCATCGTCAAAGACAGGCTCCTTGTCAGTATCAAAGCCCTGGTCTGGATTGTCCCAGCCAACCATGTACAGCGTGTGCCGATCCCTCGCCCTGGTGCCCTCATACTTGATTGCTCCGTTGTTGAGGATCTGCGTCTGGTTGTATGTGAACACCGGGTCGCCCGGCATATCGGCGTTGACCACGATCTGGCTGCCGTCCCAGTAGGCCAGGCCGTGGAAGATCGAGGCCAGGTCCTGGAGCACTGCATAAGCTTCAGCTTGCTTCTGGAAGTACAAGTTGCAGGTAAAGCGTGGCTCCATGCCCCCCTTTCCGTCCGGCACCATCTGGTCGCAGTACTGCGCGATCCGATAGAGCGACCAGCGATCAACCATTGTTGCGTCGATGCGGTCGCCGAGGCCGTAGTATGGGTGCAGCACCAAGTCGTAGAAGATCCAGGCCGGGTTGTTGGTATAGGCCTCTTTGAATGTGCCATCCCAAATGCCGTTGCTCGTACCCGTGCCAGATGTTGAGTACGTGCGGGTTTCCGGGTTGTAGTTGGTGGGAACCCGAATGATACGGCCGCGCATCAGCACAGCAATCTTGGCGATGTCGCCGCCAAAGGTCTGGGCGTCGTACTCGATGCTGCTTACAGCGGTGAGCGGGTATTCCTGGTCGCTATCGACCACCTCTGCGATGGCCTTTACGACCATTTGGTCGACGACCAAGTCTGAGTTGGCATTCGGGGTCAGGCGGCGCACCCGAACTGTCCAGCGGTTGCCGGCGGGCAGCTCAAGTCGATGAGCTCGCTCGTACTCGGTGACGTTCTTACGATCGACAAACGAGACCAGCGCCTCCACGTAGGGACCATTGTCCGTGGAGATATCCACCGCGTAATCAATGCGTACGCCGTTGATGTTGCCAGCGGCATCTTGACTGCGAAGCACTGGCCAACTCAGGCGCAGGCGCACCGCGTCCAGAACCGGATTCGTGATGCTGTGCAGCCATGGCGTGCCAAAGATGAGTTCTTGCTTGACGTCGATCTCGTTGCTGGACTCGGTATTGCCTTCCAGACGAGCCTGATTCAGCTCACCGTTACGGAACTGCCATTTGACGCCGGGGTAGTTCAACGTGCCGTCCGGCCCCTGGATTGGGGTGCCGTCCAGCTTGATCGAGCGAAGGCCATCAACCGGGCCAACAATTGGTCCCCAGCTCCACATGTAGAGGATGCGCGCAGTAGAAACCGACGGAACGCTATTCTGCGCAATGCTTGGCTTTTTCTCTTTGGCCTGGCCGCCTTTGCTGCCGATCACGGCGCGCCGGGTGCGACCTGCGGTGCGAGACGTCTTCTTTGCTGCTGCGCTCATGCGCCCTCCAGAATGCAAAAACCCGCAGAAGCGGGTTCGTCGTTTGCGCTGAATCAAATGTTGTCTTGCGTGTAAACCCCGCCAGATTCGACGGCGCCGCCAACCTCGCGCTCTCCGTAAAGCAGCGGGTACGGGTTACCCTGGGCAATAGTGGTCACCGCGCCACCGAAGCCGTAGCTCGGGTTGTTGCCGTCGTCGTTCTTGCCTTCGGCGGTTGCCTTGGTAGTCGGTGACAGCATTTGCACAACACCACCAAGACCCACAGCCGCGCCGGCGGCGAGTAAGCCCATACCCAAGGTCGAGGTGGTGCCGCCGGTGAATAACCCGGCAACGATCAGCACGACACCGAGAAGTGTTTGAAACATTCCGGCCTGCTTGCTGCCCTGGATAATCGGCTGTATGCGAATGTCGCCTTCGGCACGACCGACAAGCTCAAGCTCCTGCGCGCTGATGTTCCGCTCATCAACAAACACAGCGAAGACCAGGCCCCGCTCGTGCGCGGTCCGCATGAACTTCTCGAAGCCGGGTTTCATCGCGCATAGCGCCGCAGTAGCGTCATGAATACCGTTCAGGTCGAGTCGGTACTCTTTGCCGAACATCTTGCCCAGCACCCCGCCGAGCTTGACGGTGCGCATGGTCATGGGCGGTAGTCCTTGTGCCGGAGGATCAGTTTTACCCGGTTTGCCATCGACCACCCATAAACTTCACGGGCAGCCAGGCGACCGGGCATGTGGTGGTAAATGAACGGGCCTGACCCGCCGAGCTTCGGCGCCGGCTCGCTGAGCAGTGCGGGTTCATCGCCCAGATAAATCACTGCGTGATTCGGGAAATAGCACTCTCGCCCCGGTGTAGGTATCTGCAATACCAGCATATCGCCGCGCTTTGCCTCGGTGACCCGGTAGAAACCGGTGGCTGCAAAGTTATCCTCGTAGAGGCTCGGCCCGCCTTTCTGCTCCCACCACAGATCGGCCCGCTCAAAGTTCGGTAACTGCAGGCCGGCCTCGCGTGCGTACCAATCCCGGCAAGCTGCCCAGCAATCAAGCAACCCATGGGAAAAGTCGCGGCCCAGCAGCGGCGCCTGGAAGCCGGACGGCTTGAGCCACTCGATGTCGCCGCCGGGCCAGCCGACGATGCCCCAGGGCAGTTCGTGCAGTTCGCAGCTGACCCGGTCGGCCATGCTTGGCGCCGGTGCTTTATCCGGATGGCTGTGGATAATCGCCAGCACTTGCCCGCGATCTTCGGCGCGGGCCATGTCCTTGTGATCGATCTGGAAGTGTTCTCGCGGTGTAGTCGCCAAGTTCGCACACGGCACGTACTCGCGGCCCTCGGCAGATTTGATTAAAACCCCGCAAGCCTCGGCCGGGTAAGCGCGCTCGGCGTGTGCGCGGATCTCGTCCTGCAATTTCTGATTGATGCGCATGACTACCTCGAACTTGCGATGAGGCTTGCGCCCATGGACCCACCGAACCGGCGGGTGTTGCCCCTGATCTTGCAGCTGCTCCACCAGCCCCCACAACGGTCGAGCGCAGGGTTGTCGGTGGGCTGGTTCTTCTTATCGAACATCGCAGCCCCTGTGTAGGCGCAAGCCTCCTGCCGGTACCCGCCACGGCAGGCCCACCGGCAGAGCTTGGTGATCTGCTGACCAGGTAGCATTTGCCCTTCCATGTCGGTAGGGCTCGACAGCGAGAACGTGACCGAGATGCTCGGCAACGCCTCTGTCTTCTGCTCGATAAACCAGAGGTTCGTTTTCGATTGGTCGCTGGCTTCCGGGTTGCCGTCGGGGAAGTTGGCGGCGTCCAGGAAGTGGCGGAACGTCTCGATCACCTTGACCCGGGCGCCGGCCAGGTCACGGAACTGGAAGCACAGAGCGGTAATCGCCCCGCGCACCCCGCCCAGCTCGTCGTCGACCTGCAGCGTTGGCGTCGCTGGGCGTCCGTCACCACGGATGTCAAAGCCCTTGGCCTCGATCTGGAGCGGCGAGTAGAGCTGCCCCTGCCAGATGATGTCGCCCTCGTGGGCGTGGCCGTGAAATCGCCAAATCGTTGCACCCAGGCGCGTAGCGTCCAGTTCGTACAACCGGATCTGGTTACCCGGCTCAAGCTTTTGAATATCGGTGTTGTAATTCATAAGGCCCCAGAAACAAGAAACCCCGCACTTGGCGGGGCTTGGTTAGGGTTGTGGTTAAGGCGTGTAGGTCTGTTTGAACGTAAACGAAAGCGTCCACAGGCCAGCGCCAAGCGGCTTGGACTTGTAGCCCTTGCATCGATATCGGCCCTGCACACCGCCCGGCGGCGTCCAGAGGAATGACTTGTAGCCTTCATGCCGGTCGATGAAATCTCGCACTTTCAGCACCTCCTCACCGGGAGCCATGACACCAGAGTGCGTCAGATTCCAGTTCTCGCTTTTGGTATTAATGCCGATTCCTCCGGCCTGGGTGTACCCGTCGCCGAAGTCGTTCTCCCAGGTGCGCTGGTCAATCTCCCCATCGCCGCCCAGCTGAACGCAGTAGCTGAATGTTTCCGCCATCAGACTCGCCTCCAGAGCAAACCGCCCTGCCCCATTTCACCCTGAAGCACGCGGCGAATTTCCGAGACCAGACCTTGGCCCATCGCTTCGCCTTGCTTGCGAGCATCATCACCGCTCATGCCTGGCTGGGCCTGCACGTTCACTGGGGCGCTGATGTTGATCCCTCCCCCACCTCCACCACCTGAGTTGGCGCGCAGCTGGTCAAGCGTCCTGTCCAACTTGGCGCTGGTCTCGGCCGTGGTTACTCGCTCACCCTTTTGGAGCAGCCAGGTTCCCGTCTCCGGCACTGCGTCGATACCGTCGTGCGCCATACCGGCGAGCGCAGCACTGGCAACGCCAGCCACCATGGGGGCAGTTGCAGCAGCAGCGGCGGCCGCCGCGGCCGGGGCAGCGGCAGGACCGACGATAGGGATAGCCGCAGTAGAAGCGAACGCGGCCAAGCTGGCCTGGAATGCAGTTGCCTGGGCATTGGCCACCAGGGTTGGGACCGCACTTGCCTGCGTGGTCTTGCCCACCAGCATTTGCACTGCCTGATACACCAACCATTGAGCCGCCATATCGGACAGAGCTTGGAGAGTGGACTTGGCGAAGTTCGCAACCAAGTCCCCTAGCGCGTCGTCTACCGACTCTGCCCCACTCACCACATCAGACAGGAAAGTACTCAGCCCACCCTTTGCGCCGTCCAGTATTGAGGTCGTGGCGTCAGCAGCCATCGCCGAGTAATCGGTCGCAGCGTCTACGTAGTTCTGCCATGCATCGCTGACCCCATCCATCCAATTGCTCTGGGCATCATCGAGCTGATTGTAGTGGTCCTGCTGGATGACCATGCGCTCGGCAAGGGCCTCCTCAAGTAGGGCGGTTTCCTTGTCGTAGGTGTCTTTGGCGTCAGGATCGCCCAGCAGCTCGGCTTCCTTGTACTGCTTGTACATTTCGGCGCGCTGTTTGTCGTAGTCCTGCTGTATAGCCAGGTCTTCTTTGAGGCGACCTCGGAGCTTTTCTCCGGAGCCGGCACCCGCCAGCTCCATCTCAAACCCCTGGCGGACAATGGTGTTGCTGTCTTTGAGGTTGGCCTGCAGCGTGGCTAGCTTCAGATCCTGCTCGTTCTGCTTCTTGAGCTTGACCTTTGAGTCGAGCTCGGCGGCCAATCCCTGCAGCACCTTTTGGCGCTCGGCACTGACACCCTTCAGCTTCCCAGTCTCAATCTCGAAGGCCAGCTTTGCGACTTCAGTGGCCTTGCCTTGCTTGCCTGTTGTCTCATCTATGAGTGTGATCTGGCGGCGGTAGTTTTCCTCCGCATCAATGCCACGCTTCGACAGCGCCTCCGCAGCGGACTTGGCTGACGCCTTGGCCGACTCATCCGCCTTTTTGGTAGCGTCGGCAGCTTTGATAGCAGAATCCGCTCTCCTTTGAGCTGCGACGAGTAGATCCCCCTCGCCGGCCTTTAGCCCTTCGACGAGCCCGGCTTTCACGCGAGCCGCGAGCTTGTCAGCTTCGGTACTCTTGCCAGCGAGCAGGATCTGCTCGTCGATCCTTTTGGCCATCTCCGTGTAGACTTTTGAGGCCTCAGATATTCCAGACGCTACATTTGCACCATTGGCCCGAGCATTGAGCTGATCAATGCTCGCTGATAGTTCGCGAACTTTCCCATTTGCTTTTTCGGCGGCGCCCTCAGCCTTGGCAAGCTCGTCAGCTAACGGGCTGCGAGGGTTCTTAAGTAACTGCTGATTTAACGCAAAGACTTTTACCTCAGCCTCAATTGCCGAGTACTTTGCGGCGACCAACTGTTTGTTGTAGTCAATTAGCGCTGCCTTAGCTTGTTTGGGGCCTAGAGCGTCAAACGCACCACCAAGAGCATTAATCCGTCCCTCTAGCGCTGCGGACTCTCGCTCCGCATCTGTTGCCCTAGTAGCAAAGTATGCGAGCGCGCCGCCAGCAAGCAGCACCGCGCCAACCGGACCGCCCAGCAGAGCCATCGCAGCCGAAGCAGCGCGCGCAGCGACACCCACGCTTACCAAGCCTGCCGCAGCAGAAGTAGAAACCCCCGCCATCCGCGCAAGGGTTAGCTGATAACGAACAGCCTCCACTTGAGCTGCCGCAAATGAAAACGCCGAGGCCGCAGCAGCGCTAGCCAACCTGGCAGACAGCACCAGCGCAAGGACGCCTGCTGCTTTCGCCAGTCCGTCCACGGCAACCTTGGTGCCAGGTGCGGAGAGAACGTCATTCAGGGAGTTAACTGCAGCTTTGGCAGTGTCTAGGCTGCCCTCGCCTGTAAGCAGGGCTGAAATTGTGTTCTGCAAAGCTTCTAGTGAGCCACCAAAAGTGTCCCTGGCTGCCGCCGCGGCCCCACCGTAAGACTCTTCAAGTGATTTAAGGATTATCTGCTGAGCGCCAGCAACATCCCCGGTAGATTCAAGAGCGGCAGCTAATTTCTTCTGCTCATCCGTAAAGCGAAAACCTTGCTTACTGAGCGCGGTAAGCCCCTGAGAGGGAACATCCAATGCGCGTCCAATAGTTTCGGCGGCATCTTTAACAGTAGTGCCTGTTCGAGCGGCCATATCCGCAGCAGACTGAAGCGCTCGATTGAACTGGTTTCCCACGATACCAGTGAAGGCCAGGAGAGTTGTTTGTGCCTGGTTTATGTCACCGCCTGAGAAGGTACTAGCCTTCTCCAGAGCGCCAGCCATAGAGTTCAATTGATCGCGATTGAACCCGGCCGCTTCTCCCGTAGATCGAAGAACGGCTCCGAGCTGAGCTTGTTCTTTCTCAGCATTTTTTGTCTCCGTGATGAACCTGCCAAAAATACTGGCTACGGAGAATCCTGCGACCGCGCCAGCAGCGATAGGTGCTAGCGCGCTCCAGGCTGATGCTGCTTGATTCGCTGCATCCGTCATCTCCTTGGATGCTTTCTTTGCGGACCTGCCCGCCTGGTCCATTGGACCAGTGAACCCACCGATTTTGGCGATTAGGTCCAGGGTAAGAGTGCCAAGCGAACCAGCCATACTTTTCTCCAGGCATAAAAAAACCCGCGCTTGGCGGGCTTGGTTTTTTGTATCTATCTACATAGCGATTGCCATGCCGTAGAAAAATCTGGTGAGCCGCTATCAAACTGCACAGATGAACGCTCATGGGTATAAATGAATCTTTTAATCCCGACGTATCCACCAAAACTATTTTTTGAGTTGACCGTGCCGCACGCGACGTTCTGCTCATCTCCCACTTTGCGCCTGACGATTTCACCGAAGTTAGCGCTTCCAGGATCTTTCAAGTTGGCCTTAACCAACGAAATAGCTCCAGCCACGACAGTGGTGTCACTTAAAACGTTAGACTCACCATCCGATTTGCTGCCTCCAAAAGCCCAAAAAAAGATCCCGAAGGCCACTAAAAACAATGCGCCAAACTTTAAAAGGTTTTTTGCCAGGGGCGATAATGCCCCTCGCGGATGCAAGCAACTCGGGCAGGCCGAATCGCTATCAGGATAAAACGCGGTGCATTTACTGCACTTCAAAGTCGCCATGACGAACATCTCCAAGGTTTCACCACAACTTTACCACTAACCTAACCCCAGCTTGCTACAGCCTCTTCAAGGCTTTCTATGCGCGCATCCATATGCGGGGCGAAGTCCTGCTGGTAAAGCCGAGGGGCATCCTTGGCGGTCTTCGAGTTGACGTAGAGAGCTTGGAACTGCGCCAGAGCCATCTCGATGCGCATGCCCTGGTGCAGCGACCCGCGCTTGGTGCGAAATTTCATCCAGACCACAAACTCGGAATAGGTCATGCGCTCCTGCGCTTCGGCAATGGTGCGGCCGCCGATTCCGTTCATGACCAGCTCGCACCACAGCTCATCGGATGGGTCTAGCGCTTCTTCTTTCCCGAGTTCTGCACCTCGCCGATGGCGATCAGCAGCAGGTTGGTCAGGTCAGGGTCGAGTGCGCCCTTCTCCGGATCGGCCTCACCGGTGATGTCTGCCACGGTGAACACCGCTTTGCCCTCGGCATCGCAGATACTGGAGGCAATGCGACAGGCCAGCGGGTCAGCTCCACGGTGGGCAGCAATGTCGCCCACGGCGGTCTGGTACGAAAGCGGCCGGACGTAGCAGGTGAACTTGGAGCCCTCCCACTCGATCTCCTTGGCCACCGGCCGCGCAGTGAACGCCTTCGATTTTTTGAGGTTCGCGATGTTCAGTTCCATTATGCAGGGACCTTACGAATCCAGGCGGAACCGCCCGAGCGCTGAATCGACACGGTCGATGCAACCACGGCGTTCTGCGCGAATGTGAATGGGAAGTCAGCCACGTAACCCTGGAAGGCGAACCAGGTACGGGTTGCTGGTAGGTCGAAGTCGTCACCGGCCACTAGGGCGACGGTGGCAGTTGCGCCGGTACCAGCGCCGCCGGTGAACGCGACGGTCGGAGCCGTGGCATAGCCGGTGCCTTTGTTGGTGATCGTAACGCCGGTGACCACACCACCAGACACGGTAGCTGTTGCTGTGGCGCCAGAGCCGCCTCCCCCGGTGAGGGCCACAGTTGGTGCCGTGGTGTAACCGGTACCGCCAGCCGTGACCGTTGCCACGCCCAGGCTACCGCCAGCGGCGATGGTCGGCACAATATCTTTGCCGTCAGACCAGCCCACCACCCACTTGATAGTGGTATCGCCGTTGGCTTCCGAGAGCTGATGCAGGCGAATATGGCTCGCGTTGTTCGGATCAGCGTTCAGACCAAGCGAGGCCTGACCAGGTGTGCGCAAGCCCTTCTTATAACTGCGCTCTTCAGCACTGAGACAGGTGTCTTCGATTTGCTCAGCAGGCGAACCGCCCGGGTCGAAGCTGGTGGCGCACTCAACTTCCATGACGGTCATAGGTCCGGTGCCGGAAACCGGCGGGACCAGTGCGTAGATCTGTGTTCCTTGGGAAAGGATCGACATGGCGTTCTCCAAATGTCGGGCATAAAAAAACCCGCACTCGGCGGGGTTGGTTTGGGTTGCAGCGTTATCGAGGAACGAGCCAGCTCACGTCGAAGCTGTACCGGTAATTCTTTGTTGCAGGGTCGCGGCTCTCACCACCCCAGCGGATGATGTTGGCCTTCAGCTCGATGGCGTCTCTGATGGCCTTGGCCACAGCCCGCGCGTCCTTACTGGTCGTGGCGTACACATCGACCTGCAGCGTATAGCCGTCGATGTCTGGGCGGCCTGCCAGGTAGTTCTCGGGGTCACCACCGATTGTCTGCCATACCGCGTATGGCTTGGGGACGTCCTGTGGCGCGTCGCCGAATGGATAGAGACGCTGAGGGGCGGACCCAAGCACTGCGATCACGCCAGCATCCAGGGCGCACACGGCGTTTATTGGTGCGAACATCAGCTGCTCCTGGACTTCTGGTCCCGACGAATTGCCCGGTCGAGGCCTTTCTCGAACTGAGTGGCGAATTCATTGGTTACTTCGCCGATATGGTCTTCCAGGGCCGGGCGTGCCACCGGGTCAGCCGCGATATGCTCGGTACCAAACTCAAGCAGACGCCAATGCGGTGTGGGCGCGCTTTTCTCAGTGCTGCCATTCTTGACCAGCACCGCGCCGTGCAGCACGCCAACTCGAAAGCCCAGGTCGCCAGTACGGCGAAACAGCCGCCCGTTCCATCGAAGGACGATGTTGTCTGCGATGGATCGACCTGTGTCCGGATCATCCCATCGCCGGGCGCCCTCTTTGAAGTTGTTGGCGACCATCTCGGCAGCGCGCCGAAGCGCGGTGCGACCGGTCTTGCGCTTGACCTCATCGTTCACGGTAGCCAGCTTTCCGAGCAGGCTGTCTACACCGATTAAGCTGAACTTCACTTCATCGACCATCGTTCACGCCCTTGCTGACCGGCAGCGTCAAATATTCAAGGCCTGAAACGTTGTCCGGCAAAGCGCCGGCGATGTTGTAAGTCTCGCCGCGATGGATGATACGCATCGTGGGCAGCAAGCCCGGGCGGTACCGAACCACGATCTTGGCTGTCACCTCGGATTGCGTAGCCTGCGCAGCCAAGAACTCTCTGGCACTCAATGGCTCAACCGAGGCGGGGCATCGCTCCCAGACCGTTTCCCATCGTACCGGCAACTCGGTGTTATCTTCTGGGTCTCGCTCCACCACCGGTCTCTGGATATCAATGCGGTGCCGCAACTTGCCGGCGCGCATTACACACCCATCCGGATGCGGTAAGGCATCAGCAACGCCTTACTGGTCAGCGGAAGCTCAGTAGCAATAGTGCCCGTCACCACCTCCTCCCTGTTCGCAAATAGGTGGCCGAGCTTGAGCAGGCAAGCCGCCTCAATGCCCTTGTTGATCACAATCCCGTACTCGTCCATGTCGATTGCCTCGAAGGCATCCGCCAGGGCCTGGCGAGCACGTTCACGTAGCCTGCACCGGTCTTCTGAGTTTTCAGGGTCATCGGCTACTACCAGCGCAGCGCGGTAAATGGCGCGCGCCGCCTGGGTTCGCTGAAGAGTGGTGGACTTTGCAAGATCCACAGCGGCCTGATCGGCAAAGAACCGGCGCTGAAGAAACTGCTGAGCAGCCTCCTCGGCGCCGTCCAATTGCGACTGCACCAGGTCCTGGTCCTCAGGTTCCGCGAGCAGGTGCTTCATGGCCAGTTCGATGTCGATCACGCTCATGGTCAGTCGGCCTTTTTCTTGGCTGCGAGTTTTGGCGCAGCTTTATTCGAAGGGGTTGGGGCCTGCTTGTTTTCCGGGGAAGCAGAATTCTTCACGTCGTATTCCTCGATCAGGCCATTACGGCGGAGATCGCGCGCCACCGATTCATCCACGGTGAATTCCGCACCACGCTTCACATACTTTTCGCCTGAATCCAGGCCGTCGGCATTGAAGCCTTTGATCGCTTTTACAGTGATGTCTGGCATCGGTGTTCGCACCCGGTTTCCCAGGTGCGCTCCTATGAGGTGTGGAAGCCTTACGGCGCGTCGAATTCACCGTGGACGAAGGATTCTTCACGGTACACAGCCATAGCCAGGCGCTCTTCAGCGCGAATCGTAACCATGTTGGTACGGAAGTTGTCGCCGTCTTCAGTCGAAACTTCGACGGCCGCCTCTTCGCGGTCGAAAATCTGAGCCGCGATGTTCATGGCGCCCACCAGGAATTCACCCTCTGGAACAGCGTTGCTGTCCACAACAGGCAGCTTCCACAGACGTTGTGCGCCGCCTTCCTGGACGTTGACCCAGATGTAGGAGCCAGTGCTGTCCTTGGTCAGCTCGATATCAGCCCAGTCGACGGGGTTGAGTGCGATCGCCGAGGCGCGGTATTCGGCGATCCGTACCTGCAGGATGGCGCGACGCAGTGTATCGATCTTGGTATCGCCTGCTTTGCGAAGGGCGTTGTTGAAAGCGGATGCCTGAGGGATCAGGCCGAGCATGTTCCCGCCCACGCCGTTACCGGCGAGGATCTGCTCTTCTTCTTTGTACTTCAGGCCGTAGATCGCGCGACCGTTGATGTAGCTCTGCAACAGTGGGATATCGGACAGAACCTGCTTGGAGGCGCGGAACCAGTGCGCAATGGTCACCACGTTGGTGGTCTTCAAAGCGAACGAGATATCCGACTGGGCTTTCGCTGCGCCTTCAGTGGCCTGGATCGCCGCCATATTTTGGAAGCCGCTTTCTTGCACGAACTCGACAGCGTTAGAGCCGGTTCGACCAGGCATGATCAAATCGCGGATGACGAACTGGCGCTCCGGATCTGCGACGATGCCAGGTACTCGCGTTGGCTGGATGCCGACGCCCACGCCACCGGTCCCGGTGGTTGCGCTGGTGATGTTGGTCACGGCCTTGCGACCAATGCGGGCGATACCACGGCCACGTGTTTGCAGGGCCTTAAAGTCATCCGAGTCTGACAGTTCTTCGCCTACCGACTTGGCGTCAGTTGGATCGTTGGACGCAAAGCGGCGAGCCAGCTTCTGCTCGATGTCCTGTAGGCGATCCTGCAAGCCCAGGCCATCCTTTACCAGGCCGTCGAGAACGGTCTTGGTATCAGTCAGAATGGTACCGTGCTCTTTGATTTCTTTGTTCGCCTTCTCGGCGAACGCTTTGATTTCCTGGTCGCGCTGGTCCAGCAGTTCGGTTACCGCTTTCAGTTGGACCTTGTCGTCAGAGTGTTCCTTGCGTTGCATCTGACGGTTTTCGGCGCGAGCCTGGTTGCTCATGGCGTTATGCATGGTGAATCCTCAAAACGAAGGGAGAGTCAGTGCCGGGCGCGATTTGAGCGCCTCGACGAGTTCAGCTTCAGCCAGGTCGCCCGCGGACTCGCTCCGGAGCAGGTGTTGCAGTCCACGGTTGGCAATCACCGTTGACTGATTTTTCGAGAATCCTGCCTCGCGCAAGAGCAACTCGAATTCTTTAAGGGAAGGAAGGCCGCCATGTGCCAGCTTCGACTTGATGGTGTCGGTGCGAGCCTCATCGTTGGCCGGTACCGTCACAATGGAAATTTCCACCAGGTCGAGCTTGGTGAGCGTGCGGATGCGGGTCTTCTCGTCGAAGCTCGATTCGCGTACGTAATAGCCGATGGAAAGGCCAGTGATGGATCGGGACTTCATGCCGCGCATTGCGATGCGGGCATACGGGGCATCGGCAAGCCAGAGCTCTCCATCGCCGAACAAGCCCTTAGTGTCCTCTTTCAGGGTATCCATGGACCAGGAACCGATTGGCTCGGCGGTGCGGTGCTGCCAGAGGACTGGTAAAGACCTGCCTTTCGCCTTGAGGTCGGCGATCGAATCAAGAAACGCCCCGGGCGCCACCACCTCGTTGTAACTGTCGACGACACCGAAAACCGATCCGTAGCCAGAAAAAAGGCCGTCATCGCTGACAGCCTTCACGTCGTAATCAAATGAGCGGTACTTCACCGCTAGGGACTGGTCTTTCCGTTTCATTCCTGGTTCCCCTTGGGGGTTTCGTTGAGCCAGTCCAACAGCGCGGAACGGGCTTGCTGGGCATCACCCGAGCCCTCGCCGAGCTTATCGATCGGCAGCATGTTGGATTGAACGGTGAGCTTCGCTGCGTTACCGCCCATGGGTGCAAGGTTTTCCTTGATCCGGCAATCGTCGCGGGTATAGATGCCGTTTTGCGTCATGGAGCTGTAGAACGCGGCACGCGCAGCGCTGTCGGCGCGGAGCAGGCCCTCTGGGTTGAACTTCGCGTAAAACCGCCGGCGCTCATCGGGCCGCAGTAGGCGGCGATTAATGCTCTGCTCGATGCGCTTCATCCAGGGAAGCAGCGTAAAGCTCAGGAACCCAAGCATCTGCTGTTCCATGCCGGTGCCCCAGCTTGTGCTATTCGATGTGTGGCCCACCATCCAAGGCGGAACACGAAACCACCTGCAGATTTCTTCGACGTTGAAGGCGCGGGTCTGGAGCATTTGGGCATCCTCGGGCGTCATAGACACCTGATGATATTTCATGCCAGCTTCCAGAACCATCGTCTTGCCGGTGTTCACCGCGCCGGCGAACTTGGCCGCCATGTCTTCGCGGATGTCCTCCCGTTGAGCCTTGTTGAGAATTTGTTCGGTTGATAGAACGCCGCCAAGTTTCATCCCATTGGCGAACATCTTGCTGGCTGATTCGTCTGCCGCCATCGCAGCCCCGAACACATTGCGACCCATGGCAAGCGGGCTCAATCCGCACATGGGATCCGTGCCAAAGCCCCGCGTGTGCATCATTTGCTCATCTAGTAACGTATGAGGTTTGCCTTCGCTGTCGATAAACCGATATTCAATCGCACCACTGCTCGTTCTCCGCGGAGGGGAAACCGACTGCGGTAGGATGAACTCCAGAGAAGAGAGATCACGACCTACCAGGTGCGGCTCGTTGAAGCTGTTGCCGCTTAGCAGCAGGCTCGCCACCACGCATTCCCAGAACTCAACGGGGGTTTGATCGGCGTTCGGTTGCTGACTAATAACTCGGTGCACGGGATGCGAAGTGGCCACTTCTGGCACACCGTTCTTGTCTTCGTAGAGAGCAATTGGGAGGGTGGCCAGCGTTTCGGCGATGAGGCGCACGCAGGCCCACACAGTTGAAAGCTGAAGAGCTGTCTGCTGGCTTACTGTTTTGCCCGATGCGGAATCTGTGCCGTAGTAACCATTCCAGAATGAAGCATCTCCCAGGCCAATGCGCCGACCTACCCAGCCAGCAAGCGAGGACTTCACAAATCCAGGCTCGGCGGATTTAAAGAGAGCCTGGCGCAGGACTGACTTGATAGGTTTATTCACTGGTCAGCCCCTTGCGAATGAATCCAGCGGCTGCGAGAAAAGATGCACCCCCGGCAATAAGAGACCATCCGAGACCAGCCAAGACAAAGACGCCGGCGACAAACAGGCACAGCGCGGCCACGGCCGCCACGATAAAGAGGATCAGGCCTGTATCCATGGGTGTGTTATCCAACAATGATAGGTTTCGAAAAGAAGTCGCTGATGTTGCCGGTGCTGTCATTGACCAGAATTAACGCTCTGCCGATGGCCATGATCAGAGCAACCGCTCCGTCAATCTTGTTGTCATCGCCCTGCTTAATCGGCCGCACGACATCGTCGTTGCCAGGCATGTGTTTCCCGATCACGTTGGCGATACACCAGGTCATGATCGGATGCCCATCGTGGTGGAAGCGACCAGCGGTTATCGCTGCCTCGAGCTCCTTCATAGGATCCGACATGTTTGTGTAGTTCTGCGTGGTCGTGATCGGCGTGAAGCCTTCGTCGTCCAGATCGTGACTAAGGCCTGTTGCGCCGTGCGGGTCAATCGGGCACTCGCGCACCGGCGCCTGATGATTGGCTTCCTTGGTATCTTCGAAGATCTCGCGGTAATCAATCTCGGCACCATCCGTTATCTCCAGGTGCTTGGAATTGATCCAGGCCTGGAAGCGTTCAGACATGCGCTTGTTATCACTGTCGTAGGCGGTGTCGTAGGGAACCCAGAACTTCGGTGCCACGCTGTAATAGTGCGTCTTTCCATCAATGACCCTCCAGAACAGCCGCGCCCTTGAGTTCATGTCCAGCTTCCGCGCCAAGTCGAAACCAGCTATCCACTCTTGACCCTCGAACTGCTCCAGGGTGAGCGTGGTGTCTTCGCAGGATTTCCAGTCCTCCATGTTGAAGAACCCGGACTTTGCGCTCACCCATAGGTTTAGGTGCTTCGTTTTGAACGTGTTGGCGAAGCGCGCAGAGCGAATGGCCCTGGCCTGCTGACTTTCCAGGTACTCCTGAAACACCGAGACGCCGTGGTTCGGGTTGGCCTTGGCAAGCATCTTCGGATCGGTCCAGTCGTCGCCCTCGTCCAGCGTCCAGATCCAGCCGAACAGCTCTTCATCCGGGACAGTACCCTCAAGCATCTCGATGACTTGGCGCCGCTTGTCATAGCACGGGCCTTCGATGTCGGCGCCGGCGGTGGTGATGATGAACATCAGCGGTTGGCGGCGTGCGCCCATGCCGGTGATCATGGTGTCGTACTGTGCCGACGTTGGGTGTTCGTGATATTCGTCGATGATTGCGCAACTCGGTGAGGCGCCATCGCCCGGGTTACCGATCAGCGGCTCGAAGCGACTGAAGTCGGACGGGATGTTCATGTTTGATGCGTTCACCTCAATGCCGGCAGCCTGTACCAGCATCGGCGATTTGGTAACCATCAGTTTGGCGGGGCGGAAAACTTCCCACGCCTGCTTCTCTGTAGTGGCACCGGCGTACACCTCGGCCCCGTGCTCGCCATCAGCGACGAACATGCAGATGCCTACGCCGCCAGCTACTACAGATTTCCCGTTCTTCCGCGGCACTTCCCAGTAGCTTTCGCGAAACCGCCGGTGGCCACCTTTCTTCTTGACCCAGCCATACGTGACGGCTATGCCGAACAGCTGCCAGGCCTCCAAAGTGATCAGCTGTCGTTTGAATGCCCACTCACCTTTGGTGTGCGGCAGTAGCTGCATCAGCTTGAGTTTTTTCTCCGCTTTGGCCGGATCGAACTTATATCGATAAGCACGCTTGCGGCTCGCGGCTAAGTTGTCGAAGTGCCTCTGGATAGCCTGATGCACAAACCTGCAGGCTGGGACCTTACCGCGAAGCACGGACCTACCCCAAGCCATCGCCTTGTCGACGTTGGGGTGGGCAGATTTGGTCATCAGCTACTCAGTAGTTTGGCGAATTCGTTGGTTTCCTTTTCCTTGTTGCCGCCGATAAGGCGCGTGCGGCTGGCAGGATCCAGACCCAGCATCGAGCCGAATGTCACCATCTGGCGCATCGTTTCGTTCGCCGCGGTCAACGCAGGATTTTTCATCGGGCCGCCAGTCGCCCCGGCTACGACAATGCCGTGTTCCTTGATCGACTCCTGCGCCATACGCCAGTTGTCATAGGCGGTGCAGAAAGCTTCGACGTTATGCAGGTCGGTAATCGCGACTACGTTTTCGCGCAGCAGCTCCGGAACAATCATGTTCCACATGGTGGCGGCCCGCGGGCTGAACCACTCGGGCGGGTCTATCTGAGTGATCTTGGAAAACTGGGGCTCGGCGGTGTTGAGCGCACGCTTCCCAGGGTTACCAGCCAGTGCTTTCTTGGCCGTTGGCTTGGGTTTGCGACCACGGCCGGCGACCGTGGCGGGGCCTCCCATCGCGCAACTCCTGATTTTTTAATTTCGCGGGTGTAAGAAAACGATTGAGGGCGCGGTCTAGAAGCGAAAAGGCCCAGACTTTTGACCCTCCCCCTCCCTTTCGGCGCGAATCATTCTCATTCGATCGTTTTTCACTGATTTTTGGTGGATTTTCTGCTTTCAGCGCCGGGAATTGCCGAAACCACCATCCTCGGAGGCCGTTTTGCTGGAGTGGCACGGGCCGCAGAGGCTTTGCCAGTTGCGCCGATCCCAGAACAGGGTCATGTCACCTTTATGCGGGATGATGTGGTCAACATCCGTCGCCGCAACCACCTTACCTTCCTGCTCACAGCGCCTGCATAGCGGATGCTTGGCCAGCCAGCCTGCCCGAGCCTGCTGCCACTTATAGTTGTAGTGGCGCTTGGTGCTGCTCTCTCGAGGCTTGGCCCAGGTCGAGCTCTTGAGTAGGTGAGCGTGATCATCACAGTACCGGGGGTTACGGGTCAGCGTGTTGCAGCCCTGTGCATTGCAAGGCTTCTGCGGTCTCAGCGGCACGGGGTTCCATCCATGTAGGTGGAAGGCGGCGCGTCATGGTCTTCACCCTGATCCTCGGCCAGGGCCTGGATCAACAGGCCTTGCTGTCTCTCCATCCGCTCAAGGATCGCTGTCTGCTTCTTCTGCTCGCTCAGTAGCTCGCTGGCACTAGGCTGAAGCTGGGCAGTGAAGCCGCCATCGAGTACAAGCAACTGCACACCCAGGCGGTCAGCCAATGGGGCCAGGTTGTCCGCCATCTTCTGGCGTTGCTCCAAGGTCAGCCGAGACGGGGCCGTAACTATCAGAAGCTCGCCCGCGCTCGGATTCATCTTCTGGATTTGATCTGAATAATTTAACCGCTCGCTCATGTGCCAGCCTCGTCATCTTGTTGAACCATTCGCGCCTGGCGGCGCATCCACTGCAGGCCATCAGCTACACCACTTCCAGTACCGCAGCAGGTCGCCCAGCTGGAGTAGCTCGCTCATTGCCTTGACCCGCTCCGGGCAGGTTCGGCTTCTGCGCCTGGCGTGGTGGTAGTCAGCCTTGGCCATCGAAGCCTTGGCATACCCAACCAGCCACTCAGGGGCTCCGGCCTTGATGCTGGTATTCAAGTCAGCCACTGTCTTTCTCAACAGATCCCGGTATCGCATCACCAGCCGCCTGCCATCTTGGCGCCTATCGCTACACCAGCAACGAAGACCAGCACGACCAGCATCGGGCCAAGGCCAGGGGTGCGTGAGTGGTGTGGGGTACGCATGGGTGGTGGCGGCGGCAATCCGCGCTGTTCGGTTGTGGGCGGCGGCACCAATGCGCGGCGGCAGGCCTGACACATCAGGTTGGCGCTGTGGTTCGGCACAACCTCTGTCGTCGCACGTCCGCACTTCGGGCACTCGAAGGTGTGGCCCATGGTGACTCCTCATGATTGCGCGCCACGATTTGACGCATTCGAAAACGTGGCGCGGATTACTTGCTCTGGCTGCGGACGATCTGGGCATCCACTTGGTCAGCGCACGTATCCAGCAACTTGATGGCCTTGTCCTTCAGTTCCCACACATCGCCATTGAAGCGAAGGTCTGCTTCAGCCTGGTCGACCCGTTCGCACGGGATCAACTCAGGGGCTTCTATCCTTACGGCCTGGGTCTTTGTCACCACCGCCGGCTTTGCCGCGCAGGCCGTCAGGAAGAGGCTGAGCAGCCCAGTCACGAACAGGCTTGCTGTTGCGCTTGAGTTCTTCAAAGTCTTTCCTCGCCTTCTCGGCTTTCTTCTCGCTGGCCTTGATGCGCTTGGCCAGGTCCGCGGTGTATGCGGCGTTGCGCAACGCTTCGGCGCGCAGCGTGGTGATAGTGGCCTGACTCTCGTTGTTGGCCTTGACCGCCTCATCCTTGGCCTGGGATTCAATGCGCTTCTCTGCACGCAGATCCTCGACACGCATCTGCTGGATGCCAACGAGCAACAGGCCAACCAGGGCGACGATGATTGCCACTGCTATCGCCTTCATGCTGAGTCCGCCTTTCTGCCAAGGAACTTAATGACCATCTCCCTGAAGGCCGTCACACCAATGAAGCCGATGGCACCGCCGGCGCCGACCGAAAGACTGGACGGCCAGGCCATCCATTCAATGACGCTGCTTGCCGACAGGCTAAGTCCGCCACACATCAATGCTTCAAGCAGCACGCGCCATTTGTTGGCTTCTTTGCCCTCATACAGCACACGTAGCGCTGAAATGGTTCCGGCCATGATTGCCCCCTGCCAGATCGGCGTAGAGAGGATCAGCCAGACTTGCGCCCAGAAGTCGGGTGTTTTCTCTGGCATCGGGTTCATCTCGGTATCCTCCCAGTGAGGGAGTGAAGGAATGGATTTTATTTAACGGTGAAGCAGGCCGCCCGGTCGAAGCTCTGACCGAATCACTTCTTTGACTTTTTCATTGACCGTCTCATAGATCTTATCAATCCGATCTCTGAGCGCCTCACCGAGATTGTCCACCTCGATCTGACCTTTCAGAAGGTCGAGAATATTGCTGGCATCACCAGCTATGAATGCCCTTCCCAATTCGGGATGCTGGCTGGCAATTTCAAATCGCGAAGGGTCAATAATCGAACCAAGCCCTGTGCCGGCGTAAAGTTTGCCGCCCGGGACGATCTTGGCGTTGGTGATAGAGGCGTCGTGGAGGAAAGTTTCGTTGATGAAGACCTGATCACCATCAACCTTGAATGGCTGAGGTTTCACAGGCTCCGGCTGATTGATGTTACCAATCTTGAACCGCACTACGCCGTCTTGCGTGACAGTCATCTGGCCGTTCTTGATGCTGATGTGCGTACCGGCGACCTTCGCCTTCTCCAGGCGATCAGCCAGCTCTTCCTCGGTTTCGAGGCGGGAGTAGCTCAAGAACAGGCGACCATTGAACTGCTCATCGCCGTAGCTCGCGTCGAACTCTTCGAACTCGGCAGCGTGGCGATACTGCTCTGGCACCTTTTGCAGTTCGGCCTGCATGAACTGGAGCAGGTTGGCCGCATTCTTGGGCAAGTCGTACTTGCTCCAGCTCGCGACCTCTACCGATACCGTCTGGCGCTCAGGTGCTTGGGCGGCGCTACCGAGGGTGCAAGAGTTGATTTCGAACGTACCGTCCTTCTCCAGCTTCCAACCGGAAACGCCCGGCACGTAGTTTTCGCTCTGGATATCTCCGCCGCGCGCTGCTTCAATTGAGCCGATCCGCGCTGCCAATGCCGCGTCCGCCGCCACTCGCGCAACCGATTCGGTCTGGATCTGGACCCTGAGTGAAGACAACTGAGCGCCAACAGCTTGAAATTTAGGATCGGACATTTGCTGTGCTCCAGGAATAAAAAAGGCCCGCCGAAATGGCGAGCCTCCAAATAGGTGCAGGTGGCAGGAGCTGATCTCCTGCTTTCAGTCATGGCCAAAGGCTTGACTACAGCGCTTCATTCGCCGCGCATCCAATGCGCATTCATCTGCATAACGTGCGTGTCTTCCCACGCTGCCCGCTTGAGCCAGCACCAATAGCACACAGGTTTGGGCTGCTCATGCTGCCGGTGTTCGTTCGTAACGCGTGACTACCGGCTATACCGCGTCCAGGCCCTGCCCGAAGACCCACCCTGGCTATGGCTCACGCAACAAATTCTGGGCATAAAAAAACCCGACGCAATGGCCGGGTTTTCTTTGTCTGGCTGTCATCCTGTGATGCACCAAACCGCAGGTTCGAAATCTACGCGGTCACTCGGTCACTGTCAAGCCACCTCTCGGAACAACAAACCACGATCTTCGAGCAGAGCCTCAACCGCGAAGTGTGCGCCAGCAACCTGATCATCCAGCCAAGCCATCGTGGTGGCACGCCAGCGGCGCAAGGTTCGCTCAGGCGTGCCATCAGCATCCCAGCTATGCAGAACGTAGAATGACGATGGCAGCCCGTTGCGGCGCTCCGGGATCATCCAAGCCATGACGCACTTGGTCTTGAACAGTTGATGAGCAGGGCTGACAACCCGAGGCGTGAGGTATGCGGCGGCGACCCTCACCTCGTCCTGGTTGATCGAGTACTTACCCACCAGCGCCTGCCACTGGATTTCCGGCAGGGTGCGTTTGATTGTCGATCGGGTCATTGAGTCTTGAGTCAGCCGCTCCTCTGGTGAAAGATCATCGCTTATCCCACCTCCGAGCAGCTCATCGTCGAATGTCGCCTTGTACTTGCGCTGCCACGAAGCTTTTTTGGTGCCGTCGTGGATCTCGATAGACATCACCCGGCTGATGCAATGTGCCGCGTCTCGATACACGCTCATCAGGCAGCCCTCCGAATCCGGCGCGGCGGCGGGTTGTCATCCAGGCCGAGGATGTTGCGCAACAGCTTGTCCGCTGACTTGCTCTTGGCGTTTCCCTCGGCCACCCAGCGCTTGCAATAATCACCGAACTCGATGTTGACCCTGGTTGCGTGCCAGCTGGCGACCATATCCAGAAGGCAGGCCAATGCCGCAGCACCGCCTACCTTCTCCTGGGCAAGGCCTTCCCCGGCGATCTTCAAGAACTTGCGCTCATGATCCAGCAGACTTTTGCGCGGCAATGCCGCCGTTACGTTACTCATTTGCGGCACTCCCGAGGCTTTTCCAAACCTCCATAATCACAATTTGTAGATGCGGGGCGCGGGCCTCGCCAACCGTGGGCTGTAGCTGAATACGCGAAGATTGGAATCTAATGCCTGTCTGCTTGGCATCGGCGTTCAAGACGATTCGGTCTAACGGGTCAAAACTTCTCATCGCCCCTCCTCCCTTTGTACTTGCTGGCGAGAGGCCGGCCTATCTCGACCTCATCCTCCGATGGATACGGATTGCCGATAAGCTCGACAAACCGGTGGTATGCACCCTGGTGCTGAACACGGCAGGTACCGGTGGGGCCGTGGCGGTTCTTGTCGATGATCAACTCGGTTACGCCCGCTTTCCCGGCGTCGGATTCGCCGTCACGGTGCACCAGGATCACAACGTCGGCGTCGGCCTCAATCTGTCCGGAATCGCGGAGGTCGCTTTTGGTCGGGCGCTTATTGGTCCTGTTGCTCGGGCCGCGGTTGAGCTGAGCCAGCACCACGATGGGCACCGCAAGCTCCTTGGCCAAACGCTTCAGACCCTTGCTTATCTCGGTCACCACCTCGTACCGGCTCGCGGACTTGTTATCGCCATTGACCAGGCCGATGTAATCCAGCCCAACGAACGCGAGGCCGTGTTCCCGTTTCACCGTCCGGCAGATCTGGCGGATATCCCGCAGCGTGAGAGACGAGTCATCGCAAATGATCAGCGGTGAATCCATCAACTTGTTCACCGCCGAGGTCAGCCGAGGCCAGTCATCGTAGGCCATTGAGTGTCCTTCGCTGATGCGCTTCAACTGAACGCCGCCGACCGAGGAAAGCGAACGGTTCACCAGCTCCACGTCGGTCATCTCCAGGGAGAAAACCAGCGCTGGCTGGTTCTGCACTATGGCGACACGCTCAGCGATGCCCAGGCCCAGCGTCGTCTTGCCGCTACCAGGAGTGCCAGCCACGACAAGCACATGGCCAGGGCAAATGCCGGGGATGAATTCGTCCAAAGACGGCAAGCCCGTATCGAAACCGAGGCTTTCAGTCCGATTGAACCGCCGGTCAACGCCATCGATTGCCTCGGGCAAAATATCCTTGATGAACCGGTACCGGCGACGCGAATCAAGCCCTTCCGCCTCAAGAGATACCCAGGCCTGCTGGCCTTGGCTCAGCACATCGTCCAGCGGCTCGCCGTCAATCAAGCGCTGACTCATGATTCTCGCTGCAGCGATAACCCGGCGGGCAACCGATCGCTGCTTGACGATCCGGCCGTACTCATCAAAGTTGGCCGCGCTGGGCGTGTTCTGCACGAGAAGCCCAGCCACCGCCAGTGAGCTCTGCCTGTCAGCAAGGTACGGGCGCGCCTCGCAAATCGTCACAACGTCGACTGCGCGCCCTCTGGACCGAAGCGCCGAGATAACCTCGAACAACTCCGCGCAAGCAGGGTGGTGGAAATCCCCAACTGAAAGCTTTCCGCCAGCGTCGTCGATCAAATCGGGGTGCTGGATCATGCTGCCAATGAGCGCGTATTCCGCCTCATGGCTGTAGAGAGCCGAGTCGGGCACATCCTGATAGGACGACTGGGAATCGGTCATTTCCAAGTAATCCGTCATGCGGAGCCCTCCGAGCGTGCCGACTTCCAGGTGAACGGCGCCAGCAGGCCGCCGTTCTCACGAAGACGGTCAGCGGCGCGTGGTCCGATAAAGTTGTGCAGATCCTCGGGTTTCTGGTTGCTCACCAGGATCGTCGGCTTGATCAGCTGATACCGGCGATCGATCACCTCATGCAGCAGACTGGGCGTGAAATCCTTCCCGGGGCGTACGGAGTGCACGCCGACCTCATCAACGACCAATATGTCGACAGAGGCCAGTTCATTGATCAGGTCTGTTTTGGATGGCCCGGAGTTGCTGCGGAAGCTGTCGGTGACAGCCTGCGTGATCGACTCCGCAGTGACGATCAGCCCGGTATACCCCCCAGTGCGGACAACGTGCTGCAGGATCGCGGAGGACAAGTGCGTCTTGCCGGCGCCAATCTCGCCCATCAGCATCAGGGCGCGGCCGGCGGTCAAGTGATCCTCGAAGCCTTCGGCATACTTTCGGCAAATGCTTAACGCCCTCTGCTTGGCCTTGTCGTCGCCAGTGACGTAGTTATCCAGGCTGCACTTGCGAAAGCGCGGCGTGATGCCAGTGGCTATGAGATAGCTGTTGAGGCGCTCAGCTGCGACCTGAGTCACTGCCTGCAAATGCTCTTCGCTTTCCTTGGGCGTGTTGTACAGCGCTTGCCAGCGGCAGGCCGGGCAGGTGCTGAGCGTCCACGATCCGTCGAACTGCTCGACCAGCGACTGCTTGAACGCCAAGTGCCCAGGGATGCCGCACAGCTTTTCACGGGTTTCAGCCAGTTCCGGCGTCATGATGAATTTAGAAACGGTCACTTGGGTAGTCCTCCTGACGGTGGGTTGGCACGCTGAGGACGGCGCTTTGTTGATTGCCGGCTTTTGCGCCAGCCCCTGGCAGCACCGATTCTGGGTAGATGTCCGACCAGCTGCTGGTGGTGGACTTATCCAGCACCACGTCGGGCTCTGGATGGTTGGCCAGCTTCTTGGCGATCAACTCACAGGCTCGCAGGGTCAGGGGTGCGCGCTTGGCCTTCCGCATTTCACAGAAGTCAGCCCAGGCTTGTTCCGATGCGTTTGCCGGCTTGGCAGTCAACGGATCGAACTTGTCCGACTTCCCTCGTGGGCCAGCAGACTTGGCTGCGCCTTCTTTTGGTTTATTAACGGATAGATGACGGGTAGATGACGTATTGGGTGCAGCTGCTGCACCCCGTTCTGTCTTCATCTGCACCCCGTTCTGTTCTGAGCTGCACCCCGTAGCGTCTTCATTTGCACCCCGTTCGGAGCGGGGTGCATCTGGTGCACCCCGTTTTTCGATAAGGTCATACACCACCGGGCGACGATCGTGACGGTCGATGTAAGCGGCCGCGATCGACTGGTTACCGCGGCGAATCAGACCAGCAGCCTCAAGGGCGTCCAGCTTGTAACGCACCGTGCGCTCGGAAAGACCTGTGTCGACCGCCAGAGTCAATGCTGAAGGGAAAGCCCCGCGCCCATCGCTGCCTGCGTAGTTGGCCAGGCACAGCAAGACATGACGGCAGGTAGAATCTTTGATCTCTTGCTGTTCCAGCGCCCACACCATGGATTGAATGCTCATAGGTTCAACTCCCGCGTGATCCGGGCGATGAAGTCGCGATAAGCCTCAGCCATCACGACGCCGCGATCCTCCAGGGCGCCGCGTGATGCCTTCGCCATGGCGTAGATCTCCCAACGTTCGCGCTCAGGAAGATGGCGGCAGTTGGAATAGCAGGGCCAGGGGCCGGCGACCACCTCGGCGGTGCTGGCGGTAACTACCGGGATTCCGGTAGTTGATTCGATAGGACGGGTCATTGCAGCGTCTCCCCTGGCTTGCGGCCGATCTGGGCAGCCATTGCTTCAACCGATCCACCAGACAGGCGCAACACCAGCAGGCGCAGCGCGGTGGTGGAGTCAATGGAGAAGGTGCGAGCCTCGTCCAGCGCCAGGCCGGTAGGAGAATGCTCGTTGAGCAGTCGTCGAACGCGGTCGCTGTAGTTGAACGCCGCGCAAGCCAGCTGTTGATCAGTCAGGCCGTCGAACACTTCATCTGACAGGCACTCGGCCGGGTACACGACGACGGGAATCTTGTTTTCGGGGCGCGGCTCTCCCCCCAGCAGATGGCGACTCATTGCGTCAAAGTGGTCTTTGGCAACCTGGTCTGCGTCGTGACCAGTCCTGCGGCGGAACAATACCTTCAATGCATAGAACGCGCGGATCAGGTCGATGTGGGTGTCATCCTCTTTTTCGATGGTGTACTCAGGCTCGTTAATGATCTCCAGTGCATCCTTGACAACCTCGAAACACTTCAGCAGCAGCGCAGCGTCGTTGTTCTTTTCAAAGTTGGCCTCATCAATGACTTCCACGGGCATCTGCGGGAAATTCAATACGTTGTTCATGCCGTTGCCCCCTCTTCCACCATCCAGCGCTCGGCAATGATCTGGGCTTTGAAGCCAAGTTCATCCACCCATTTCTTGAGCCGATCTATCTCGGCCAGGCCAATCTCGGAATCGAGTAGCCCCCTTGCCGCCTCAATGCGGACGGCAGCGACACAGACTTGCCATGACGGATAGAAGCTCAGCCCGGTCAACGCCATGATTTGTCGGTAGATTGTCAGCGAGACGCGCTCCAAGTCGATCAATTGCCCTTGGTTCAACGGGTGACGCTTTGTGCGAGGCTTGTCTTCTGGGGCATCAATGAGGTTGTGGATATGCCAATAGGCTTGGACGAGCGATACCAGGTCGCCGCCCTTTGCTGTTGGTTCTGGCACGCTGAGGTGCTGTCGGATGATCGCGGCGATCTCCATGGTGAGACTGGCGACAACAGGACTGTTTTTGATCATTGGGAATCTCCGTCGGCGCCAAACAGGTCAGCCAGGTCAATTTGGTAAACGTCTGCCCAGGCAGCTGCGGGCCAGGAGCGAACCCATCCGTAACGCGGGTCGTGGACTTTCGGGGCTTGCACTCCTTTCTCAGCGCACCAGTTCTTCAGTGGGCGGAAACCCTGCTTGCCGAACTTGCGCTTGCAGACCTTCTCCACGGCGGCGACCGTGGCCTGCCGTAGGCCGCGCCCGAGCTCTTCCTTCAACTGGTTGGCCTGGCGAACAGCTGCTGACGCTGTGGCCATCGCCGTTGCCTCTCGGCGCGAACCGATCTCGGCCTTGGTTTCGATGGCCTTGTCGCGCTCATCGATCGCCAACCGCTCTGAGCGTTTCGATGCCAGCAGATGCTCCAGGGCGCTGATGTAGTCGCCGGGCAGTGCAGGTGCCAGTTTTGGCGCAGCACGGAAGTATCGATTTACCAACTGCCGCTGAACGTCCCAGGCCAGGTCATCAGTGAAGGGCTTCACAACCATGGAATAACCCGTCTCAGTCAGGAGCAGGATCTTCGCGGGCGTGCCACCTTGCGGGCGCGTAAAACCAAGCGTACGTATTACGTCCGGTTGGTCCAGCTCGATGTAATCTTCCCCGTCAATGAGCCGGTCCTTGTGCTCATTGAAGGTTCGGCGAGCAGTTCCTTCCGGACGTTCGTGCGCCTGATCGATCATGGCGAGCGTGACAACACGCTGGCCGCGGTACTCCACGATCGGTAGCTGGGTCTGGTGGATGGTGATCGTGCTCATTGGTCACCCTCCAATCCGAAGGCGAGCCAGTGAATATCCACGAGACAGGCGCGAGCTATTTCTGCGAGATAAGAGGTGCGTTTTGTTTTGCCACTTTCGATTTGGCTGATTGAGGTCTGGCGCGTGCCGACCAACTTCGCCAGATCGGCCTGACTGAGGCCGGCAGACTCCCGCGCCAGCAGGACGCGGTCGGCAAGTGAAGCCTCAAGCCCCACCGGGATCCGCGCCACGTTTTCGGGTTGCGTATTTTGTGGCGCGGATTCGCCGAGAACCCTGAACTGGTCGATAGCGCTATAAACCCCGCCGAATCCGGTGTCGTTGAAGTATTTCGCCACCTGGAACAAGTCACCAATCCCTTTTCCGCCGTCGTGCAGGTGATCCAGGTGCATGGCCTTGATCAGTGCGTGCTGCCACTCGAGCACATCCTTGGCCGCACAAAGCTGAAACTCCGCTTCTTGCGAAGCCTCTTGCATGGTTGGTAGTGGTCCGTTCATTTGGCGGCTCCCTGGTGAGGGATGTTCTGCAGCTTGTAAGCGGCGGCAGCGCCGGCCTCGGCCATGGACATGGACAGGAGCGCCAGCGAATTGATAAGCCAGCCAGCATTCATGGCGACTTCATCAGACAGTTCGCCTTGATTTGCTGCATGCGCGATGATCTCACCTATAGCGGCAACTCCGCTCAGTGTGCTGATCTGGAACTCGTCGTTGGCGTTCTCTACGCACTGGAGCTGTTCGACCTGGGCAGGCGTGAGCTTTGCCCCCTTCGCGAAGGTAGATGGGAACTCGCGTTCAACGTTGACCAGCAACTGGTTCCACATTGGAGGCTTCATTGGTCACCTCCTGAGCTTTCGATCTCGGAGGGAAGACCGCGCTGGACGGACCAGAGGAGCGCACTGACGCTATCGGCCACAAACTTCAAGGTGGCCATGCCATCGCAATAAGCCATCTCGCCGTAATTGAGGCTGTCATGCATGTGCTGGTAGATCTGACCGAGACCGGAAGCGAGCGTGCGTGCCTGCTGGATAGCGTCCCGTGCGCCAATGCCCGCAACTACCTGGAGCATGTACTCCCCTTTGTTGTCGATCGGCGTCTCGCAGAAACCTTGCTCAGTAGTAAGCGAGTCTTGCGCTGGGGGCTGATTGTTGCTATTTTTTGAGTGCATTAGTTCGTCTCCTACAGACGAAGAGGTACGAAGACCCCTGCGAAGGGTCTGGTTAAGAAGCCCGCCTGCGAAGCGGGCTTTTTGTTGCCCGGAGGAAAGCTAGCCGGACAGCAAAAACAGGAAGGTGTGGCGGGAATTCATGGTGAAGCCTGCGCAGTACTGGATGGATCAACAGATGAGTTGCCAGACTGATCGGCGGGTGAGATGTGAGGCATCATTTCCTTCAGGGTTGGCAATGCTTCTGGGTACAGATCCGGACGCAAACGATGCCTGGAAACCCCAGTCACCTCTTCTATCCTGAGGACGTGCTTGGCCGGAACGCTCCCTGTGGAGCACATCCACTGAACGTTCTGAGGCGTACATCCAAGTTTTTTCGCTAATGCGGTTTGGCTTCCTGCCGCCTTAGCCGCTGATGTCATTGCATCAATGCTCATTTGTTGTCCCTGCGGACTCGTGACGATGCAAACAGGCTACAGTCGCAAACTGCATTTTACAAACACTATTTGCAATGACGATTACAACGACGGACTGTATTCTGAAATCATGAAATCAATCTCCGAAATCATCATCGAGAGCCGTAAAAACGCGGGACTTAACCAGTCCGAGCTGGCGCGACGATTAAGCATCACACCCCAGTCAGTACAGGCTTGGGAATCCGGCCGAGCAACCCCGCGGGCCTCTATACTGAGCCCATTGGCGCATGTGCTCGGCATAGAGCCCGCCACGCTCATCGCCGCTATCCTTGATAACAGCGACGGTGACGAGAGGGAGGCTTCGTTGCGACTCATTCGCCAGGCTTATGACGACAGGAAGGCGGAATTAGAGGTGCCGCTACATAATGAGATTTCGGTGTGGGACGAAGAGACCCCGCTTAGCGACGACGAGGTCTACGTTCCATTTCTCAAGGAAGTCGAGCTGTCTGCTGGATCGGGAAGATTTGCCATCGAGGAAAATCACACCTCCAAGCTTAGATTTTTCAAAACAGACCTTCGACACAACGGTGTTCAGTTCGATAACGCCAGATGCGTATCAGTCACGGGAAACAGCATGTTCCCGGTGCTTCGCGATGGCGCGACCGTTGGCGTGAATATCGGGAAAACCTCCTTTAGCGATGTTATTGATGGTGAGATGTACGCCATCAACCACAGCGGGCAGCTGCGAATCAAACAGGTCTATCGACTCCCGAATGGAATCCGTCTGCGAAGCTTCAATCGCGATGATCATCCGGATGAGGACTACTCGTTCGAACGGATCAGAGAAGAGCAGATCAGCATCATTGGTCATGTTTTCTGGTGGGGAATGTTCTCGAAATAAACGATGGCTGCTTTAAGCGGCCTTCTTTTTAGCTTGAATTACAAATTCCATTTGCAATTGTAAAAAACAAACTGTAATTTTGCCCCATCGCATCTCAGCATGGAGCTTCAGACATGACCACCAACACCCTCACCGCCGGCAACTGGCAGGGCAATCTCAAGATGGGCCTGGCTCCTCGCGAGCTTGAAGCCACCCTGTGGGCTGCCTGCGATATGACGGTGAAGGAGGTGGCTCGCGCAATGGGTATCAGCCCAATCACTGCCGAGAAACGCCTCGATAGCGCCCGCTTCAAGTTGGGCGTCAAGACGATGCGCGGCCTGGTGCTGGAAGCTTTCAAGCGCCAGATCATCACGCCGCTGGTGATCATGTTGTGCATGATCCTGACAGCCCAACAAGCCAACACCGAACAGTTCAGCCGCATCCGCCGCACAGGTGAGCGCCGAATTGAAACCCGCGTGGCCGTCCGCCGCATCGAGGCCGCTCAAACCGCCTAACCCAACCTGATTTTTGCGAAAGCCAACAACGCGGCCGGGATTCGTTCGGCCAGGAGAAAGTGAAATGAAGCTGTTCAAGTACCTGCTGTCGTTCGTGCTCTACCTGTTCGCAACGCTGATTTGGTTCTCCGAGGCCGTGCCGGTGATTTTCGATAACCCCAGCGACTTCGAGCTGATCGGCGGCGTGTTCGGCATCTGCGTCTGGATGATCGTCACCGCCTCTCTCGTGATTTACGTAATTCAAACCCCGCGCAAAAGCGCACCCACTGAAAGGAAGTAATCATGCTCGGTAAAATGTTCGGCAAGAAATCTGGTCAGGCCCGCGCTGCGGTAGCGAAGCTGGCCAACCGTGACCTGATGGAGGCCGTGGTCTACGGCTCCATTTATGTCGCCGCGGCTGATGGCGAGCTGGAAGAAAGCGAGCTCTCCAAGATCGAGACCATCCTCAGCAACAACCCGGCGCTGCAAGGCTTCGGCGCGGAGCTCTCCAACACCATCGACCGCGCCAAGACCGACTTCAAGTCGGGCGCCCGTATCCTTCGCCAGAACGCGGAGAAAGAGCTGGGTGACCTTGCGCACTCGCCGGCCGAGGCGCTTACCGTTCTCAACGTGATGCTGACCGTGGCCGAGGCAGATGGGGAGATCGAACCCCAGGAAATGACAGCTCTGGAGCGTAGCGCCAAGTTGCTGGGCCTCAACCTGAAAGACCACCTGTAACCATGCTGGCCAGGTTCGGTACCAAGGCACGGTCACTGGCAGCCTACGGGCTAGCCGGTGGCGTTGTCTTCGTCGATTCGGCCAGTCGCATCCTCTCAATAGTGGGCGACCTGATCCTGGTTGTCCTGCTGTTGGTTGTGCTCATGACTGGCAAGTCAAAGCAGAGTTGATAAATCCACAGTGCCGATGGCGCAGATCTGCTCCATCGGCCGGGAGAACACCATGAATTCACCGAATTACGATTCCCGCACCGCTGACAAGTTTGTGGTGCGCCTGCCCGACGGCCTGCGCGCCGACATTGAGGCCGCTGCGAACGCCGATGATCGCAGCATGAACAGTGTTTTCGTCAAAGCGGTGCGCCAGTACCTAGATGGGCAGAACCGCCAGCAGATCCTGCTCGACGCGCTGGCCAACACCGTCACAACTCCCATCACTGCCGATTCGATACACATCGACGACCGCGTGCGAATGGCCGCGAACGCCAAGCGTTACGAGTGGCTGCGCGATCTCGGCCGGGTAGATGATGCAGAAGATACTGTGGTTGCCGGACGCGGTATTCATTGCTTCTACGGCGAAGACCTCGACCGGGAGATCGATGACGAAATGCGCCTGGCCCGCCTGCAGGAGCTGCACCCATGAAGCGTCGTCAGATCTCTCCCGCCGCCTTGCCCGCCATCGGCCAACCTTTCTTCGGCGGCTTCTACGCTGGCCGGATCTACTTCGACGGCGCCGAGTATGCGCTGATCGACGCTGGCCGCGACTTCGAAACATCCGCCCACTGGTGGGACCACGACGGCCCGCGCCCACGCATCCGTGAGGCAACCCACCGCTTTGACGGTATGGCCAACACCCTGGCCATGAGCGCAGAAGGCTGCACCATTGCCACCAAGGTGCTGGGGATGAACATCCGTGGCACCTGGGGCTGGCACATCCCAAGCATTGAGGAGTTGAACCTGATGCGCGGCAACCTGCTTCAGCTCGAGGGCTGGAACTACCGAAACCGTACAGGCAGCAACGCAGCGCCTCAGGCCTTCGTCGGCGCGGTGGACTACTGGTCAAGCACGCAAAAAGAGAATGCTGCTACGGCCTGGTGCCTGCACATGCTTCCTTGGTGCGTGCCCGATAGCAATTGGGTCAGCGCCTGCAAGGGCATCCGTCCGGTGAAGGTACTGCAGATCAAGGCTGATGCTTTCGTGCATGAGCCTGTCAGCGATTCGCCGGTTACTGCGCAGGTCGACCTGCAAGGCCTGACCGCCAGCCCGGCCGTGGCCGAGGTGCTGGGCCAGTTCATCAACGAGGACACCGGCCGCTTCTATGGCCGCACCGACGACCTTCTGGCCCAGCTGGCGATCATCGCCGGGGAGGCTCGCGCATGAACAAGTTTCAGCGATTCGAACTCAACACCGCCGGCCGAGACTTCGCCGTCGGGGATATTCACGGCTACTTCACCAAGCTGCAGGCCGCGCTGGATGCTATCGGGTTCAATCCTGCCGTGGATCGCCTGTTCAGCGTGGGCGATATGGTTGACCGCGGGCCCGAGTCTGCCGAGGTGGATACCTGGCTGGCCAAGCCGTGGTTCTTCTCCGTCCAGGGCAACCATGAGGCGATGGTAGTAGATGCCCATCACTTCGATCCGGACGGACGTGCAAGCGAAATGCACATCGCAAACGGTGGGGCCTGGATGCTCGGGCTGCCATCGGTGGAGCGTGATTGCTACGCCGCCCTGCTGGCTGACCTGCCGATAGCAATTGAAGTTGTCACGGCAGAGGGCATTGTGGGGATCGTGCACGCGGACTGCCCCTTCCCGGTCTGGGCGATACTCCGTGACGCGCTTACCGGCCTGATGCCCGGCCTGCTCAACGTCGACGCGGTTTGCCAATGGTCTCGCAGCCGTATCACCGACGAGAACCACGAAGGAGTCAGTGAAGTGCGGGCGGTCATCGTCGGGCACACCCCGGTGCGGCAGCCGGCTATCCTCGGCAACGTCTACCACATCGACACCGGCGCCTGGATGGGTGGCCACTTCACGCTGATCGACCTGCACACGCTTCAGTGCTATCCGCCGGTCAATCCGAAACTGCACTGGGACTGGGAGGACCGTCCATGAAGCGCTGCAATGGAAAAAAGGGCCAACGCCTGATCGAGCTGTTCAACGCCCTGCAGCGCCGGGAGACCACCTTCGGCCAGATCTATGCAATGTCGGCATCGTGCGGCATCGACGCTCGCCAGGTGCTGGCTGACCACTTTCAGCGAGGTGCGAATCATGGGTAAGAAGAATGCGGCACAGAAGCTCGCCATTGACCTAACCGCCCTGGCCAAGGCCGCAACCCCTGGGCCATGGATCACCGACGGCGATTACATCAACGAGCACAACAATGTGCTGTACAGCTACATCGCCAGCGGTCGCAAACGTGGCGGACGGATAGCCAACACCTTCGCCAACTGCCTGGTCAAGACTGACCAGCAGTGCCGGGCGAACGCTGCTTTCATTGCGGGAGCGAATCCAAAGGCAATACTGGTGCTCACCGCAGAGATCGACAGGCTTACCGCTGCCTGCGCGAAGGCCGAACAGATCATCAATACCGAAAGCAAGGCGGCAGCTTTTGCAACTGGCCGGGCGAACCTGCTGGAAACCGAGAACGAGCGAATGCGCAAAGGCCTGACAAATGTGTTCAGCCACGTCGAAGGCAACACCGAGTGCCTGGTTCGGGATCTGGTCAACTGGGGAACGCCCAGGATCAACCCGAACGACTTCTATACCGAGTGCGAGGCAATCAAGGCGATCGCCAGCGCCGCGCTTAACAAAGAGGTCGCGACACCATCCACGGATACCGAAAACGTGTCGCGACACGATAGGAGGTAGGTATGTTTTTGACAGCAGAGGAAGTAGCCGACCTGACCGGCTATAAGAAGCCAGGGGCGCAGATAAAGTGGCTGACCGCCGAACGCTACGGGTTCGCGGTAGGTGGTGATGGGCACCCGAAGGTGCTGCGCCAGGTTGTCATCGGGCGGCTGGGTGGTATTCAATCAAGGAAGGGGCCGGAGCTTCGGCTGGGTTGAGGTGAATGACGATGCGTCCGCGCAAGAAGGACCGGCACCTGCCGGCGTGCATGTACCAGAAGCATGGCGCTTATTACCTGGTCCGCAAGGGCAAGTGGAAGCGCCTGGGCACCGACTTTCAGGCGTCACTGGCGGAGTACGCCAAGCTGCTGGATAAGGGCAGCCAGGGCGGTATGCCAAAGCTGATCGACGATGCGCTCGAACAGATGCGCACCAGGACAAAGCCGCCCCTCAAGCCGAACACCCTGAAGCAGTACGAAGCAGCATGTGAGCGCCTCAAGGAAAACTTCGCCGACTTCGAGCCCCGCGAGGTGCTACAGCGGCACGTCGTCGCGCTCAAGCTTCACATGGCGGACACGCCGAATATGTCGAATCGGGTTATTTCAGTACTGCGCGCTGTCTTTGCCTATGCCCTGGAGCAGCAGATCGTCGACTCCAACCCCTGCATAGGCGTGAGACGCCATCTGGAACACAAACGCGACCGCTACATAACCCACGGCGAATTCCAGGCGATCTGCGCCAATTCAAGCGACAACATGCGCGTAATTTACGAGATGTGCTATCTAACCGGTCAGCGCATTGGCGACGTCCTGGCCATCCGCCTGGCGGATATCAGCGCCGAAGGCATCGCGTTCAAACAAGAGAAGACGAACGCCAGACTGTTGGTGCAGATGACGCCCGACCTGGAAGAGCTGATAGCGCGGGTCAAGGCCCTGCCCCGGAAGATCCGTGGGCTTACGCTTTTCTGCTCACCCCGCGGTGGAAAGCCGGTGCACTACAGTTCGGTCAAGGATGCCTTCGCAATCAGCTGCAGGAAGGCCGGCGTCGAGGATGCGAGCCTGCACGACCTGCGTGCCAAGTCGCTTTCCGACACGGACGACCAGGGCAACGACGCGCAAAAACTCGGCGGGCACACCGATGCCAAGATGACGCAGCGATATCTGCGCCTGCGTAAAATCAACGTGGGACTGCCACCCAGAATGCCGAAAAAATCTGATTTAAAAGCATAAAAAAAGCCGCATCTCTGCGGCTTTTTTGGGCTGAGCGAAAGCTTATCCAGCTTTCAACACATTCAGTTGACGCTCGGTAGCACGCTGCAGGACAACTGCATACACACGCTTCTTCTTGTCAGTCGATGCGCTGCGGAAAAACTCAGAAAACGGAGTCGAACGAGCGGCTTGTACTTTTTTCATAACATTGCCCCAGCCTTGAGGTGCTTTAGTAGGCCCTGACGGTCGTAACCGACGTGCAGGTCGCCATGGATTGAGTCTATGTCTTCCTCAGTGATCTGCAAGGAAGCATCAGTGTTTTTTATGAGCAGATTCACCTGCAAACGGTTGCGATATTTGACCTTTAAGGCGTTCACAACATCTTTTGCGGTAAAAAACTGCTCAACAAAAACTTCTGGAGGGACTCTACGCCCCTCCTTGCGCTCTCTAGCCTGTACAAACCTCCAGGCCAATTCAGGCTTTTGGTAGACAAACATGATGACGCATTTACGGTCTTTCTTAAGGGAGCGAGCTATGTTCAGATCAGCCTTATCGAAATTGCACAACGTGCTATCCAAAACGAAAGACTGACTCTGTTCTAACGCCATGTCATGAATCTTGTCAACAAGAATTGACGCAGCCCGCTGAAACATCCATGAATTCGTACCCACATAGCCTTCGAAATGATGACGTAGATCGTCTGGATCGATGCGCATGGTGCGGAATCCAGAGTTGTCATCGATTTCGCTGATCAGCTCACTGGCCGCTTCGGTTTTGCCGGCGCCTGCGCATCCTGACATAAAGACTGAAACGGGTGAACGATCAGGGAGATAGATAGCAGGGTTAGTAAACTCCCGGGCAATACGCTTCTTGTTTGCCTTAGCGAAAAGTAGCGCAGCTTCCATCTGCAAGTCTTCAAGATGACTCATATCCGTATGACGCTCACTTTTCGGGTGCAAGATTCTATACCCTGCAATCGTAAAATCATACGCCACATGTCGGATTTCACCCGCGGGGCGCCCCTGCGCATGGCGCTAAATCCCTGTAGTATTAGACAGATGTACTTTGTCAAATAGACAGGAAGAGCTGAACGCCCCGTATGACAGACCTTTCCAGCCACACCCCGATGATGCAGCAGTACTGGCGCCTGAAAAACCAGCACCCTGATCAGTTGATGTTCTATCGCATGGGCGACTTCTACGAGATCTTCTATGAAGACGCGAAGAAGGCCGCCAAGCTGCTGGACATCACCCTGACCGCGCGCGGGCAGTCGGCGGGGCAGTCGATTCCGATGTGTGGGATTCCTTACCACTCGTTGGAAGGCTACCTGGTCAAGCTGGTGAAGCTGGGTGAGTCGGTGGTGATCTGTGAGCAGATCGGCGACCCGGCCACCAGTAAAGGGCCGGTGGAGCGTCAGGTAGTACGCATTATTACGCCGGGCACGGTGAGTGATGAGGCGTTGCTGGATGAGCGTCGCGACAACCTGATTGCGGCGGTGTTGGGCGATGAGCGTTTGTTCGGCCTGTCGGTGCTGGATATCACCAGCGGCAACTTCAGCGTGCTGGAGATCAAGGGCTGGGAGAACCTGTTGGCGGAACTTGAGCGTATCAATCCGGTGGAGTTGTTGATTCCGGATGATTGGCCCAAGGACTTGCCGGCAGAGAAACGTCGTGGGACCAAGCGTCGTGCACCGTGGGATTTCGAGCGCGACTCTGCGCTGAAAAGTCTGTGCCAGCAGTTCTCGGTGCAGGACCTTAAAGGCTTCGGTTGCGAAACCCTGACCCTGGCCATCGGTGCCGCAGGCTGCTTGCTCAGCTACGCCAAGGAAACCCAGCGCACTGCTCTGCCTCACTTGCGCAGCCTGCGCCATGAGCGTCTCGACGATACCGTGGTGCTCGATGGCGCCAGCCGTCGCAACCTGGAACTGGACACCAACCTGGCCGGTGGGCGTGATAACACCCTGCAATCGGTGGTGGACCGTTGCCAGACCGCGATGGGCAGCCGTTTGCTGACCCGTTGGTTGAACCGTCCGCTGCGGGATTTGACGGTGCTGCAAGCGCGCCAGTCTTCCATTACCTGCCTGCTCGACGGCTATCGCTTTGAAAAACTGCAGCCGCAACTGAAAGAGATTGGCGATATCGAGCGCATCCTGGCGCGGATCGGCCTGCGCAATGCGCGGCCCCGCGACTTGGCGCGCCTGCGCGATGCCTTGAGCGCCCTGCCGCAGCTGCAAGTCGCGATGACCGAACTGGACATGCCGCACCTGCAACAGCTTGCCGTCACCGCTGGCACTTACCCGGACCTCGCGGCGCTGCTGGAAAAGGCCATTATCGACAACCCGCCGGCGATCATTCGTGACGGCGGCGTGTTGAAAACCGGCTACGACAGCGAGCTGGATGAGCTGCAATCCCTGAGCGAAAACGCCGGGCAGTTCCTGATCGACCTGGAAGCCCGCGAAAAAGCCCGTACGGGCCTGGCCAACCTGAAGGTCGGCTACAACCGCGTGCATGGTTACTTTATCGAGCTGCCGAGCAAGCAGGCCGAGTCGGCGCCTATCGACTATCAACGTCGCCAGACCCTCAAAGGCGCCGAGCGTTTTATCACCCCTGAGCTCAAAGAGTTCGAAGACAAGGCGCTGTCAGCCAAAAGCCGCGCCCTGGCGCGGGAAAAAATGCTCTACGAAGCCTTGCTCGAGGACTTGATCAGCCGCCTGGCGCCGTTGCAAGACACCGCCGCCGCCCTGGCGGAGCTGGATGTATTGAGCAACCTCGCCGAACGTGCGTTGAACCTGGACCTCAATTGCCCACGGTTTGTCAGCGAACCGTGCATGCGTATCGTGCAAGGTCGTCACCCGGTGGTAGAGCAGGTGCTGACCACGCCGTTCGTCGCCAATGACCTGTCGCTGGACGACGATACCCGCATGTTGGTGATCACCGGTCCGAACATGGGTGGTAAATCCACTTACATGCGCCAGACCGCGCTTATCGTGTTGTTGGCGCATATCGGCAGCTTCGTACCGGCAGCCAGTTGCGAATTGTCCCTGGTAGACCGCATTTTCACGCGGATCGGCTCCAGCGATGACCTGGCCGGCGGCCGTTCGACCTTTATGGTGGAAATGAGCGAAACCGCCAACATTCTGCACAACGCCACCGAACGCAGCCTGGTGCTGATGGACGAAGTGGGCCGCGGCACCAGCACCTTCGACGGCCTGTCCCTGGCCTGGGCCGCGGCCGAACGCTTGGCGCATCTGCGTGCGTACACGCTGTTCGCCACGCACTACTTCGAGCTGACGGTGTTGCCGGAAAGCGAGCCGCTGGTGGCCAACGTGCATCTCAATGCCACCGAGCACAACGAGCGCATCGTGTTCCTGCACCATGTGCTGCCAGGGCCGGCGAGCCAGAGTTATGGTCTGGCCGTGGCGCAGTTGGCCGGTGTGCCGAACGAGGTGATCACCCGTGCCCGCGAACACCTCAGCCGCCTGGAAACAACGGCGCTGCCCCATGAAACCGTGGTCGCCAGCCCTGCCAAGGCCAGCAAGAAACCTGCCGCGCCGCACCAGAGCGATATGTTCGCCAGTTTGCCCCATCCAGTGCTGGATGAGTTGGCAAAACTTGACCTGGATGACTTGACGCCGCGTAAAGCGCTCGAAATGTTATATGCACTGAAGACTCGGATATAACGCAGACGCTTGCAAGCTGATAGAATCTCGCGCGGTTTGGGATGCTGCGGGCTTTTAGCCTGGTCCGCAGACTATCGCTCTCAAACCTCGCGAACCCCACCACAAGGGGTTTCGCTGCCGCCGCCTGAGGAGAAAATTAGAAATGACCTTCGTCGTCACCGACAACTGCATCAAGTGCAAGTACACCGACTGCGTAGAAGTCTGTCCGGTGGACTGCTTCTACGAAGGCCCGAATTTCCTGGTTATCCACCCGGATGAGTGCATCGACTGCGCCCTGTGTGAACCAGAATGCCCGGCCGTCGCGATTTTCTCCGAGGACGAAGTGCCTGCGGGCATGGAGCAATTCATTCAATTGAACGTCGAGCTGGCCGAAGTGTGGCCAAACATCACCGAGCGCAAAGATCCGATGCCGGATGCCGCTGAATGGGATGGCAAGCCCAACAAAATTGAGCAACTAGAGCGCTAAAGCGCCGCTGCCCAACAAAAAAAGGCCCCTTGAGGGCCTTTTTTGCGTTCGGGTGCCTGCATTCACTTTTCTACAGGCAAAAAAAAGGGGCGGTATGACCCGCCCACATTTTTTCCCTAGTCCCTGTATTCCTTTTCATCATCCTGATGAATCGCATCCTGCGACGGTCCTTCAAACCATCGTTCCTTGATGGCTGTGCCAATCCGTGGACACAGGGCTGATGTTAGAGCGTTCCCAGAGAAGTTCAACGCGATCCCCACGGCGGGCTGACAAACTTTTCCGCTCGCCAGAATTAAAATAATCTTTATTTTTCAAAAGCTTAGATAATAGCTTCGTCGATTCAAGACGTACGTAACCGCTAAAAAAACCAAACACTTACGGAAAAGTAAGCGAATGCTTACACGCGCATTACGCAAAGTAGCAGCAAGCCCTATTGGCGCCCCACCTGTAGGAGCGAGCTCGCTCGCGAAAAACCTGAGAGCACCACGGATCGTCAGGCTTTTCGCGTAACCGTTAAAGCCTAATCAATCGTCGCTCACGGTAATGGTCGGCATCGCCGGCGTCGTCGCTTCCTGCAAAACAATCCGCGCACCGACGTGACGGGCCAATTCCTGATAGATCATCGCGATCTGCCCATCAGCCTCTGCCGCTACGGTAGGTTTGCCACCATCGGCCTGCTCGCGAATCTCCATCGCCAATGGCAACGATACCAACAGTTCAACGCCATACTGGGTAGCGAGCTTCTCGCCCCCACCTTCACCGAACAGATGCTCGGCATGCCCGCAGTTGGAACAGATGTGCACCGCCATGTTTTCCACAACACCCAGCACCGGGATGTTGACCTTGCGGAACATCTCCACACCTTTCCTGGCGTCGAGCAGCGCCAGGTCCTGAGGCGTGGTGACAATCACTGCACCGGCCACCGGAACTTTCTGCGCAAGGGTCAACTGAATGTCGCCGGTGCCTGGCGGCATGTCGATCACCAGGTAGTCGAGGTCGCCCCAAGCCGTTTGTGTGACCAGTTGCAGCAACGCACCGGAGACCATCGGCCCGCGCCAGACCATCGGCGTGTTGTCATCGGTGAGAAACGCCATGGACATCACTTCCACACCCAGCGACTCGATGGGCACAAACCATTTTTGATCCTTCACCTTCGGCCGCGTGCCTTCGGCGATGCCGAACATCACGCCCTGGCTCGGCCCGTAGATGTCGGCATCGAGAATGCCCACGCGCGCACCTTCCCGCGCCAGGGCCAGGGCCAGGTTGGCCGCCGTGGTGGATTTACCCACGCCGCCCTTGCCGGACGCCACCGCCACCACGTTCTTGACGTTGGCCAGGGCCGGGATCTGCGCCTGGGCCTTGTGCGGCGCGATCACACATTGGATATCGACCTTGGCCGAACCCACGCCGTGCAAGCCCTCGATGGCCATTTGCAACATCTGCGCCCAACCGCTTTTGAACAAACCCGCGGCATAACCCAGTTGCAACTGCACCGACACTTGGTCGCCCTGGACCTCGATGGCACGCACACAACCGGCACTGACCGGGTCCTGGTTCAAATAAGGGTCGGTGTACTGGCGAAGAACGGCTTCCACCGCTGCGCGATTGACGGCGCTCATGGGCTACTCCCGAAAAAAGACTGACTGAAACAGGCGGCTATCCTAACCGTTCCAGCCGCCGAGCGGCATGCTTTCGAAGGTGCGCAAGATACTGAAACAGCGTCACGGGGTGAAATAAATTTCCCGGCGCTTTATAGTGGCCGACCTCCGTTTCATCAAGTAGCCGAGCCCCATGTCCGAGCCACGCAAGATCCTCGTTACCAGCGCCCTGCCCTATGCCAATGGTTCGATCCATCTTGGCCATATGCTTGAGTACATCCAGACCGATATGTGGGTGCGCTTCCAGAAGCATCGCGGCAATCAATGCATTTATGTCTGCGCGGACGACGCCCACGGTTCGGCCATCATGTTGCGCGCCGAAAAGGAAGGCATCACCCCGGAACAACTGATCGCCAATGTGCAGGCTGAACACAGCGCCGACTTTGCCGAGTTTCTGGTGGACTTCGATAACTTCCATTCGACCCACTCGGACGAAAACCGCGAGCTGTCGAGCCAGATCTACCTGCGGCTGAAAGAAGCCGGGCACATCGACCAACGTTCGGTGACCCAGTATTTCGACCCGGAAAAGAAGATGTTCCTGGCCGACCGTTTCATCAAGGGCACCTGCCCGAAATGCGGCACCGAAGACCAGTACGGCGACAACTGCGAAAAATGCGGCGCGACCTACGCACCGACCGACTTGAAGGATCCCAAGTCAGCGATCTCCGGCGCCACTCCGGTGCTCAAGGACTCGCAGCACTTCTTCTTCAAGCTCCCGGATTTCCAGCAAATGCTGCAAACCTGGACGCGCAGCGGCACCTTGCAGGACGCCGTGGCCAACAAACTCTCCGAATGGCTCGACAGTGGCCTGCAGCAGTGGGACATCTCCCGCGACGCGCCGTACTTCGGCTTCGAGATTCCGGGCGAGCCGGGCAAGTATTTCTATGTTTGGCTGGACGCGCCGATCGGCTACATGGCCAGCTTCAAGAACCTGTGCGACCGCACCCCGGAGCTGGACTTCGACGCGTTCTGGGGCAAGGACTCCACCGCCGAGCTGTACCACTTCATCGGCAAGGACATCGTCAACTTCCACGCGCTGTTCTGGCCAGCGATGCTTGAAGGCTCGGGCTATCGCAAGCCGACCGGTATTGCCGTGCACGGCTACCTGACGGTCAACGGCCAGAAAATGTCCAAGTCCCGTGGCACCTTTATCAAGGCGCGCACCTACCTGGACCACCTGTCGCCAGAATACCTGCGCTATTACTACGCGTCCAAGCTGGGCCGTGGCGTCGACGACCTGGACCTGAACCTGGAAGACTTCGTACAGAAGGTCAACTCGGACCTGGTGGGTAAAGTCGTCAACATCGCCAGCCGTTGCGCCGGGTTTATCCACAAGGGCAACGCCGGTGTACTGGTAGCCGAGAACGCCGCACCGGAACTGACCGACGCCTTCCTGGCCGCCGCGCCGAGCATCGCCGACGCTTATGAAGCCCGCGACTTTGCCCGCGCCATGCGCGAGATCATGGGCCTGGCCGACCGCGCCAACGCCTGGATCGCCGACAAGGCGCCGTGGTCACTGAACAAGCAGGAAGGCAAGGAAGCTGAAGTCCAGGCGATCTGCGCCACCGGAGTCAACCTGTTCCGTCAGTTGGTGATCTTCCTCAAGCCGGTGCTGCCATTGCTGGCCGCCGATGCCGAGGCGTTCCTCAACGTACCGCCGTTGAGCTGGAACGATCACACCACCTTGCTCGGCAATCATCAGTTGAACGCGTTCAAGCCCTTGATGACCCGAATTGACCCGGTGAAAGTCCAGGCCATGACCGACGCTTCGAAAGAAGACCTGGTCGCCAGCCAGACTGATACCGGCCAATCCACGCCGGCGGGCAATGGCGAGCTGGCCAAGGACCCGATTTCCCCGGAAATCGATTTCGACGCCTTTGCCGCCGTAGACCTGCGTGTGGCGCTGATCATCAAGGCCGAAGCAGTGGAAGGTGCCGACAAGCTGCTGCGCCTGACGCTGGATATCGGTGACGAACAGCGCAACGTGTTCTCCGGCATCAAGAGCGCTTACCCGGACCCGTCCAAGCTCGATGGCCGCCTGACCATGATGATCGCCAACCTCAAGCCACGGAAAATGAAGTTCGGCATTTCCGAAGGCATGGTGATGGCTGCGGGCCCTGGCGGCGAAGAAATCTACCTGCTGAGCCCGGACAGCGGTGCCAAGCCGGGTCAACGCATCAAGTAACCTCTGCAAAATGCCCCGCTGTTGCTAACGGCGGGGCTTCTCAGCTTGCCCTCCTCCCTGGGCCGGGCGTCAACGCTATGATCACAGCATGAACCTCATTCAACGTATCGACGCGCTGCTGCCGCAGACTCAATGCGGCAAGTGCGGGCACCCGGGTTGCAAGCCTTACGCAGAAAGCATCGCTAAAGGCGAAGCCATCAACAAGTGCCCGCCCGGTGGGCAGGAAACCATTGAGGGGCTCGCGCAACTGCTGCGCCTGCCGGTACTGGAGCTGGACACCAGCCGTGGAGATGCGCCTGCGCAAGTCGCCTATATCCGCGAGGGCGAATGCATCGGCTGTACCAAATGCATCCAGGCCTGCCCGGTGGACGCCATTGTGGGTGCCGCCAAGTTGATGCACACCGTGATTGTCGACGAGTGCACAGGTTGCGACCTGTGTGTTGCGCCCTGCCCTGTCGACTGTATCGAGATGCGCCCGCTTGCTGACGTTGTGCCTATCGTCGGTGACTTGGCCAGCAACGATGATGAACGGCGTGCACGCGACCTCAAACGCAACCGGGCGCGGCGACGCTTCGAACAACGTAACGCCCGCCTGCAACGTGAAGAAGCCTGCAAGCTCGCCGAACGCCTGGCACGAGCCAAGCGCGCAGCGCCGATGGAGGTTGCACCGGTCGATAACACTCAGGCCGCTCAGGACGCTGCGATCAAGCAGGCCAAAAGCAGCGTCGCCATGAGTCGCGCTCAGTTGCACAAATCCTTGAAAGCGTTTGGGCATCCGCCGACCTTTGAGCAACAGTCGCAATTGATTATGCTGCAGCGACAGCTCGAGGCATCCGAGCAGGCGCTTGCCGCACTGGGGGCCAACACCTCACCGCAGCCACCGAAGACGGCCACAAAAAGCGCCGAGTTCAAGCGCGCAAAAATCCAGCTGGCCATGCGCCGTGCAGCGTTGAAAAAGGCTCAGGATCACCATGCTGACGAGCATCAATTGGCAACCTTGAAAGCTGCATTGAATGACGCCGAGCAAACGCTGCAAGATGCCGAGGCCAACGGCTGACCCACTGCGCTGTGTATTACTAACATCACGCCGACCGCCTGCAAGGAAACGTCTGTCCCTATGAATGCCGCAAAACGCCTGGAAATCTTCCGCAGGTTTCACGAAGACAATCCGGAACCGAAAACCGAACTGGCCTACTCCTCACCGTTCGAATTACTGATTGCGGTGATCCTTTCGGCTCAATCCACGGACGTTGGCGTTAACAAGGCCACGGCGAAGCTGTACCCCGTGGCCAATACACCCGCCGCGATTTACGCTCTGGGTGTGGAAGGCCTGTCCGAATACATCAAGACCATCGGCCTGTATAACAGCAAGGCCAAGAATGTGATCGAAACGTGCCGCCTGCTGTTGGAGCTGCATGGAGGCGAGGTACCACAAACCCGCGAAGCCCTCGAAGCCTTGCCTGGCGTGGGCCGCAAAACGGCAAACGTGGTGCTCAATACGGCGTTTCGGCAGTTGACCATGGCGGTGGACACGCACATTTTCCGCGTCAGCAACCGAACCGGCATTGCACGGGGCAAGAATGTGGTTGAGGTGGAAAAGCAATTGATGAAGTTCGTGCCCAAGCCCTATCTGCTCGACTCCCACCATTGGCTGATCCTGCACGGACGCTACGTTTGCCAGGCCCGCAAGCCGCGCTGCGGCAGCTGCCGTATCGAAGACTTGTGCGAATACAAGGACAAGACCTCCGACGATTGAGCGATCATTGGTTTTTGTGATCAGACGATTGAAAAAATCTTTTTTACCCGTTCGCGGATTATCGCTATAAGGAGCCCCAACGGCAGTCTTAGCCTGGAGTTGACCTTATGAGCGCTGGCAACGAACAACTGGAAGTGGAAGACGACCTCGTTGAGTCGGATGACGATGTGGTAGAGGCACCTGTGGCAGAGGTGGCCAAGACCAATTTAAGCAAACGCCGCACTATCGACAATCTTCTGGAAGAGCGACGCTTGCAAAAACAGCTGGCCGATTACGACTTCGATCTCTGATCGAGCCGTTGACGGCCGGAAGCCTCCCTGACGGAGGCTTTTTTCTGCCGGTTACACGGGTATTCAAGGGGGGCAATATCCTCCTAGACCAAGCCGTTGCGCTGGGCCAGTTCGATCAGGTCCACGAGGGACCTGGCATTGAGCTTGAGCAGCAAGCGCGTCTTGTAGGTACTGACGGTTTTGTTGCTGAGGAACATGCCATCGGCAATTTCCTTGTTGGTTTTGCCACGGGCCAGTTGCTGCAGCACCATCATCTCCCGTCCCGATAAGCGTTCGACCATGTCGGCTTCACTGGCATTGCCCATGGTTGACCGCACTGAGTTGAGCGCCTGGTTCGGGAAATAGCTATAGCCGGAAAGCACCGCCTTGATGGCACTGAGCAACTCTGTCAGATCCTGCTGCTTGCACACATAGCCGGCGGCACCCGCCTGCATGCAGCGCATGGAAAAATGGCCAGGCGCCTGGGACGTCAGCACCAGCACCTTGAACGAGACGGCTTGCTTGGTCGAAGCCAGCCGACAAATAACTTCCAGACCGTCGAGCTTGGGGATTCCGATATCCAGTATCACAATATCCGGCATATGTTCCCGTGCAAGTTGCAACGCATCGACACCGTTATCAGTCTCGGCAACGACCTCATAACCATGACGCTCCATTAGCATGCGCACAGCAAGACGAATGACGGGATGATCATCCACGATCAGCACTTTATTCATGAGAAAGTCCAATTTCGCTGTTCGAATTATTTAGAGCAAACACAATAGCCTAGTCGATTACTAGTTGGCATAGCATTCCCCCCCGAGCAAGAGCAGGCAGAGACCCAACCCACAAGAAGATAGGAATTAGCCTACAAAAATTCGCCAACTTAGATGCATAGAGCTTTATGGTTGCTTTCAGACCTTTCTCGACGCGTACATATTTTGAGTGAAAGATCATGACCATCAGCCCGTGAAAGTAAACGTGCCGCACAAGTCTTTCAGGAAATACCCCTTGTTTGTCGCAATGGCGCCAGCAAACCGCCCCGAAAAAACTATCCGCATTAGTTCCATTTAACATATTTCGACACTTCCATAATTCCTACAGAAAATTCAACAACTCACATATCCATTGCAGCTACATGAGTGAATTTTCTGTCAGACATAGTTCCTCCTCAGATGTAAAAAATCATTCAACCTTAAAAACATAAAGATAAACTGGATAATAATTGCGCAAGTTACGGAAAAATCCTTAAACACACGCTAAACGCTAATAAACAGCGCCGCATCTAAAATCCAGGCAAAAAAAATGACCCCTTGCAAAAGGGGCCATTTTTCACGACGGGCGCACGGTTCAGAACAACGAGCGGCCCTTGTTGGCAGCAATGCGCATGCGCAGTGCGTTCAACTTGATGAAGCCTGCCGCGTCCGCCTGATTGTAGGCGCCGCCGTCTTCTTCGAAGGTGGCGATGTTGGAGTCGAACAGCGACTCATCGGACTTGCGGCCGGTGACGATCACGTTGCCCTTGTACAGCTTCAGGCGCACGACACCGTTCACGTGGGCCTGGGAAGCGTCGATCATCTGTTGCAGCATCAGACGCTCAGGGCTCCACCAGTAACCGGTGTAGATCAGGCTGGCATACTTGGGCATCAGCTCGTCTTTAAGGTGGGCGACTTCACGGTCCAGGGTGATGGACTCGATGGCGCGGTGGGCACGCAGCATGATGGTGCCGCCCGGGGTTTCGTAGCAACCGCGAGACTTCATGCCCACATAACGGTTCTCGACGATGTCGAGACGGCCGATACCATGCTGACCGCCGATACGGTTCAGGGTCGCCAGTACGGTGGCCGGGGTCATTTCAACGCCGTCCAGCGCAACGATGTCGCCGTTGCGGTAAGTCAGTTCCAGGTACTGCGCCTTGTCTGGAGCGTTCTCCGGGGAGACCGTCCATTTCCACATATCTTCTTCGTGCTCGGTCCAGGTGTCTTCCAGCACGCCGCCTTCATAGGAAATGTGCAGCAGGTTGGCGTCCATTGAGTACGGCGACTTCTTCTTGCCATGGCGCTCGATCGGAATAGCGTGCTTTTCAGCGTAATCCATCAGCTTTTCACGGGACAGCAGGTCCCATTCACGCCACGGCGCAATGACTTTAACGCCTGGCTTGAGTGCGTAGGCACCCAGTTCGAAACGTACCTGGTCGTTGCCCTTGCCGGTGGCGCCGTGAGAAATGGCGTCGGCGCCCGTTTCGTTGGCGATCTCGATCAGGCGCTTGGCGATCAGCGGACGTGCGATGGAGGTACCCAGCAGGTACTCACCTTCGTAGACAGTGTTGGCGCGAAACATCGGGAAAACGAAATCGCGGACGAACTCTTCGCGCAGGTCGTCAATGTAGATCTCTTTCACGCCCATGGCTTGCGCCTTGGCACGTGCAGGTTCGACCTCTTCACCCTGACCCAGGTCAGCGGTGAAGGTCACCACTTCACAGTTATAAGTATCCTGCAGCCACTTGAGGATCACCGAAGTGTCCAGGCCGCCGGAATACGCGAGAACGACCTTGTTTACGTCGGCCATGCCATCACTCCACGGGGTTGTACGGAAAGGCGACGATTCTACCGATCAAAACCGTGAAATTACAGGGGCGCGACAGCAAATGAAGATAAAGCGACAGATTATGTCGAGTGGGCGACCGATGGTCGCCTCTTATGAGGTAGCCGCCGAGTTGCTCGGCGCAGTGGCCTGAGGCGCCGGTTTCTCTGGGGCAGCCACCCGCTCAAGCTGAATATTTACACGGCGGTTACGCGCACGGTTGGTGGCATTAGTGTTGGGCGCCAAGGGGTAGCTTTCGCCATGGAAGCGCATCGTGATTTGCGATTCCTGAATGCCGTTGGCCTTGAAGTAGTCCATCACCGCCAGGGCGCGGCGCCGTGAGACGTCACGGTTGGTCAGGCGATTGCCACTGTTATCGGAATGACCGTTCAACTCGACATGATTGACCGTGGGATCGGCTTTCATGAATACCAGGATCACCGACAACTTCTTCTTGGCCGCCGCGTCCAGCTCAATACCACCACCGGGGAAGCCCACTTCAGTCTGTTTGACCTGGTCGTAATTCATGGGCAGCAGCTTGGTGGTGCACACCTGATAATCGTTGTACGCCTTGTTGAACTTCACAGGCAGCAGGCGAATTTCCGAGTAGCCGCCTTGACGCCCGTAATGCCGCACGGTCGGGCTGCGCCCTTCAAGCAAACCCGTGAACAGGCGGCCGGCCTGGGCCTGGGAGCTATTGAACAGGACGTCGCCGCTGCCGACACGCACGGCCCCAAGGTTGATATCACCTCGGCCCGGCTGCCACGGCGCGGCCGCGGCCAATAAGGTTGCCGAGCCGGCGCCAAGAGTGCCGCCATAGGTTTTCAGACGAAACGTTGCCTGCTCACCGGCCCGGCGCACGAACTCACCGGAACCGAAATCGGTGATCGGCTGGGTCAGGCGGCACTCGAACTGATCGCCCTCTACCTTCCACTCAATATTCTCCAGACGTGTCTGGAACGTGAGGGCCGCCGCAGGCAGGCTGGCGAACACACTGAGCAGGGCTAGACAATACTGGCGCACGGGAGGCTCCACTGGTTTCTACAACACTTCAAAGCGTCATACATCGTTAAGGCATACCCGGAGATATCGGTAGCATCCGGCAAAACTTGATAGCGAGTGCCTGCAAGAGTCTTTTCCGGTAGCATTCCCACCAGATTGACCCGCCTGGAATCCCCAATGTCCGACCGCCTGACCCTGCTGCGTCCCGACGACTGGCATATTCATCTTCGCGATGGTGCTGCGTTACCCCAAACCGTGGCCGATGTGGCCCGCACGTTTGGCCGTGCCATCATCATGCCTAACCTGGTACCTCCGGTGCGCAATGCCGCAGAAGCCGACGCCTATCGCCAGCGCATCCTCGCTGCACGACCGGCCGGCAGCCGCTTCGAACCGTTGATGGTGCTCTACCTGACCGACCGCACCCAGCCTGAAGAAATTCGTGAAGCCAAGGCCAGCGGTTATGTGCACGCCGCCAAGCTGTACCCGGCAGGTGCGACCACCAACTCCGATTCCGGTGTAACCAGTATCGACAAGATCCTGCCGGCGATTGAAGCCATGGCGGAGGTCGGCATGCCATTGCTGATCCACGGGGAAGTCACTCGTGGCGACGTGGATGTGTTCGATCGCGAAAAAATCTTCATCGATGAACACATGCGTCGTGTGGTCGAGTTGTTCCCTACGCTCAAAGTGGTGTTTGAACACATCACCACCGCCGATGCGGTGCAGTTCGTCAGCGAAGCGTCGGCCAACGTTGGCGCGACCATCACCGCTCATCACCTGCTCTACAACCGCAACCACATGCTGGTGGGCGGGATTCGGCCGCATTTCTATTGCCTGCCTATTCTCAAGCGCAATACCCACCAGGTGGCGCTGCTGGATGCCGCCACCAGCGGCAGCCCGAAGTTCTTTCTCGGCACCGACTCTGCGCCACACGCCCAGCACGCCAAGGAAGCCGCATGCGGCTGCGCCGGCTGCTACACCGCGTTTGCCGCCATCGAGTTGTACGCCGAAGCGTTCGAACAGCGTAACGCGCTGGACAAACTCGAAGGTTTCGCCAGCCTCAACGGCCCGCGTTTCTACGGCCTGCCGGCGAATACCGACCGCATTACCCTGGTCCGTGAAGACTGGACCGCCCCTGCCAGCCTGCCGTTTGGCGAGCTGACCGTTATCCCGCTGCGCGCCGGTGAAACACTGCGCTGGCGCCTGCTGGAGGAAAGCAAGTGAGTGAAGACCATTACGACGACGAACAAGAGCACGGCGGTGGCGGCTCGCGCCATCCGATGGCCGAGCGTTTTCGCGGCTATCTGCCGGTCGTCATCGACGTAGAAACCGGTGGTTTCAACTGCGCCACCGATGCCTTGCTGGAAATTGCCGCAACCACCATCGGCATGGACGAACAGGGCTTTGTGTACCCGGAGCACACCCATTTCTTTCGCGTCGAGCCGTTTGAAGGCGCCAATATCGAAGCCGCTGCCCTGGAATTCACCGGGATCAAACTCGACCACCCACTGCGTATGGCGGTAAGTGAAGAAGCGGCGCTGACCGATATCTTCCGTGGCGTGCGCAAGGCGTTGAAGGCCAATGGCTGCAAACGTGCGATCCTGGTCGGCCACAACAGCAGTTTCGACCTGGGCTTCCTGAACGCCGCCGTGGCGCGGCTGGACATGAAGCGCAACCCGTTTCATCCGTTCTCCAGTTTCGACACCGCAACGCTTGCCGGCCTGGCCTACGGTCAGACCGTTCTGGCCAAAGCCTGCCAGGCGGCCGGTATCGACTTTGACGGGCGTGAAGCCCACTCGGCCCGCTACGACACCGAGAAGACCGCCGAGCTGTTCTGCGGCATCGTCAACCGCTGGAAACAGATGGGCGGCTGGGAAGACTTCAACGACTGAAGGCAAATCCCGCGCATAAAAAAACCGGCCTTTTCAGGCCGGTTTTTTTGTACCGTGACGTTGGCTTACAGCTTGCCAGCGTTCTCGGTCAGGTAAGCCGCAACGCCTTCTGGCGAAGCGTTCATGCCTTTGTCGCCTTTTTTCCAGTTGGCAGGGCAGACTTCGCCGTGCTCTTCGTGGAATTGCAGCGCGTCGACCAGGCGGATCAGCTCTTCCATGTTACGGCCCAGCGGCAGGTCGTTGATGATCTGCGAGCGCACAACGCCCTTGTCGTCGATCAGGAACGCGCCACGGAACGCCACGCCGCCTTCGGACTCAACGTCGTAGGCCTTGGCGATGTCGTGCTTCATGTCGGCAGCCATGGTGTATTTGACTTTGCCGATGCCGCCGTCGTTGATGGCGGTGTTGCGCCAGGCGTTGTGGGTGAAATGGGAGTCGATGGAAACCGCGACCACTTCAACATTGCGCGCTTTGAAATCGTCCATGCGGTGGTCCAGGGCGATCAGCTCTGAAGGGCAGACGAAGGTGAAGTCCAGCGGGTAGAAGAACACCAGGCCGTATTTGCCTTTGATGGCTTCAGACAGCTTGAAGCTGTCTACGATTTCGCCATTGCCGAGGACGGCTGGTACGTCGAAATCCGGGGCTTGTTTACCGACGAGTACGCTCATTGGATATCTCCTGATATAGGGGTGACGATTGAAGTAAAAGGACCGGTCGAGTCTGCCTGTGGAAACAGACAGAAATATGACGCAATCACGCTTCGTGAAGACCGACCATCATACACCGAAAAAACCGTTCGTCAGCGCACGGGCAATTCCCCCCGGATTGCTGCTGAAACTATTTTGACAATCATTCTCGTTAACATTAAGATCCATCGCACTTAAGCCATAAACCCGCGACGGTTCTCACTTATGTATGTCTGCCTCTGCACTGGCGTCACCGACGGACAAATCCGCGAAGCAATCTATGAAGGTTGCTGCAGCTACAAAGAAGTGCGTGAAACCACCGGCGTTGCCAGCCAGTGCGGCAAATGTGCTTGCCTGGCCAAGCAAGTGGTACGGGAAACCCTGACGCAGCTGCAAACAGCCCAGGCCGCACTCCCCTACTCGACAGAATTTACACACGCCTGATAGGCATGTTTTAAAGAGCCGGACCTTGTGTCCGGTTTTTTTATGCCTGTAATTCAATTAGTTAGCGCCAAGACGCGGAACACAAACATTCTTATTCCGATTAATTTTCATTTATTATTCAATAACTTAGGTTTGACACTAGGATTTTCACCGCTCAGACTCCGCCCTATACACAGCTATTACAGGGCAGGACCCCAGTCATGAAAGGCGACATCTCAGTCATCCAGCAACTCAACAAAATCCTTGCCAATGAACTGGTCGCGATCAATCAGTACTTCCTGCATGCGCGCATGTACGATGACTGGGGCCTGGAAAAGCTCGGCAAGCGTGAATACAAAGAATCGATCAAGGCCATGAAGGACGCCGACGCGCTGATCAAGCGCATCCTGTTCCTGGAAGGCCTGCCGAACGTGCAGGACCTGGGCAAGCTGAACATCGGCGAGCACACCCAGGAAATGATCAGCAGCGACCTGGGCTTTGAGCGCAAGAGCCACAGCGACCTGAAGGCTGGTATCGCTCACTGCGAAACCAAGGGCGATTTCGGCAGCCGTGAACTGTTGGAAGATATCCTGGAAGATCAGGAAGAGCATATCGACTGGCTTGAAACCCAGTTGGGCCTGATCGACAAGGTCAGCCTGGAGAATTACCTGCAATCGCAGATGGGTGAATAACCCGTAGCGTTCAGGCACAAAAAAGCCCCGCTCTCACCAGAGAAGCGGGGCTTTTTATTGCTCGCCAATTAGGCGTCAGTCTTGACTGCTGCTTTTTGCGCTGCGTCTTTGATCAGCGCTTGCAGCGAGCCATCAGCTGCCATTTCAGTGATGATGTCGCTACCGCCAACCAGCTCACCGGCTACCCACAACTGCGGGAAAGTCGGCCAGTTGGCGTACTTTGGCAGGTTGGCGCGGATTTCAGGGTTTTGCAGGATATCCACGTAAGCGAACTTCTCGCCACATGCCATCACAGCCTGGGACGCTTTTGCGGAGAAACCGCACTGAGGCGCGTTAGGTGCGCCCTTCATGTAAAGCAGAATGGTGTTGTTGGCAATCTGCTCTTTGATCGTTTCGATGATATCCATGGAACACCTCTGCAGGAACTTTGCGACTCACGGGTCGGCACGGTGGCGCATTGTAACGCAAAAATCCAGCAGGATGCTCAGGCCGCCGCCACCTTCACCGGTACGCCGTTGAGCGCCGCATTACCCGACAACTCGTCCAATTGCCGCTCGTCGGTCAAGTCATTGGCACTCGCCCCCGGCTGGCTGCTCGCGATGCTCATCTGCACGCCCGGACGACCGTGGCCCCAGCCGTGAGGCAGGCTGACCACACCCGGCATCATGTCCGTGCTGGCCGCTACTTCCACCTCGACCATACCGATACGCGAACTCACCCGCACCCGCTGACCATCGCTCAACTGACGGCTAGCCAGATCATCGGGGTGCATCAGCAGTTGATGGCGTGGCTTACCCTTCACCAGCCGGTGATAGTTATGCATCCAGGAATTATTGCTGCGCACATGCCGCCTGCCAATCAATAGCAGTTCGTCGGCCACCGGCACCGGCTGCGCGGCGAAACGCGCCAGGTCTGCCAGGATCACGGCCGGTGCCGCTTGCACCTTGCCATCCGCGGTTTTCAAACGTGCCACGAGGTTGGGCTTGAGCGGCCCCAGGTCGACGCCATGGGGATGATCCGCCAGCATGGCCACCGACAGTTTATGACTGGATGCGTCACCATAGGCACCCGCACGCAGGCCAAAGTCGATCATCTGTGCCGGTGGCAGGGTGGGCTTGAGCACCGCGCCAGTGTGCGCCGCGAACGCCTTGGCCAAGCCGACAAAGATCTCCCAGTCATGCAATGCACCCTCAGGCTTGGGCAGGATGGCGCGATTGAAGCGTGTGACATTGCGTACCGCGAACAAATTGAAGGTAGTGTCGTAGTGATCGTTTTCCAGCGCCGAGGTGGAGGGCAAGATCAGGTCGGCATAACGCGTGGTCTCGTTGATATACAGGTCGATGCTGACCATGAACTCCAACCCGTCCAGGGCTTGTTCCAATTGGCGGCCGTTAGGCGTGGACAGTACCGGGTTGCCGGCCACCGTCACCAGGGCGCGGATCTGCCCTTCACCCTCGGTCAGCATTTCTTCGGCCAGGGCTGACACCGGCAGTTCTCCGCCGTACTCCGGCCGCCCGGACACGCGGCTCTGCCAGCGGTTGAAATGGCCGCCGCTGGTGGAGGCCACCAGGTCCACCGCGGGGCTGGTGCAGAGCGCGCCGCCGACACGGTCCAGGTTGCCGGTCACCAGGTTGATCAGTTGCACCAGCCAATGGCACAGCGTGCCAAACGCCTGGGTCGAGACCCCCATGCGGCCATAACAGACGGCCTTGTCAGCGCCGGCGAAGTCCCTGGCCAACTGGCGAATCTGCTCGGCAGGCACCGCACACTGGCGGCTCATGGCCTCGGCATCGAAGCCGGCAATCGCCTTGCGTACATCATCCAGGCCTTGCGCCGGCAAATGGCTTTCGCGTGTCAGCGCTTCGGAGAACAAAGTGTTGAGCACCCCAAACAACAATGCCGCATCGCCGCCGGGGCGTACGAACACGTGCTGGTCCGCGATGGCTGCCGTCTCGCTGCGCCGAGGGTCGACCACCACCACTTTTCCGCCCCGCGCCTGGATGGCCTTGAGGCGTTTCTCCACATCGGGCACGGTCATGATGCTGCCATTGGAAGCCAGCGGGTTGCCGCCGAGAATCAACATGAAGTCGGTCTGGTCGATATCGGGTATGGGCAACAACAGGCCGTGGCCGTACATCAGGTGACTGGTGAGGTGATGAGGCAGTTGGTCTACCGAGGTCGCGGAAAAACGATTGCGCGTCTTCAACAGCCCTAGAAAGTAGTTGCTGTGGGTCATCAACCCATAGTTATGCACGCTTGGGTTGCCCTGATACACCGCCACCGCGTTCTGCCCATGCCGCGTCTGGATACCCGCAAGCCGCTCGGCCGCCAGGGCAAAGGCTTCATCCCAGCCAATCGGCTGCCATTCGCTTCCCACCCGCCGCATGGGTTGGTGCAGGCGGTCCGGGTCATTCTGGATGTCCTGCAGGGCCACCGCCTTGGGGCAGATGTGGCCGCGACTGAAACTGTCCAGAGGGTCGCCCTTGATCGAGGTGATCGCCAGGCTACCGTCTTCGGCTTGGGTGGTTTCCAGGGTGAGGCCGCAGATGGCTTCGCACAGGTGGCAGGCACGGTGGTGGAGAGTCTTGGTCATGGCCAGTCTCTTTTATAGGGGCTTTGACTCAACTATGGGCCGCGACCACTTGGCGCGCCAGCAACCTTCGCGTTGTGAATCAACGGGCATAGGCCTGGGCATGGCTAAGCATGAGCAAATGTTTCAGAAACCTTGTCAGCAGGCGCTGAAACCGACGCGAAGTGGCCCAAGCCCGCCCCCGCGCATTGCAAAAGGCCTGGACGCCAGTGTACAAATGGCTCGCTGCTGTCAGGAATTCGTCTTCAAACGCGCGCCGGCGCCCTGCTTGAACACCCCTAAAGCCGTAGCCCTATTGGTAAAACGCGACATTTAATGTCAATATCGCGTCTTCCCCTATTTCGTCGCCCCGTGCGGCTTTCGCCGCAGGTCTCGCCCGTTGTCGCAATAAACAAGGCTTTGAGTATCTGCGGTCTGTTGCAAAAGGTAGTTAATGATGAGCGCAAGGCACTTTCTCTCCCTGATGGATTGCACGCCCGAAGAGCTGGTCAGCGTGATCCGTCGAGGCATTGAGCTTAAAGACCTGCGTAACCGCGGTGTACTGTTTGAGCCGTTGAAAAACCGGGTACTCGGGATGATTTTCGAAAAGTCCTCGACCCGCACACGCCTGTCGTTCGAAGCCGGCATGATCCAGCTGGGTGGCCAGGCCATCTTCCTGTCACCGCGCGACACCCAATTGGGCCGTGGTGAGCCGATCAGCGATTGCGCCATCGTGATGTCGCGCATGCTCGATGCCGTGATGATCCGTACCTTCGCCCACAGCACCTTGACCGAATTTGCCGCCAACTCCCGTGTGCCCGTGATCAACGGCCTGTCCGATGACCTGCACCCCTGCCAGTTGCTGGCCGACATGCAAACCTTCCTCGAGCACCGTGGCTCGATCCAAGGCAAGACCGTGGCCTGGATCGGCGATGGCAACAACATGTGCAACAGCTATATAGAAGCGGCGATCCAGTTCGACTTCCACCTGCGCATCGCCTGCCCTGAAGGCTACGAGCCCAGCGCCGAGTTCATGGCCAAGGCCGATGGCCGTGTGCAACTGCTGCGCGATCCGAAAGACGCAGTGGTCGGCGCGCACCTGGTCAGCACCGACGTCTGGACCTCCATGGGCCAGGAAGACGAAACCGCCAAGCGCCTGGCCCAGTTCGCGCCGTTCCAGGTGACCCGTGCGTTGCTCGACCTGGCCGCGCCAGACGTGCTGTTCATGCACTGCCTGCCCGCCCACCGGGGCGAAGAAATCAGCCAGGACCTGCTCGACGATTCGCGCTCAGTCGCGTGGGATCAGGCCGAGAACCGCCTGCATGCGCAAAAAGCCTTGCTCGAATTCCTCGTACCACCGTCGTACCACCACGCATGAGCCAGTCATTACTGCTGAACCTGCGCAATCTGGCATGCGGCTATCAAGACCAGCGCGTCGTGCAGAACCTCAACCTGCACCTCAACGCCGGCGATATCGGTTGCCTGCTCGGCTCTTCAGGGTGTGGCAAGACCACTACCCTGCGCGCGATTGCTGGCTTTGAGCCGGTGCATGAAGGCGAAATCAGCCTGGCGGGCGAAGTCATCTCCCGTGCCGGTTTCACCCTCGCCCCGGAAAAACGTCGTATCGGCATGGTGTTCCAGGACTACGCGTTGTTCCCGCACCTGAGCGTGGCTGACAACATCGCCTTTGGCATTCGCAAGCACCCGCAAAAAGAGCGCGTAGTTGCCGAGTTGCTGGAACTGGTCAACTTGAAGAACCTGGGCAAGCGCTTCCCCCATGAGCTTTCCGGTGGTCAGCAACAACGCGTCGCTCTCGCCCGGGCCCTGGCGCCGGAGCCGCAACTGCTGTTGCTGGATGAACCCTTTTCCAACCTCGATGGCGAACTGCGCCGCAAGCTCAGCCATGAAGTACGCGACATCCTCAAGGCTCGCGGCACCAGCGCGATCCTGGTAACCCATGATCAGGAAGAGGCCTTCGCCGTCAGCGATCACGTCGGGGTCTTCAAGGAAGGCCGCCTTGAGCAGTGGGACACGCCCTACAACCTCTATCACGAACCGCAGACGCCTTACGTCGCCAGTTTCATCGGCCAAGGGTATTTCATCCGTGGTCGGCTGAACTCGCCCGAATCGGTCAGCACTGAACTGGGCGACCTGCGCGGCAACCGTGCCTACACCTTGCCGACCGGCGCTGCGGTGGACGTGCTGCTGCGCCCGGACGATATCGTGTATGCGCCGGACAGCGCGTTGAAAGCCCGGATCGTTGGCAAGACCTTCCTCGGCGCCTCAACGCTGTACCGGTTACAGCTGCCGACCGGCGCTCAGCTGGAGTCGATTTTCCCCAGCCATGCCGATCACCAAGTGGGCGCGGAGGTGGGGATTCGTGTGGCGGCTGAGCATTTGGTGGTGTTCCAGGCATCCGGCAGCACAGCGGCGCAAATTCCTGCTGTTGAGTCAGGCGTGCGCCGCCACAGCGTCGCTCACTGATAAAACCGGGTCCGGATGTAGGAGCTGGCTTGCCTGCGATGCAGACAACTCGGGTTATCTGTTACACCGCGTTGATGCTATCGCAGGCAAGCCAGCTCCCACATTTGATCCTCATAGACTTCAAAGAATGAATATCAGGCCCGCCCGATCGGTGCGAATTTGGCCTGGGTGTGTTCAGCCAACACCGCCGCTGGCAATTCAACTTCCAATCCTCTTCTGCCCGCGCTGACAAAAATCGTTGCAAAGGGTTGCGCCGTTTCATCGATAAACGTGCGCAGCCGCTTCTTCTGACCCAGCGGGCTGATGCCGCCCAACAGATAACCCGTGGAACGCTGCGCCGCTGCCGGGTCAGCCATTTCGACTTTCTTCACACCCGCAGCATGAGCCAGGGCTTTCAAGTCCAGACTTCCGACGACCGGCACAACCGCCACCAACAATTCACCCTTCTCACTGCTCGCCAGCAGCGTCTTGAACACCTGGGCCGGGTCCAGGCTCAATTTTTCCGCGGCCTCCAGCCCATACGAGGCTGCCTTGGGATCATGTTCATAACTATGCACATGATGTTCGGCGCGAACTTTTTTCAACAGGTCCAATGCAGGGGTCATAACGGCTCCGGGCGGGCAAACTGATGGCCAATTCTAGGCCAAGCCTACCTAAAACGCTCTAGCACAGACCTATCACCGCAAAAGCAACGCGCCTTGGCCATGATCATTCACCACACCAATAGTTCGGAAATGACCAATGGTTCACTTTCGACCTTTGACAGCGGTCATTCTTGTCTATATTTTTTCGTTTCCGAATACCGTAGGAATAATCCTCTGGTACTCCGCAGTAAGCCGCGATCCAGGATGGGGATCCTTCTCGTGGTGAATATCGCGCAACTGCCCGTTGAGGCCGTGCGCAAGACAAGAACAACAATTGAGGTTTTCCATGACAACTGCTCTTCAACAGCCTTCACTTTCGAGCCAATGCATGGCCGAATTCCTGGGCACCGCGCTGCTGATCTTCTTCGGTACAGGATGCGTCGCCGCGCTCAAGGTCGCGGGTGCGAGCTTTGGCTTATGGGAAATCAGTATCATCTGGGGGGTCGGCGTGAGCATGGCGATCTACCTGAGTGCCGGTATTTCCGGGGCTCACCTCAACCCGGCGGTCAGTATCGCCCTGTGCATCTTTGCCGATTTTGAAAAGCGCAAACTGCCCTTCTATATTCTTGCCCAGGTCGCCGGCGCCTTTTGCTCCGCCGCCCTGGTGTACACGCTCTACAGCAATCTGTTTTTCGATTACGAACAAACTCACCACATGGTCCGCGGCTCCCAAGCCAGCCTGGAATTGGCGTCGGTGTTCTCCACCTATCCCCATGCGCTGCTGAGCACGGCCCAGGCATTCCTGGTGGAGATGGTCATCACCGCCATCCTGATGGGCGTGATCATGGCTCTGACCGATGATAACAACGGCCTGCCACGCGGCCCCCTGGCCCCCCTGCTGATCGGTTTGCTGATCGCCGTAATCGGCAGCGCCATGGGCCCGTTGACTGGCTTTGCGATGAACCCGGCACGGGATTTCGGTCCCAAGCTGATGACCTTTTTCGCCGGTTGGGGTGAAATGGCCTTTACTGGCGGTCGCGATATTCCTTATTTCCTGGTGCCGATTTTCGCTCCGATTGTCGGCGCATGCCTGGGCGCTGCGGCCTATCGCGGGCTGATTGCTCGCCACCTGCCGAGCGCCGCACCGGCTATCGCTGAAGAAACACCTGACACGGCTGTCAACGGCAAGACTCGTATTTCCTGAAAGCGCCAGCCTGGTCCCCTGCCCTTCGCGGCCCAGGCTGATTTCTGACTTCCTTATTTCGTCCAAGGCAATTGACATGACCGACCTTCAGAATAAGAACTACATCATTGCCCTTGATCAGGGCACCACCAGTTCCCGGGCGATCATCTTCGATCGTGACGCCAACGTGGTGTGTACCGCCCAGCGTGAATTCGTCCAGCACTACCCGCAGGCTGGCTGGGTTGAACATGACCCGATGGAAATCTTCGCCACCCAGAGCGCGGTGATGGTCGAAGCGCTGGCGCAGGCCGGCCTGCACCATGACCAGGTGGCCGCCATCGGTATCACCAACCAGCGTGAAACCACGGTGGTCTGGGACAAGATCACCGGCCGCCCGATCTATAACGCTATTGTCTGGCAGTGCCGCCGCAGTACCGAGATCTGCCAGCAGCTCAAGCGCGACGGCCATGAGCAATACATCAGCGGCACCACGGGCCTTGTGACCGACCCGTACTTCTCCGGCACCAAGCTCAAGTGGATCCTCGACAACGTCGAAGGCAGCCGCGAACGTGCGCGCAATGGCGAACTGCTGTTCGGCACCGTCGACAGCTGGCTGATCTGGAAATTTACCGGCGGCAAGACCCACGTCACCGACTACACCAACGCGTCGCGCACCATGCTCTTCAACATCCACACCCTGGAGTGGGATGCGAAGATGCTGGAGATTCTCGACATCCCACGGGAAATGCTCCCTGAAGTGAAGTCGTCGTCGGAAATCTATGGCCGTACCAAGAGCGGCATCGCTATCGGTGGCATTGCCGGCGACCAGCAAGCGGCCCTGTTTGGCCAGATGTGCGTGGAAGCGGGCCAGGCCAAGAACACCTACGGCACCGGCTGCTTCCTGCTGATGAACACCGGCGACAAGGCGGTGAAATCCAAGCACGGCATGCTCACCACCATTGCCTGCGGCCCGCGCGGTGAGGTGGCCTATGCCCTGGAAGGCGCGGTCTTCAACGGTGGCTCCACCGTGCAATGGCTACGTGACGAGCTGAAGATCATCAACGATGCCCACGACACCGAATACTTTGCCGGCAAGGTCAAGGACAGCAACGGCGTGTACCTGGTACCCGCTTTCACCGGTCTCGGCGCGCCCTACTGGGACCCGTATGCCCGTGGCGCACTGTTCGGCCTGACCCGTGGCGTACGCGTAGACCACATTATTCGCGCAGCCCTGGAGTCGATTGCCTACCAGACCCGCGACGTCCTCGACGCCATGCAACAGGACTCGGGCGAACGCCTCAAGGCCCTGCGCGTGGACGGCGGCGCGGTTGCCAACAACTTCCTGATGCAATTCCAGGCCGACATCCTCGGCACCCAGGTAGAACGCCCGCAAATGCGCGAGACCACCGCCCTCGGCGCGGCCTACCTGGCGGGCCTGGCGTGTGGCTTCTGGGGCAGCCTGGACGAGTTGCGCGGCAAGGCGGTAATCGAGCGCGAGTTCGAGCCACAGCTGGACGAGGCGGCCAAAGAGAAACTCTACGCCGGCTGGCAAAAAGCTGTGAGCCGCACCCGTGACTGGGAGCCGCACGAAGGCGCCGAATAAGCCAAGCGCTGGCTTACGGCAGGTGTAACTGGCAGGGAGCGGATTCCTGCGTCATCATGGGCCACTTTTGTATGGCAGCCCAAAGGACGCCCCATGAATCTGCCTCCCCGCCAACAACAAATCCTCGAACTGGTCCGCGAACGCGGGTACGTCAGTATCGAGGAAATGGCGCAGCTATTCGTTGTCACCCCGCAAACCATCCGCCGCGATATCAACCAGCTGGCGGACGCCAACCTGTTGCGCCGCTACCACGGCGGCGCAGCCTATGACTCCAGTGTCGAGAACACCGCGTACGCCATGCGTGCCGACCAGATGCGCGACGAGAAGCAACGCATCGGTGAAGCCATCGCCGCGCAGATTCCCGATCATGCCTCGCTGTTCATCAACATCGGCACCACCACCGAATCCATCGCCCGTGCGCTGCTCAATCACAGCCACCTGAAAATCATCACCAACAACCTCAACGTCGCCACCATGCTCAGTGCCAAGGACGACTTCGATGTGTTGCTCACCGGCGGCAATGTGCGCCGTGACGGTGGTGTGGTGGGCCAGGCCAGTGTCGACTTCATCAACCAGTTCAAGGTCGACTTTGCCCTGGTGGGCATCAGCGGGATCGACGAGGACGGCAGCCTGCTGGACTTCGATTACCAGGAGGTGCGGGTTTCCCAGGCAATCATCGCCAATGCGCGGCAGGTGATCCTGGCGGCGGACTCCAGCAAATTCGGGCGCAATGCCATGATTCGCCTGGGGCCGATCAGCCTGGTGGACTGCCTGGTGACTGACCAGCAGCCGGTGCCGGCGTTGGTGCAAGTGCTGAATGAGCACAAGGTGCGGCTGGAAGTCGTTTAGCGCCTGTTCAGGCGTCATCGCGGGCAAGCCCGACTCCCACAGTTTGAAATGCGATCAAATGTGGGAGCCGGGCTTGCCCGCGATGACGGCCTCACTCACACCCATACATTCACCTTTGTTCATAATTCTTCCTTTCTCCGCCCTTCGATGAGTTTTTTCAATCGAAGTCGGGTGGCTGTGCCCGCAATTATCAGCTACCATTTTCGCAAATGAACATTCATGTTCGAATTCCAAGACGAAAAGATCGCGAGGCCAGCCGATGAACCCTTCCACCTTGCCTGCTCCACCGCTTGCCGAAGTCTATGACGTAGCCGTAATTGGTGGTGGGATCAATGGCGTCGGGATTGCAGCAGACGCAGCCGGTCGCGGTTTGTCGGTATTCCTTTGCGAAAAGGATGACTTGGCCAGCCACACCTCATCGGCCAGCAGCAAGCTGATCCACGGTGGACTGCGTTACCTGGAGCATTACGAATTCCGTCTGGTGCGTGAAGCATTGGCCGAACGCGAAGTACTGCTGGCCAAGGCACCGCACATCGTCAAGCAAATGCGCTTCGTACTGCCGCACCGCCCGCACCTGCGCCCGGCCTGGATGATTCGTGCTGGTCTGTTCCTTTATGACCACTTGGGCAAGCGCGAAAAGCTCGCGGGTTCCAAAAGCCTCAAGTTCGGTGCCGACAGCCCGCTGAAAAGCGAAATCACCAAAGGCTTTGAATACTCCGACTGCTGGGTCGACGACGCCCGCCTGGTGGTACTCAACGCCATGGCTGCCCGCGAGAAAGGCGCGCACATCCACACCCAGACCCGTTGCGTCAGCGCCAAGCGCAGCAACGGCATGTGGGAAATGAACATGGAACGTGCCGACGGCAGCCTGTTCTCGATCCGCGCCCGCGCCCTGGTGAATGCCGCCGGCCCATGGGTGGCCAAATTCATCCGGGACGACCTGAAGCTGGATTCACCGTACGGCATTCGTCTGATCCAGGGCAGCCACCTGATCGTGCCGAGACTGTACGAGGGCGCTCACGCGCATATTCTGCAAAACGAAGACCAACGCATCGTCTTCACCATTCCGTACCTGAACCACTTGACCATCATCGGCACCACCGACCGCGAATACACCGGCGACCCGGCTGCAGTGGCGATCACCGAAGGTGAAACCGACTACATGCTTAAAGTGGTCAACGCGCACTTCAAGAAACAGCTGAGCCGCGACGATATCGTCCACACCTACTCCGGCGTGCGCCCACTGTGCAATGACGAGTCGGACAACCCGTCGGCCATTACGCGTGACTACACCCTGTCGCTGTCCGGCGGCACCGGCGAAGCGCCGATCCTGTCGGTGTTCGGTGGCAAGCTGACCACCTATCGCAAACTGGCTGAGTCGGCCATGGCCCAACTGGCGCCGTACTTCACCCAGATGCGCCCAAGCTGGACTGCCACAGCCAGCCTGCCCGGTGGCGAACACATGACTTCCCCGGAAGCCCTGGCCGATGCCATCCGCGCCAAGTTCGACTGGGTACCGAGCGAGATCGCCCGTCGCTGGTCCACCACCTACGGCAGCCGCACTTGGCGCTTGCTGGAAGGCGTGCAATCGCTCGCCGATCTGGGTGACCACTTGGGTGGCGGCCTCTATACCCGCGAAGTCGACTACCTGTGCGCCGAAGAGTGGGTAACACAACCGCAGGACGTGCTGTGGCGCCGTACCAAGCTTGGCCTGTTCACCACGCCGCAAGAGCAGGAAAACCTGCAGCGCTACTTGTCCAAGGTCGAGCAGAACCGCAGCAAGATCGAAGCCGCCTGACCGCCCCAGTGTAGGAGCGAGCGTGCTCGCGAAAAACCCGAGAGCGCCGCGTTTATTCAGCATAAACGCGGCGTTTTTGCGTTTTTCGCGAGCAAGCTCGCTCCTACGGACTATTCGGTTTTCCGAACGCGCACCTCTGCCCTATTCGGTTTGCCGGACTACCGACCGAAAATACTGCCGACACAAAAAGTTAATTTCCATATAAATCATGAAGTTATCCTTTTGTTTTCGGTATGGCACGACTCATGCTCTACACTCTTCAACGATTGCCTGAGGCGCCTTAGGAGCCGTCAGGGGCAGTCGCTTTACAAGAGAGCCGTTCAGCTGGCTTCATAAAAAAAACAAATGTCGAGGAAGTATTGATGCGCATCGTTCCCTATATCCTGGGCGCAGCTATCGCTGCTGCTCTGATCAGCACTCCAGTTTTTGCCGCCGAACTCACCGGCACACTGAAGAAAATCAACGACTCCGGCACCATCACTCTCGCTCACCGCGACAGCTCCATTCCGTTTTCCTACATCGCGGATGGCTCGGGCAAACCCGTGGGCTACTCCCACGACATCCAGTTGGCCGTTGTCGAGCAACTGAAAAAAGACCTGAACAAACCCGACCTCAAAGCCAAGTACAACCTGGTGACCTCGCAAACCCGTATCCCGTTGATCCAGAACGGCACCGCGGATCTGGAGTGCGGCTCCACCACCAACAACACCGAACGCGCCCAGCAAGTTGATTTCACCGTCAACATCTTCGAAATCGGCACCCGCCTGCTGGTCAAGAAAGACAAGGAAGGCAAGCCGTCCTACGCTGACTTTGCCGACCTGAAAGGCAAAAACGTCGTGACCACCGCCGGCACCACGTCCGAGCGCATCATCAAGGCGATGAACGCCGACAAGCAGATGGGCATGAACGTTATCTCCGCCAAAGACCACGGCGAATCCTTCCAGATGCTCGAAAGCGGCCGCGCCGTTGCATTCATGATGGACGACGCCCTGCTGGCCGGTGAAGAAGCCAAGGCCAAGAAGCCGGACGACTGGGTCATTACCGGTACTCCGCAGTCCTTCGAAGCCTACGCTTGCATGGTTCGCAAAGGCGACCCGGACTTCAAGAAAGCCGTGGATGACGCCATTGTCGCCCTGTACAAGTCCGGCGAGATCAACAAGATCTACGCCAAATGGTTCGAAAGCCCGATCCCACCGAAAGGCCTGAACCTGAACTTCCCGATGAGCGACAAGGTCAAGGAGCTGATCGCTAACCCTAGCGACAAACCAGCGCCAGAAGTAAAAATCTGATACCTGACTAAGCTTATGTCCTGAGGGAGCCAACCCTCCCTCAGGCGTCTGTAATTACCTGCTGGTTTTAACTTGGAACACTCGACCTGGCGGTTTTCGAGCCGATCGTGTGTGCCTGGCGTTCAACGTCAGGCGGGAACGGATCTTCCCCAAGCGGGTGCTTGTACATCGATCGATCTCGAGGGGAGACCCTAATGAATTACAACTGGGACTGGGGCGTGTTCTTCAAGTCCACCGGCGTGGGCAGCGAGACTTATCTCGACTGGTACCTCTCCGGGCTGGGCTGGACCATCGCCATCGCTGTCGTGGCATGGATTATCGCCTTGCTGCTGGGCTCCATTCTGGGGGTCATGCGCACTGTGCCAAACCGCCTCGTATCGGGCATCGCGACCTGCTACGTGGAACTGTTTCGTAACGTGCCGCTGCTGGTTCAGCTGTTCATCTGGTACTTCCTGGTACCGGACATGCTGCCGCAGAACCTGCAGGACTGGTACAAACAAGACCTGAACCCGACCACCTCGGCCTACCTGAGCGTCGTGGTGTGCCTGGGCCTGTTCACCGCCGCCCGTGTGTGCGAGCAAGTGCGTACCGGTATCCAGGCGCTGCCACGCGGCCAGGAATCCGCGGCGCGCGCCATGGGCTTCAAGCTGCCGCAGATCTACTGGAACGTGCTGCTGCCCCAGGCTTACCGCATCATCATTCCGCCGCTTACCTCGGAATTCCTCAACGTGTTCAAGAACTCCTCCGTGGCGTCCTTGATCGGCTTGATGGAACTGCTGGCGCAAACCAAACAGACCGCCGAGTTCTCGGCCAACCTGTTTGAAGCCTTCACCCTGGCCACGCTGATCTACTTCACCTTGAACATGAGCCTGATGCTGCTGATGCGCGTGGTCGAGAAGAAAGTCGCAGTGCCCGGCCTGATCTCCGTGGGGGGCAAATAATGGACTTCGATTTCAGCGGCATCATCCCCGCCATTCCAGGCCTGTGGAACGGCATGGTCATGACCTTGAAGCTGATGGTCATGGGTGTGGTCGGCGGCATCATCATCGGGACCATCCTGGCCCTGATGCGCTTGTCGTCCAACAAACTGCTGTCCCGCGTGGCCGGCGCCTACGTGAACTACTTCCGCTCGATCCCCTTGCTGCTGGTGATCACCTGGTTCTACCTGGCGGTGCCGTTCGTGCTGCGCTGGATCACCGGCGAAGACACCCCTATCGGCGCGTTCACCTCCTGCGTCGTGGCGTTCATGATGTTCGAGGCCGCGTACTTCTGCGAAATCGTACGAGCCGGTGTGCAGTCGATTCCCAAGGGCCAGATGGCGGCGGCACAAGCCATGGGCATGACCTACGGCCAGACCATGCGCCTGATCATCCTGCCCCAGGCGTTCCGCAAGATGACGCCGTTGCTGCTGCAACAGTCGATCATCCTGTTCCAGGACACCTCCCTGGTCTACACCGTGGGCCTGGTGGACTTCCTCAACTCCGCCCGCTCCAACGGCGACATCATCGGCCGCTCCAATGAGTTCCTGATCTTCGCCGGTGTCGTCTACTTCATCATCAGCTTTTCCGCCTCGCTGCTGGTCAAGCGTCTGCAAAAAAGGTTTGCCGTATGATCTCTATCAAGAACATCAACAAGTGGTATGGCGACTTCCAGGTGCTGACCGATTGCAGCACCGAGGTTAAAAAAGGCGAAGTGATCGTGGTGTGCGGGCCATCCGGCTCGGGCAAATCCACCCTGATCAAGTGCGTCAACGCACTGGAACCGTTCCAGAAGGGCGACATCGTGGTCGACGGCACCTCCATCGCCGACCCGAAGACCAACCTGCCAAAACTGCGTTCGCGCGTAGGCATGGTGTTCCAGCACTTCGAGCTGTTTCCGCACCTGACCATCACCGAAAACCTGACCATCGCGCAGATCAAGGTATTGGGCCGCAGCAAGGAAGAAGCCACCAAGAAGGGCCTGCAACTGCTCGAACGCGTGGGCTTGTCGGCACACGCCCACAAGCACCCAGGCCAGCTCTCCGGCGGCCAGCAACAACGTGTGGCGATTGCCCGCGCCCTGGCCATGGACCCGATCGTCATGCTGTTCGACGAACCGACCTCGGCGCTGGACCCGGAAATGGTCAACGAAGTGCTCGACGTGATGGTGCAACTGGCCCACGAAGGCATGACCATGATGTGCGTGACCCACGAAATGGGCTTTGCGCGCAAAGTGGCCGACCGCGTGATCTTCATGGACGCCGGCAAGATCATCGAAGACTGCCCGAAAGAAGAGTTCTTCGGCGACATCAGCGCCCGCTCCGAGCGTGCGCAGCACTTCCTCGAGAAAATCCTGCAGCACTAAAAGCAACACCGTTCGTCCTGTAGGAGCCGGGCTTGTGTGGGAGCTGGCTTGCCTGCGATGGCATCGCCTCGGTGCAACTGTTACACCGAGGCGCCTGCATCGCGGGCAAGCCCGGCTCCCACACAAGCCCGCTCTTACACTGGCGAGAAGTAGCTGACCCAAGGCATCTGTGATGAAATGCGACCCCAATCAATATCGCGCCGCGCCGCCATCACTTGCCGTGAAGCCTCGTCTGATACGCCAACTGTTCCTGCCGCCGTTGATCATCGCCCTGATGGTCGGCCTGGGTTATATCGGCTTCTGGGTCAGTGACTATTACGGCATCCGCACCCTAAGCGACAACGGCGAACGCCAGTTGGAGCTGCACGCCCGCACCGTCGAAAGCGAACTGAGCAAGTACACCTACCTGCCCAGCCTGCTGGAACTGGAGTCCAGTGTTTCCCAACTGCTCGCCGACCCGAACCAGGAAACCCGCAAGACGGTCAACGACTACCTCGAAGGCCTGAACCGCCGCAGTCGCAGCCGCGCCATCTATGTAATGGACACCACCGGCCGTGTGCTGGCCACCAGTAACTGGCGCGATGCCGACAGTTACCAAGGTGAGGACCTGTCCTTTCGCGCCTATTTCCAGAATGCTGTACGCGGCCAGCCCGGTCGTTTCTACGGCATCGGCAGCACCAACGGCGAACCCGGCTATTACCTGGCCCACGGCCTGGAAGAGCACGGCAAGATCATCGGCGTCGCCGTGGTCAAGGTGCGCCTCGAAGCCCTTGAAGAGCGCTGGCAACGTGCGCGCCTCGAAGCTTTCGTGAGCGATGAGAACGGCATCATTATTCTTTCCAGCGACCCCGCGCGTCGCCTCAAAGCTGTACGCCCGCTGAGCGATGACACCAAGGACCGCCTGGCCCACAGCCTGCAATATTACTGGGCGACGCTCAATGAACTGCAACCCCTGGCCCGTGAGCGCCTGAACGAAGGCACCGAGAAACTGACCTTCCCGGCCAACACCGAAGTGGTCAACGACCAGCACGCCGTCAGCTACCTGGCGCAAACCCGCCCGCTGAACGACACGCCGTGGAACTTCACCCTGCTCACCCCGCTCAACGACCTGCGCCGCGCCGCGATCAACCAGGGCATCCTGGTGGCCGTCGCCTTTGGCCTGGTCGCCTTCCTGCTGATCGCCTGGAACGAACGGCGCAAGGTCATCGCCACCCGCCTCGCCGCACGGGAAGCCTTGCAGGAAGCCAACAGCCAGCTTGAGCGTCGGATTGCCGAACGCACCGCCGACCTGCGCGCCAGCAACGAACGGCTCAAGGGCCAGATTCGCGAACGACGCCAGGCCGAAGAAACCCTGCGCCACGCCCAGGACGAACTGGTGCAGGCCGGCAAACTCGCGGCCATCGGCCAGATGTCCACCAGCATCGCCCATGAACTGAATCAGCCGCTGGCAGCGCTGCGCACGCTGTCGGGCAACACCGTACGCTTCCTTGAGCGCGGCGCCCTGGACACTGCCAGCACCAACCTCAAGACCATCAACGAACTGATCGACCGCATGGGCCGCATCACCGCGAGCCTGCGCTCCTTTGCCCGGCGCGGTGACGACCAGGGCGAAGCCAGCCTCGGCAAGGCCGTGGACGCCGCGTTCCAGGTGCTCGGCGCGCGCCTGGACAGCCTGCCGTTGACCGTGCACCGTGACTTTGCCAACGCCCAATTGCAGATCGACCAGACCCGCCTGGAGCAGATCCTGGTCAACCTGATCGGTAACGCGCTCGATGCGATGCAGGCCCAAGCAGTGCCGCAACTGTGGCTGGAAGGCCAGAACGGCGATGGCAAATACCGCCTGTTGGTGCGTGATAATGGCCACGGCATCGACCCCGAGGCGCGCAAGCATTTGTTCGAACCCTTTTTTACCACCAAGCCCGGCGAACAAGGCCTGGGCTTGGGCCTGACCCTTTCCGCAAGCCTCGCGGCCGCCACAGGCGGTAGCCTTGCCGTGGAACATCCGGCCAATGGTGGTACCGCCTTTGTCCTGAACCTGCCATTGGTGGGCGCTCAACGAGCTGAGTCGACATGAATACACAAGCCCAAGACCTTACCGTCCTGATCGTCGAAGACGACCCCCATGTACTGCTCGGTTGCCAGCAAGCATTGGCGCTCGAAGACATCACTAGCGTCGGCGTGGGCAGCGCCGAAGAAGCGCTCAAGCGCATCGGCGAAAACTTTGCCGGCATCGTCATCAGCGATATCCGCCTGCCGGGCATCGATGGCCTGGAACTGCTGACCCGCCTCAAGGCCCTGGATAAAAGCCTGCCGGTGGTGTTGATCACCGGGCATGGCGATATCTCCATGGCGGTGGGCGCCATGCGTAACGGCGCCTACGACTTCATGGAGAAACCCTTCTCGCCCGAACGCCTGGTGGACGTGGCACGCCGCGCCCTGGAACAACGCGGGCTGGCGCGGGAAGTCTGGTCGCTACGCCGGCAACTGGCCGAACGCGACTCGCTGGAAGGCCGCATCATCGGCCGCTCGCCGGCCATGCAAAACCTGCGCGAACTGATTGCCAATGTCGCCGATACCTCGGCCAACGTGCTGATCGAAGGCGAGACCGGCACCGGCAAGGAACTGGTCGCGCGCTGCCTGCATGATTTCAGCCGGCGCCATACCCACCAGTTCGTCGCCCTCAACTGCGGTGGCCTGCCGGAAAACCTGTTTGAAAGCGAGATTTTCGGCCACGAGGCCAACGCCTTCACCGGCGCCGGCAAACGTCGCATCGGCAAGATCGAGCATGCCCATCAAGGCACGCTGTTCCTCGATGAAGTAGAGAGCATGCCGATCAACCTGCAGATCAAATTGCTGCGGGTGCTGCAAGAACGTACGTTGGAACGCCTGGGTTCGAACCAGAGCGTGGCAGTGGATTGCCGGGTAATCGCTGCCACCAAGTCCGACCTCGACGAGTTGAGCCGCGCCAGCCAGTTCCGCAGCGACCTGTACTACCGCCTCAACGTCGTCACCCTGGAACTGCCGCCTTTGCGCGAACGGCGCGAAGACATCCTGCAACTGTTCGAACACTTCCTGCAGCAATCGTCGCTACGCTTCGACCGGGCGGTGCCGGAGCTGGACAACCAGACCCTGTCCAGCCTGATGAGCCACGACTGGCCAGGCAACGTGCGTGAGCTGCGCAACGTCGCCGAACGTTTCGCCCTCGGCCTGCCCGCCTTCAAGAAAAGCGGCGCCGGCAGCGGCAACCAAGGGGTTGCCTTTACCGAGGCGGTGGAAGCCTTTGAGCGCAACCTGCTCAACGATGCCCTGCAACGCAGCGGCGGGAACCTGACCCAGGCCAGCCAGGAACTGGGGATGGCCAAGACCACCCTGTTCGACAAGGTCAAGAAATACGGATTGAGTCACTGATGGATCTGTTCCTGAAGGCTGCACTTGGCGCCGCAGTGGTGCTGATCCTGGCGGCGCTGGCCAAGACCAGAAACTATTACATCGCAGGCTTGGTGCCGCTGTTTCCCACTTTTGCGCTGATCGCCCATTACATCGTCGGCAAAGGCCGAACGGTTGCGGACTTGAAGACCACGATCCTGTTCGGGATGTGGTCGATCATTCCGTACTTTGTGTATTTGGCGACGCTGTATGTGATGGTCGATCGGCTGCGGTTGGAGGCATCGCTGGCAGTCGCCGCCGTGGCCTGGTTGATGGCCGCGACGGTGTTGGTCAGCGTGTGGGTACGCCTGCACACCTGACGCAACACGGCAGATCGTTCCCACGCTCCCGCGTGGGAATGCAGCCAAGGACGCTCCGCGTCCACACGCGTGACGCAGAGCGTCACCAGAGGCACTCCCACGCGGAGCGTGGGAGCGATCATGAGGCAAGCCAGCTCCAACACTCAGATCAGCGCACAATCTTGTCGACCTGAATCCCCAGCTTCTTCAGGCGATACCAGAAGCTCCTCTCGGAAATCCCGATCCGCTGCGCCGCCGCGGCCTGCACCCCATTGCTCTCCTGCAGCGCCGCAAGAATATAGGCTTTCTCCACTTCGGCCAGCGCCGCATCCAGATCCCGCGGCACGCCTGGGCCGTCGCTGAGGATCGCGGTCACATCACCCTCGCTCGGTGTGGAAGCAAACAGATACCCCGGCAAATCAATATCCTCGATCACCGATGAAGCCGCCACGATGGTTGCGCGCTCCACGCAGTTTTGCAGCTCGCGGATATTGCCCGGCCAGTGATACGCCGCCATGGCCTGCAACGCCTCGGGGCTGAAACCGGTGATACGTTTGCCAGTGGTGGCGCTCAAAGTGTGAGCGAAGTGGCGCGCCAGGGGCGCGATGTCTTCCACGCGTTCGCGCAACGACGGCAACGGAATCGGGAAGACATTCAGGCGGTAATACAGGTCTTCGCGAAACTCCTTGGCCGCCACCGCATCCAGCAGGTTCTTGTTGGTGGCGGCAATTACCCGTACATCTACCTTGCGCTCGCGGGGGTCGCCTACCGGCTCGATAACCCGCTCCTGCAAGGCGCGCAGAATCTTGGCCTGCAACGCCAAGGGCATATCACCCACCTCATCCAGAAACAGCGTGCCCTTGTCGGCCTGCATGAAACGCCCTACCCGGTCAGCCACGGCGCCGGTGAACGCGCCTTTGCGATGGCCAAACATCTCGCTTTCCAGCAAGCCTTCAGGGATGGCCGCGCAATTGACCGCCACGAAGGGTTGGTCGGCACGGCTGCCATGCTTGTGGATGGCGCGGGCGACCATTTCCTTGCCAGTGCCGCTTTCGCCGGTCAGCAGGATGGTGGCGTTGCTTTCACGCACCGAATCCACCGCCTGGAGCACCTGGCGAAACGCCGGGCTATCGCCCACCAGGCTGTCGAACTGCGCATGCTCGTCCAGCTCGGCGCGCATGCGCGCGTTGTCGCGCATGATGTCGCGAAATTGCAGGGCCTTGGCCACGGTAATGTCCAGCTCGTCGATGTCGAACGGCTTGGCAATGTAGTCATAGGCACCGTTACGCATCGACTGCACGGCGTTTTTTACCGTGCTGTAGGCCGTCATCACGATCACCGGCAAGGTCGGATAACGCACCTTGATCTCAGCCAGTAACGCCGGCCCGTCCATGCCCGGCATGCGCCAGTCGCTGATGACCAGGTCGATGTCCTCCTCCCCCAGCACCTTGAGCGCATGCAGGCCATTGCCCGCGCTGAACACCTGGATGCCGTTCTGGCTCAAGGCCTGGGTCAGCAGATCACAGAGCTTGGGTTCATCGTCGACCACCAATACGTTATGCGTCATGCCCGTCCTCATCTTCACCGTCGTCTTCACCGTCAGCCGGAATGTACAGGCTGAAGGTCGCGCCGGCATCTTTCTCACTGGCGCATTCGATGCTGCCGTCGTGACTTTCCATGATCGAATAGACTTTGGCCAGGCCCAGGCCTGTGCCCGAGGCCTTGGTGGTGACGAATGGCGTGAAGATGCGCTCCACCATGTCCACCGGGATGCCTTCGCCGGTATCGGTGATGCTGATCACAGTGTTGTCGCCCACGCTGCGAATGCCCAGGGTCAGGCGCCCGCCGCCGGGCATCGCGTCGATGGCGTTGAGAATCAGGTTGAGACAGGCCTGCTTGAGCTGCTTGGCATCGGCGTAGATCGTCGCGCCAGGCGCCTGGTCGTCGATCTGCGCGTCAATGCGATGGCTACTCAGCTCCGGGCCGCAGAAACCGAGGATTTCTTCCACCAGGGCGCGTGCCGGTTGCTGCACGCGTATCGGCGGGTTGGGCTTGGCGAAATCGAGGAACTCGGTAATCAGCTCGTTGATGCGGCTGACTTCGCTGATGACATATTCCAGGTGACGTTTGTCGGTTTCCGCCAGGTCAGCGCGCCGATGCAACAGTTGGGTGGCGGTCTTGATGATGCCCAGTGGGTTGCGAATTTCGTGAGCCAGGCCCATGGCGACTTCACCCAGGGCATGCAAGCGGTCACGCCGACGCAGTTGGGCTTCCAGATGATGCAACTCGCCCAGGCGTTCGGTCATGTGGTTGAAGGTGCTGCTCAATTGCGCCAGTTCGTCACCGCCACTGACCACCACACGGTGCGCATAACTGCCCGAGATCACCGCATCCACACCCTGGGACAAATCGCGCAGGGGCTTGGTCAGGCGCCGCGACACCAACAACCCGGCCGCCAGTGACAGCGCCGAGCTGACCAGGAAGATCAGCACGAACAAGTTGCTCTGGTTCACCAACCCCACCAGGCTGGTATGGCGTAGCAGGCCGCTGAAGATCACGCCTTGCAACTCGCCGGCATCATTGAAAATCGGCCAATACAAACCGCTGTACTGGTTAGTGAACTGCTCGCTGGGCTGCTTGGTGCTGCGCAGGTAGGCCTCGACATTCTTGGGGATGCGCGAGGGGTGATTGGCGAAGCGCTGGGTGGAAAATATTTCGGAAAAACCGGCAGGGTTGGCCAAATACAGACGCAGGTCGAGGGAATGCACATCGGCCACGCTGGTGAGGAAACTGCTGTCCAGGTAAGTGGCGACCAGCAACAGGTAATCAACGCCGTCACGGCTGGTTTCGAAGGTGGACACCACCAGGCCCGTGCTCACGCCGGCGACTTGCACGGTTTGCAGCACCGCGTTGCTGGTGAGGTTGATCTGCCTGACGATGTCATCGGCGGCCGTGCTGAACATCACTTTACGGTCGCTGGTGCGGATCAGCGCGACCACGTCGATATCGGTGGCATCGGCAATGTCGGCGGTGAGCCGGTCATGCTTCTCGGCATTTTTGGACGACGGCGGGCTGGTATAGCGCAGGAACAGCTTGGCCATGCGCGCGTTGTCGTGAAGGATGTCGCCGATTTCGTCCTTGACGATCTTGGTCGACTCTTGCAGCCAGATACGCACGTTGCTGTCGAAAATCTGCGACAGCGTGGTGGCAGCCAGCTCAGCCGCGATCATGGTGGGAATCACGCTGACCAGCCAGAACGCCAGCACCAGCTTGCGCTGGACGCTCCAACGCGAGATGGCAAAGGGGCGGGCTTTCTGGCGGGTCTTGGTAATCATCAGGTTTCGCTTATCGCAGCAGCCATGGCAGGGTCGGAACGATCCGGTCGAATAAACAGTTTTACAAGCTTGAGCAGGCCGTTGACCAGCCGGTTACGGTGGCGGAAGAACAGGCTGTTGCCCTCGAACTCGCACCCCAGGCGCAGTTTACTGGCATACCCGGCCTGGCCGCACTCGTACACCGGAATACGGTGTTCAATACAATAGTCGACATTGGTCAACCAACTGCGGAAGTACAGGTTGTACTCGCGGCTGAACTCAAGGTCATGACCAAAGAACTTGTCCACCAGCCGATGCTCATCCAGGAGGATAAGGTTGAACGCCACCAGGCGCTCGTCCACCCAGTACAGAACACAGACCGCCCGCTCGTGCAGGTGTTCGAGCACGCCCGTGAAGTAACCGGCGGGCAGGCGTTCGAACTGCAAGTCTGCGCGCGCGAGCGTGGCTTCATACAGGCGCATGACCTCGGGCAGCACGTCATCGATATTACGCCGCCACTCGACCCGCGGCCCTGGTGCGCGCAGTTTTCGGCGCAGGTCCTTGCGCGTGGATTTGCCCAGCGAACCCAGGTAGGCATCCACCGAGCCATAAGGCAGCGGCAACACCCCCGTGGGCAAGCTGGGCATGCTTTGAAAACCTGCGGCAAGGCAGCTCTGGGTCCAATGCGGGTCGTTGGTGGGCGCATCCTTGACCGCCAGCAAGCCAATACCGAGCGCGTCGGCATCGCTGCGCGCAGCCTCCAGTAACTGCTGCAACAGCAACGGGCGCCGGGATTCGGGCACATGGCTCGCGACACCGGCATCACAGCGTTCAGCCACCGGCGAACCGATGGCGTACAACGCCAATTGCAAAACGCCAGGCCACAGCTGCTCCAGGCGCTCGGTCAAGCGCTTGCCGGCCCCCGACACCGTGGTGTCGAGGCGATAATGGGTGACGAACGCGGCAGCCACGGCCACCAGCGTTTGATCCTCGAAGACCGCGAGGTAACGCCACTGAAAGTCATCGATCGCGGCGTTTTCCACGGCCAGGTAATAGTCCCAATCCTCCAGGGCACCGGGAAAACAGTCGTTCCAGGCATCGCGCTGGATAGCCCGGATGGTCGGGAAGGCTTGGGTGGTTATCACAGTTTTTCCTTATCAACGCCGTTCTACTGTAGGAGCGAGCTTGCTGTGGCGAGGGAGCTTGCTCCCGCTCGACTGCGCAGCAGTCGCAGGCTTTTGGGGGTGCTTCGCACCCCAGCGCAAGCAAGCTTGCTCGCCACAGCAAGCTCGCTCCTACAAGTAAACTAATCACGCCACACGATTGAGTTGCACTGCGTGCTGCTCGACAAACCTGGCACTCAACTCGATCACCCGCCGGTACTGCAAATCGACGGTGATCATGTGGTAGCAGTTGTCCAACAGGATCTTGGTCACCGGCCCGCCGAGGTGGCGCTCCACGTAATCGGCGTTCCAGCGGCTGGTGATGTCGTCCTCGATGGAGTGCAGCACCAGCGCCGGCACCTTGATCTGGGGCATGCGCTTCTTGACCACGGCGTTCATGCGGTGCAGCTCGCGCACGGTGATGCCTTCCATGGTCAGCAACCCCGCCTCGCTGCTCTCGCCTTCCTTCATCTGCCGCTCGACGATGGCCCGCAGGCGCTCGTTCTTGATGCCGTAGGGCGGCTTCTCTTCGAAGCTGCAAATGTGTACGCCGAATGGAATCTTCATCAGCAACGGCGTGAGGAACGCCAGCTTGTTGATGCTCCAACCGTCGTACTTCAAGGTGGTGGAATACATCAGCAACCCGGCGACTTGCCCAGGATGTTCGGACGCCACATACATCGACATCACCGCGCCCATGGACAAGCCACCGACAAACACCTGCCCGTGGCGTTGCTTGACCTGTACGAAGGTCTTGCGCACGCCTTCGTACCAGTCCTGCCAGCCAGTGGCCTGCAAGTCGCTGTTGTCGCCGCAGTGCCCCGCCAGTGTGGGCACATACACCGTGCAGTTACCCACCTTGGCCAGGCCCTTCGCGACCTGGCGCAACTCGGTCGGCGTGCCGGTCAGGCCGTGGATCAACAGGATCCCGACCGGACCTTCACCGAGAACGAAACCGGCAGTGCCTTCACCGAGGTCGATCCCTTGAGCATTCACCGCTTGGTCGCTCGCACCAGCAGTTGCTCGAGCAACTTCAGGCCCAGATCGATTTCCGGGTAGCTGATTTCCAGGGACGGCGCCAGGGTGATCACGTTCTTGTAGTAACCGCCTACGTCGAGGATCAGCCCGAGTTTCTGGCCGTCTACCAGCATGTCGCCTTTCATGCCTTCTTCGACCATGTAGTCCAGGGTCGCCTTGTCCGGGGTGAAGCCATCCGGGCCGCAGATTTCGCAGCGCAACGCCAGGCCCAGGCCGTCCACATCGCCGATGATCGGGAAGCGTTTTTGCAAGTCTTGCAGGCCTTCCAGGAAGTATTTGCCCTTGGCCATGACCATGGCGCCGTAGTCGACTTCGCTGGTCATCTTGAACATTTCCAGGCCGACGGCGGTGCCCAGCGGGTTGGAGGCGAAGGTGGAGTGAGTCGAACCTGGCGGGAACACCTTCGGGTTGATCAACTCTTCACGGGCCCAGATACCGCCCAACGGGTTGAGGCCATTGGTCAGCGCCTTGCCGAACACGATCACGTCCGGCTGCACGTCGAAGTGCTCGATCGACCAGAGTTTACCGGTGCGGTAGAAGCCCATCTGGATTTCATCGGACACCATCAGGATGCCGTGCTGATCCAGGACGTGTTTGAGTTCGCGGTAGAAGTTCATCGGCGGGATCACGTAGCCGCCAGTGCCCTGGATCGGCTCGACGTAGAAGGCTGCGTATTCGCACTGGTTGGTCTTAGGGTCCCAGACGCCGTTGTATTCGGTCTCGAACAGGCGGGCGAACTGCTGCACGCAATGGCTGCCGTACTCTTCCTTGGTCATGCCCTTCGGGCCACGGAAGTGGTACGGAAAGGGAATGAAGTTGGCGCGCTCGCCAAAGTGGCCGTAGCGACGACGATAGCGGAAGCTGGAGGTGATCGACGAGGCGCCGAGGGTGCGGCCGTGGTAACCGCCTTCGAAGGCGAACATCAGGCTTTTGCCGTTGCTGGCGTTGCGCACCACTTTCAGGGAGTCTTCGATCGACTGCGAGCCGCCGACGTTGAAGTGCACACGGCCGTCGAGGCCGAACTTGTTCTTGGCATCGACCGCGATCATTTCCGACAGCTCGATCTTGCCTTTGTGCAGGTACTGGCTGGCGATTTGCGGCAGCGTGTCGATCTGCTTTTTCAGCGCGTTGTTCAAGCGCGGGTTGGCATAGCCGAAGTTGACGGCCGAGTACCACATTTGCAGGTCGAGGTAGGCCTGGTCTTCGGTGTCCCACACATAAGAGCCTTCGCAGCGGCTGAAAATACGCGGCGGCTCGATGTAGTGAACGGTGTCGCCGTAGGAGCAGTACTTGGCTTCTTTATCCAGGAGAACCTGGTCTTCGGCGGTAGCGATACGGATATCAGACATGATGGAAGAGTTCCTGATTGTCAGAAGAGGTGTTGAAGGTGGTGGCGTTGGCGGCGAGGCCTTGAGGCAGCTTGGCCAGCAACGCCGGCACTTGCGCAAAGGTGTCGAAGCGCGCATGAGGGATCTGGTGGGCGACGCAGTAGTCGGCGAGGCTGCCCTTGGCGAACACGAAGTCGGCAGTGGAGGCCACGCACATGTCGGACTTGCCATCGCCGATCACCAGCACGCGCTTGTTGCGCGGCGTGGATTTGCACTTGCAGTTGCCGGCAGCGGCGCGACAGGCATCGCTGGCATACGGGAAGTCGATGCGCCAGCTGTCCTGGTCAACCTGGCGCAGGCGGTTGGCGAGGATCGGCAGCAGGGTCACGTAGTTGCGCGAAAGGATGCGGGCAATGCCCTGCTCGATGCCGTCGCTGACCACTTCGATGGAAGCACCCAGGCCCATGACGTGATCGACGAAATCCGGGAAGTCCGGGTCGATCTCGACGCTGTCGAAGTACGCCAGCAGTTCAGCCGGGGTGGCCTTGATCAGCGCCAGTTGGCGGCTCAGGCATTCGCGTGAACCGATATGCCCATCCAGCCATTCCTGCTCAATGGTTTCCCACTCGGGGCCGGCGAAGCGTTGGAGGACGTTGTCGATGACATCCGTGGGCGTAATGGTCCCGTCGAAGTCACACACGATATGCCAGTTGATCATCTGCCTTTCCTTTAGGTAAAGGGCCTTGGAGGAGCGCGCTGTATGCGCTTGCCAAGGGATAGAGCAGGGACTGTGCCAACTGGCGAAAACCCCGCAGGGCTGGGGGTTAGGGCGAAATGCGCGGTGATAGGTGTCGCGGGAGCTACAATTTTTGTAGCTTGCTACAAACAACATGAGTGCTTGCGCAGGCGCGTCGGTTTGCGCGTTCATGCGCGCCTGCCCACCTTCAGGAAACGTCCCCATGTCCAAGCTCGCTGCTGCTGTATTCACCGGTTTACTTGGAGGGTGGGGCCTTTGCAGCGCCGCGTGGGCAGAAGGCATCACGGGCGACGTGGGCGCGGGCCTCAGCTATCAGCCCCACGACCCCAGCGGCAGCCGCTACGAAACCCGGCCTGTGCCTTACCTGGACCTGGATTGGGGTGACGTCAGCCTGAGTACCGATGACGGCCTCACCTGGAGCGCCCTGGATACCCACGGCCTTACCGCGGGCCCCTATATCAACTACCTGCCGGGGCGTACTTCCAACGGCGAGTTGCAGGGCCTGCGCAACGTGTCGGACATGGCCGAGGTGGGCGGTTTCGTCCAATACGCCCCGGCCAATTTCTGGCGGGTCTACGCGCAATTGGGCCAGGCCGTGGGCGGCGGGCATTCCCAGAGCGGCGCCCTGGGTAAAATCGGCGGCGAACTGGGTTACCCCGTGGGTGGCGGGATTATCGGCAGCAATAGCCTGGTTGCGCATTTTGCCGATGCGCGCCAGACCAATACCTTCTTCGGCGTGGACAACAACGAAGCTGTCGCTTCAGGCTTGCGGCCCTATAACGCGAGCGGGGGCTTCCAGAACGTGACGCTGAGCCAAAGCTTCGCCTTCCCCCTGGCGCCCCATTGGTCGCTGCTGACCAGCGCCAGCTGGGTACACCTGGTGGGGTCGGCGGCCAAGAGCAGCATCGTCAAGGAGGCTGGCCATGTGAATCAGGGCCAGGTGCAGACGGCGATCAGCTACACCTTCGACTGAATTACACGGGAGCGAAATTGTGGGAGCGGGCTTGCTCGCGAAAGCAGTGTGTCAGTCACCCGATACTTCACTGATCCACCGCATTCGCGAGCACGCCCGCTCCCACAATGGGCCTGTGTTTCATAGCTCTATCTTCAGTGTTCTTCGCCCTCAGCCAACAGTGCGATACCACCGATAATTACCACCACGCCCACCCAATGCAACACGCTGATGTGCTCCCCCAACCCCAGCCAAGAGCCCAGCAGCACCGCCACAAACACCAGCGAACTCAGCGGAAACGCCAGGGACAAACTGCTACGCTGCAGGATCAGCATCCACACAAAAAACGCACCCAGATAGCTGGCAATCGCCGCCAGAATCCCCGGGTTGCGCGCCACGTCCGCCAGCCATTGCCAACTGAAGTCCATCGGCCCCAACTGATCGCCGGCCACCTTGGTGAACAACTGCCCGGCGCTTTCGGTGGCGATCAGCAGTGCCCATAGCACCAGGGTGCCAACACGCCCATGCAGCCAGCCGGTATTGATTGTTTGCGTTGTCATGCCTGATTCCCCGCGATCGCTACCAACATCACACCTAAAGTAATCACCAGCGTGCCCAGCCAACGACGCCGACTGACGGTCTCCTTGAGCACCACCCTGCCTGCCAGTACCACCAGGCAATAGGCCAACGCCGCCAGCGGAAACAGCAGACTCAAGGGCGCACGGGACAGCGCTTCGAGCCACACAAAAAACTCAATCACGTAGGCGCCGACGCCGGCCCACAACAGCGGCGCATTGAACACCTGGCCCCAGAACGCACGCAGGCGAAAACCGCCATCGAGTTGCGGCAAACGGTCCACGCCCAATTTGAAACACAGCTGGCCAATCACATCGAGGACGATGGAAAACGCCAGTAACAACACCACGGTCAGGGTCACGGGAACAGTTCCTCAAACAGGTCGATCAAGGCTTCATTGGTTGCCGCATTACGCTGCAAGTCTTGCGGGCTCCAGCGCTCCGGTGGCGGCTGGTCGGACTTGGCTTCCCAGCGCTTGAACGCGTTGCTGAATGCCGGCGTAGCGAACTCACCGCAGACGTCGATGCCAATGATGCGTTTACCCGCCGCCAACGCCCGCAGGGCCTGGAGCAAATGGGTCAGGCGCATGCCGCCCTGGTCCCAGTTGGTGGCGGCGTCTTCACTGGCGAGCACATCTTTGTCGATGGTGATCCAGATCGCCTCGGTGGGCAGGCTGGCAATCATCTGGTCGAGGAAGGCGCCCCAATCCAGGTCCGCCAGGTTGCGCCAGTGCAGGTGGTTTTCCTGTTGCTGGTGGCCGGCGCCGTCCCCCACCCGGCCCCAGACCTTGGACGGCGGATGCTGCCAGGGAAACAACTGCAAACGCCCGCGCTTGAGGGCACCAAGGTTGCCGCCGCGCAGTTGCGGGTTATGCAGGTCATCGCTGCACGGGCCGAGGGTGACGATGCGTTGGATCGCCGGCATCTTCAGCGCCCGGTTGACCCACGAACCGCAGTGCCGCTTAGGCGCAAAGCGCACCCAGTCGGGGTGGTTGTCAAAGTGAATCAGGCTGACGGGCTCTTTGAGGTCGGCCAAAAACGCCGGCGTAAGGTGGTGATAATCGCCGGAACCGACAAACAGGATTTCCGGGCGCGCGTTACGGGGCCGTGGCCGTTGGGCCAGGCGCTCGACGAAACGCTTCCAGGTTTTTTCGGTGGACCACAAACGCAATTTCGGGCCCAGGTCCAGCAGGTCCAGGCGCGTGGCCCGACCGCTGGCCAACCGCCGGGCAATCGGTGCCTGGCCGGTGAGGCTGTGGTCAAGGTCAAGAATGTTCAAGGTAGTTTCACCCCTAATGGCAGTGCCCAACCGCAGGCCGGTTGGGCTTTAGGGGGGGCAATGCAAGGGATGGGCCAGCGCTTCTCTTAATGCCGACACAAATCAAATGTGGGAGCTGGCTTGCCTGCGATGGCCATAGGTCTTCACACAACTTTGTGAGTTGTAACAGCAGACGCTAACTACGATGCGAAGCGAGTCGCTCTTGCTCTTGCTCTGCTTTTGATCTTAAGCGCCCCGTTAAACCACGCTGGCCGAACGCAGGCTTGAATTCGTGGGTAACCCGGCAGGACGCCGGGTTAGCCGCCCCGCGCCATGGATGGCGCGTGGCGGCGGCCCACGGATTCAAGCCTGTGTTCGGGCACACCGAGCCTAAGCGAGGTGCCGAGTGGTGGGGCAAGAGCGTTTTGCTTACTTTTGCGCTTTTCAAAAGTGAGCCGCTGTCAGAGCGGAACCCTAAGTGGCCGTTACCGCAGCAATGGATATGTACACGGTCCAACTGTGTCGCCTGCCAGGCCGCCTTCGCGAGCAAGCCCGCTCCCACAGTTTGATCGCGGGGTGCCAGGTAGATAGGCGTTGGCTGGTAGGCCGTCTTCGCAGGCAAGCCAGCTCCCACATTTGGATCGTGGTGTGTCAGTTAGATCAGCGCCGGCTGTCAGTCCGTCACGGGAGCAAGCTCCCTCGCCACAGGTCCAGCGTCACACCAAAGCTGTGTAGATACCTATGCTGCGATGGCGGTGTTTCAGCCAACTCATTTGCAACTGACAGCCAGCTCCCACATTTTGCTGCGTGCTCGGCCTCAGGATTTCGATTCGTTGATGATCTGGCGAATCGCGCCGACGAAGGCTTCCGCCGGTTGCCCACCGCTCACCGCATATTGGTCATTGAAGACAATGGTCGGCACCGAACTCACTCCACGAGAAACCCACAGCTGTTCCTGCTCGCGGACTTCGGCGGCGTATTCATCGCTGGCAAGAATCTCGGCGGCGCGCGCAATGTCCAGCCCTACGCTCTCGGCGATGATCGCCAGCGTCGCGTGGTCGGAAAGGTCCTGGCCATCGCTGAAATACGCCTTGAACAGCGCTTCCTTGAGGTTGTATTGCAAACCTTCCAACCCGGCCCAATGCAACAGGCGGTGCGCGTCGAAGGTGTTGTAGATACGGCTCTGGCCGTCGGTGCGGAACGCAAAGCCCAGTGCGGCGCCCATGTCGCGGATACGCGCACGATTAGCCTGGGACTCTTCAGCCGTGGAGCCGTATTTTTCAGTGATGTGCTCGACGATGTTCTGACCGATGGCGGGCATGTTCGGGTTCAGTTCGAACGGCTGGAAATGAATCTCGGCCTGCACTTCGCTGCCGAGCTGGTCGAGGGCTTCGGTCAGGCCGCGCAGGCCGATGATGCACCAGGGGCAGGATACGTCGCTGACGAAATCGATTTTCAGGGGAGTACTCATGGTGGGCAACCTCGCGTGCAGTCATGCGCATACATAAAGGTTGCACGATACACCACCTTCACAGCACCTTCGAAGGCTCGCTCAAATCGATCTGCGCCCAGTGCGCGGCATCCTGGCGATGGGCTTGCAGGTAGGGCAACACCGCCGCCAGCAAGGGCGCCTTGAACGCTTCCTGAAAACGGTGGGCCAGGCCGGGAATCAATTTCAACTGGCTGCCCTGGATATGCGCGGCCAGGTGCACGCCGTGCATCACCGGCAGCAAAGGGTCGGCGGTGCCGTGGACGACCAACGCAGGCACGCGCAGTTGGTTGAGCAAGGGCACACGGCTTGGCTCGGCCAGGATTGCCATGATCTGGCGCTTCACGCCTTCGGGGTTGAAGGCGCGGTCATAGGACAGCGCCGCCTGGTGCAGCAACGCCTGGCGATCGTCCTTGATATCCGGGCTGCCCAACGCCGCGAGCAAATCCGCCTGTTGCTCCAGCGCCACCTCACGATTGGGCGCGCTGCGCCGCGAGAGCAATTGCACCAGCGCCGCGTTCGGCGCGGGCAAGCCCTCGGCGCCGGAGCTGGTCATGATCAGGGTCAGGCTTTCCACCCGCTGTGGCGCCATGGCCGCCAGGTGTTGAGCGATCATGCCGCCCATGCTCGCGCCGAGTACGTGAAATTGCTGCACCTGCAGCGCGTCCATCAAGCCCAGGGCGTCGTCGGCCATGTCGGTCAACGTATAAGGCGCAGCCACCGGCAAGCCGAGCTTGTAGCGCAGCACTTCGAAGGTCAGGTTGGCGCTCGCCGGCGCCTGCCGCCAGGTGGACAGGCCGACGTCGCGGTTGTCGTAGCGAATCACCCGAAAGCCTTGTTCGCACAGGGCCACCACCACTTCGTCCGGCCAGTGAATCAACTGCCCGCCCAGGCCCATCACCAGCAGCAACGCAGGGTCGGACGCACGGCCGATACTTTGATAGGCGATGCTCACCTGAGCCAGGTCGACCGTTTGGGTCGGGACATTGACATCACATCGAGACGCCGCAAAAGACGGCAGGCCGAACAGTAGAGCGGCCACTAAAAACAACGCACGCATGAAAAACACCAAAACGCAGAACCCCAGTAGAGCGCGAGTCTGATGAAGTTTGTTCAAGCGCGCTGCCACAGTTCGATGACAGTTTGATGAAGAGCGCCCAGTGGTCATGGTCGACACGCCCCACAACATGAGACAAAATCAAGCATTCCGTATTCGTCGCAAATTTTCTTCATGGAGCGCCTGTGCTCGAAATCCGTCACTTGAAAACCCTGCACGCCTTGCGCGAAGCCGACAGCCTGGTGGAAGCCGCCGAACGCCTGCACCTGACCCAGTCCGCCCTCTCCCATCAGTTCAAAGAACTGGAAGAGCGCCTGGGCATGCCGCTGTTCGTGCGCAAGACCAAACCGGTGCGCTTCACCAGCGCCGGCCTGCGCCTGCTGCAATTGGCCGACGCCACCCTGCCGTTGTTGCGCGGTGCCGAGCGCGATATTGCGCGGCTGGCCGGGGGCACCGCCGGGCGCTTGCACATGGCGATCGAATGCCACAGTTGTTTCCAGTGGCTGATGCCGACCATCGACCAGTTCCGCGATGCCTGGCCGGAAGTCGAGCTGGACCTGGCCTCGGGCTTTGCCTTCGCGCCGCTGCCGGCCCTGGCCCGTGGCGACCTGGACCTGGTGGTGACCTCCGACCCGCTGGAACTGCCGGGTATCACCTACGTGCCGCTGTTCACCTACGAAGCCATGCTGGCGGTGGCCAACCAGCACGCGTTGGCGAACAAGTCCTACATCGTGCCGGAAGACCTGCTGACAGAAACCCTGATCACCTACCCGGTGGAACGTGACCGCCTGGACATCTTCACCCGCTTCCTGGAACCGGCCGACGTTGAACCGACCCAGGTGCGGACTTCGGAGCTGACCGTGATGATGATGCAACTGGTGGCCAGCGGCCGTGGGGTGTGCGGTATGCCCCACTGGGCGCTGCATGAATACAGCTCACGCGGGTATGTGAAGGCCAAGCGGTTGGGTGAGAAGGGTTTGTTCGCCACCTTGTATGCGGGCATTCGTGCCGACATGCTGGATGCACCTTATATGCGCGACTTCTTGCTGACGGCCAAGGACACCTCGTTTTCCACCTTGGATGGCGTAAGCGCGGTGCGTTGAGCGGGCTCTGAGTGTGCGGGCGAGTGCCGATCGTTCCCACGCTCTGCGTGGGAATGCCGCCAAGGACGCTCTGCGTCCACGTGGTGACGCGGAGCGTCACGGGATGCGTGCCCACGCAGAGCGTTGGAACGATCAATGTAGCTCGCGCCACATGTGGATCTTGTCGAAGTATTCGACGCCTACCCGCACGGCCAGTGGCTCCAGGCCGTACTGAATGAAACCGCAGCGCTGGTAGAGCGCAAAGGCCGCGTCATTGCCGGCGGTGACGGTCAGCTGGATCAGTTTGAGGCGCGGGTGGCGGCGGGCTTCTTCCAGTGCGGCTTGCACCAGCTGCCGCCCCAGCCCTTGCTGTTGATAAGCCTCGGTCACGTACATGCCGAACAAGGTCACCTTGTGCCGCGCCTTTTCGCGAGGCTCGTAGGCCAGGCCGACGATGCCGGCCAGTCGCGCCCCATCAAAGCCGCCCAACAGGCAATCCAGCGGGCTGTCGAGACGCTTTTCCCACCAGCTCAATGGCATCGAGGCGCGCTCCGCGACACTGGACGTGAACGCTTGCGGATACGCGCCATAGGCCTCGAGCATCAATGCCCGATAGGCTTGCGCATCGTCGGCGTCCAGCGGGCGAATCATCATGCGGTAGCCAGCGAATCACGATAGAACGGCAGGATCAAATCGCGCGTCAATGGCGCCAGATGCAAGTCACCTTCGCCCATGGGATTGATCCAGCACACCTCTTCAATCTCTGCTGCAGGGGTGACGGCGACGTCGACCTGCACCTTGAACAACTCCGCCTCTACGGTAAAACCCGGTTCGTTGGCCGCGGGTGCCGAGAACTGGCCAAGATAGACGGCTTGGCTCGGATCAACGCGCAGGTTCAGCTCCTCGTGCAACTCACGGACGAGCGCCTCGGCAGGTTGCTCGCCGGCGTCGATTTTGCCGCCCGGTTGCATGAAAGCCAGGGTATCGCGCTTGCGCACAAGCAGGGTTTGACCGTCGCCACGGACCAACAGCGCGGCTGCAATGCGGATAGTCTTGGACATGGAAGGCCCTCTCTGGGATTGAAAAGCGGCCAAGGATCCCACGCGCATTCTGCACACGCAACTCGCGAGTGCAGGGCGATTTTTTCCGACATACATACACCACAGGGTCCAGTTTCGGCCACCCTAAACACGCAAACTCATATTCAGCAGGGCTCGCTGCACCTCGGTGCGCCGCGCTCTTTTATAAGAGTTTACTCATGCACAATTCATTGCCCACCCTCAAAGAATCATCCACTGACGAACCACAACCGCTGCCGGCCGACAGCACGTCAACCCCTACCGTGCAACCGATGACGCTTGCGGTCGTGCCGCCGGCTTCACTTTCTGCCGAAGAACAACTGGCTTACCTCACCCGTGAACTCGACAAACTCAATGCACAGACCTCTGAACTGGTAAGGCGACAGCCGAGTGTCGGCCGCGTGTACCAGCAGCAATTGGCCGAGATGTTTCCCGATGCACATCTGCCCATCAATCCCAACCAGATTTTTTATAGCCGCTATCGCGAAGACCAGGAAGGACAAAAGCACCTGCTGTCCTGCGAACCACTGGGCTCGCTGCTGGCCACCTTACGCGCGCCTGGCGCAGAGTCTTATCTGACCCAGGAGAGCGGCGCCTTCTACCGCGAATGCAACACCCTAGACACCGATAAAATCCTCTCTGCCAATGCCTCGACGACAACCCTGGCCGCCAGGCTGGAAATAGCCATCACGTTGAGCCTGAATACATTCTGGGGGGCTGGCGAGCCCTCCCAACCCAACACGGAGGAGCAATTGGTCGCACTGCGACGACAAGTGCTAGCCCATCAACTGGCATTGCGCTCGGTGGACGGCACGTTGTCGGCGCATGCACGGACGCTGGCGCAGAACGTGCTCAAGTACCCAAGTGCTGCGGCACGTGAACAGGTGTTTACCGTCGACAACAGGCCCACGGTGTACCGACTGGCCCTGGAGAATGGCAGTGAATTCGCCGGCGCATTCATTCTGATCCCCACGGGCACGACGCCTCTGACGGGCAAAGTGATGCTCTATAGCCCAAGCGAGGAGTTTGAGGAGTTTGAAAACCTGGCGCGTTTGAATGACACCGTCGCAGCCCGCATACAAGACGGCGCAGCGCCAGGCAAGCTGTTGATCGCAAGCCTGCCGACAGCCGCTCGTGCCGCGCTGAGCGGCTTGCCCGTACTGACGACGGCCCCGTCCCAGATAGACGCTGACGTGATTGCTGACAGTGTCCGCGCATTGCGAGTCAGGCAACATTTCTCCGTTCGCGAAGCCTTGCGCAGGGAGACGTTGCCCTCCACAGGCGAGCTCGACCTGGCCGCAGACCTGACGCCACAGTGGGATGTCGCTAATGCTTTTATGGTGCGCAATCTACGCCTGTTGACGGCCGAACCCGCATGGTTGAAAACCTCCGGCGAGCAAGACCAGGCTCGGTACAGGCAACTGGAACAAGAACTGATCGACAGCAATGAGGAACTCACACCTCATCTTGAGAGAATCTTGACACTGGAGGCGTTCTCCCAACAGGAGACCGACAAGGTGCTGAAAAAACAGAAACCTGTGTATGCCAACGTTGATATTGACCCTTATAGAAGCCTGGTTCATCTGCGCGTCACAACGTCCTCCCGGTCGGCCGAGATGACCGGGTATCGTAACGAGGAAGCCACCATTGTCTACATCAGCGAAGACCGCAAGATCAATATCCCGCAGTGCCTGCCAGGCAAAAAACTGACGTGGGGCACCTGGCGTACCCAAACCGTGGTGGATCTGCGCACACTGGGAAGTTATACCCAACGTAATGTCGACCCATGGTCGGTGCATGGCATACATAGAACGATCAGTGCCACCGCCAACATTATTGACACAGCCGGCAACCCTCACGGAAAACTTGGCAACGATGATTTGCGCGCACTCGCAACAGAAGCTGACATTGGCCAAAAATACGATACGTATCTGCGGTCAACCTTCTCGCTGAGCAGCGGGACAAGCAGCTTCGCTACAGTCTGGCAGCGCGCCAACGCGGCAAAAATGAATAAGGACGCGCTTGAGAACCGTCTCAACCCTGACGCAGCCAAACTGTTTACGTTCCAGACGCCAGGCAGTGGGTTTGACTGGATAAAAGCTGTCACTGAACACCCTGATTCAACCACCCGCCCCCGAGTCAGCGAATTCGAGATAGAGGTCAACCTGCTGGTATTGGGCGCCGCGCAAGAGAGGGGCCAAGGCGGGCAGGTCATGCATCGTGTCCTGGTCATTCATCGAAAAGGCACCAAGCCTGACGGGGTCAGTGTGCTGTATACCCCGGATGCACCAGATGGCGTTGCCTTCCGGGAGCTGACCAAGGGGCTGGTGGAGCTGGACACGCTGAAAGCAAAACCGGAATGGCAGGCCTATTTCACTTCCCAGATGGCCACTAAGGATACGAAAGAGATCACACGGATCTTCAACGATACGCGCAGTGTGTACCGCTATACCTTGACGCCGATAACCGGCAATTTCCACGCATACCTGTATTCGGCGCAACTGGGTTTTCAACTCGCGCACGCCGACTACCGTTCACGGAGCAATGCGCAAATTTTCCGCGAATCGGCAGTAAACGCCTTTATGTTCGGGGTGGAAACCGCCGATTTTCTGCTCGGGTTGATACCCGGCAAAACCGCCCTGTCGTTTTTGCGCCGAGCTATCAACCGCGGATTAGGCGTGGCCAAGCAGCTGGGGCGGCGCATTCCGGGGCTGGCCAGTAAAGTCGGTACGGACAGGAGCACCGCCATTGTACTGACGGGTGCCTCCCTCCGCCCGTTGGAACCCGCCTGGGTCAATGTGATGCCGTATCGGTTGCCTGAGCAAATAGAGCCGTTCTTTGACGTAGTGGAGTTTGCCAACACCCACCGATACAGACTGTCGCGCCAGTCGGGCCGCGCACCGTGTTTTTTTGATAAACACAATAACCAGTTCATCGCGATGCGCGACCCAACAGGCCGCTATCACCTGTATCAGTCCTATGTAGAAGACGGCGCACGCTATGTAAAAGACCCGGCAGGTCACCACGTGGACTTTATGGTCGTACCGGGAGACGCAAAGAGCTGGAAGCCCCGTTTCGAACGAAACGCTGTGGGCGGAGGTTCCGTTCTGGGTGCCCTGCGTCCTCTCACCCCTGAACAGCAAGTGGATGCGGACCTGATCGCGGCGATGCGGCTTTTTGCAACAGAAGGGGAAATGCGGGATTTCGTGCGCGTCATAGAACAAACCGACGCTTCCCTGAAGCTCGATTTGATCACTCGCGCCCGACAACAGCTTGGCACCCTGGATGAAGCTGAATTTCGCCGCTGGATGTCGAACTCGAAAAGCTTGAGCCGAGCCAATCAAGAGAGGTTACGTAGTTCCCTGTTAAACCTGCGGCTCGAACTGGCCACGGTTGAACATATACACCTGTCGACACAACATTTTGCGCAACCCCTGTCTGCGCGGGACAAGGAAGAACTGTTTAAAAAAGTCAAAAGGCTCATTGGCAAAAACGAGAACCTCGACAAACAAATCAGAACATCGATTGCCGTTGCCGACCCCGATACTGGCGCACAATTTGTCGGGTACGCCATCACCCACAAACACCAGCATGCGATGGATAAATTCGCAGCAAAATATGAACTTTATACTTGGCGGGATGCTGCACTGAAAGTGTTTGCATACAAGCCCGAACACCTCGTACATATTAATCAACTCGCCTCAGATCTCGGAATTACACGCCAGGAAGCGATACGTCGATTCTTATTGCTGCCTGAGACAAAAAGCACCCTGGATGCCTTCATGACGGAGACCTTCAAGGCCAAACTCGCCAAGCTTCAAGTCACCTCCTTTTCAGAGGATTTCAAAAAATCCGGTATTCCCTATATCGCCCTATCCCGAGGCCAGCATGGGGCAGATACTGGCGTAGCGATGGTAGACAGTAGAGATGTCACAGCATTCGAAAAAGCCCTGCCCAAGTTTGCAACGCCTCTGGAGTTTGAAGTCCCCCGCGTTCAAACCCATAGAGTTGAAAGGCCAGCGCCGGCGCTGCCTGTCGGGCCGGAAGTCGTGCCCACTCGCGATCCGCACATCAACATCGTGAAGCTGGATGAACTGGCGCAAACCCAGAAAAAACTCCTGCCCACCCCCGCCACCGCCAAACTTGAGGAGATCACCCAGGATATCCAAGCCGGTCGCCTCAGCCGCAAGCGAATAGGCAACTTCACCTACGTCGATCTCCCTCAGGTGCAGCCCGGCACAGGCCGTGGTCTTTGGCGCGTGGCAATTGAACAAAACGGCAAAGAAGGTGGCAAAGATGTCTACATCATCAGGGGTATCTTTGATTACCACGCCAGCAAGCACGTAGCCTGGGGCGTATAACTACAGGAGGGGCGGCACCTCGTCCGGCGCCCTGATAAACACACTGTACTTGGCGCCCTCCATCGCCTCGAACGCGATCAGCTTGTCCACCAGCGGCAGGTTCAGCACCTTGCCGGCATTGAGCAATAACATGCCGTTGTCGGCATTGAGGTTGCGCGCCAGCACCATGCCGGCTTCCAGCTCACGGGTGGAGAGGACTTTTACCGTCGGATCACCCAGGGTCACATCGCTGAGGAAGGTCGCGCAGGCTTGCACGAAATCTTCCACCAACGCCGGGTCATACAGGCGCCCGGCGTACTTGCGGATATACAGCAGCGCCTCGTCGCTGTTGAGGTGCCGCTCCAGGATCAGGCCTTTCTGCAATTCGATAAAGTCCACCGCCAGCTTCAGCAGCCGTGAACCGGGCGGGATCGCATCGCCCTTGAGGTGGTCGGGAAACCCCGTGCCGTCCCAACGTTCCTGGTGATGACGAATGATCCGCGCCGCGTCCTTCATCGGCTCAAGGGTCATCAGCAGCGACTCGCTCTGCCCCGGATACTCACGGTACAAGCCGCGGTCGGTGCTGTGCAGTTTGTCCGACGGTGCAACCATCATGCTGTCCGTCCAGCTCAACTTGCCGATGTTGTACAACGCGGCGGCCATGGTCAGGTCACGGGTGCTGGATTCGTCCATGGACTGGGCGGCGCAATACACCCGGATCAACTCGATCAACGCACGGTTGGTCTGTTTGTCCTTGGGCAAGCGCAGGTTGGCCAACAGCGAAAACACTTCGGTCCCGGTCACGTAGCTGCGCTTGAGCTCATCGTAGGCCAGGTCGAGCATGTCGGCGGTTTGTTGCAACTCGGCGGTACGCGCCGCCACGCGTTTTTCCAGGGTGGCGTTGAGCAGCTTGAGCTGTTCGGTCTGGTCTCGGGCCAGGCGTTCAAGGCGTTGGTGCTCGAGGGTTTGCTGCAACACCAGTTGCAACTCTTCGTCGTTCCAGGGTTTGCTGATGTAGCGGTGGATCTGCCCGTCGTTGATCGCCTTGATGATGGTGGTGAGGTCGGCGTAGCCGGTGAGCAGGATGCGGCTGGTGGCGGGATACAGGCGGTGGACCTCGGCCAGCAGCGTGGCGCCGTCCATGCCGGGCATGCGCGCATCGCTCATCACCAGATCGATAGGCCGGGTCGCCATGATCTCCAGCGCCTGGGCGCCGCTGGTGGCCAATACCACCTCATAGGGCTGGCCGCGCAACAGGCGGCGCAGGCTGTTAAGGATCGACTCTTCATCGTCGACCAGCAAAACAGCGGACTTCGTAGCGAGTTGTTCATCCATGGCGACTCTGCCTTCAAATTAAACGAAGTTAGGCTAAATTGAATCCGCGCAATACAAAGCGCGATTGATTTGACGCCAACTGGCCGTCGATATCAAGGGAACTCAACTATGCTGCACTGCATGCTCGCGCCCCGTTCAGTTGTAGAACCAGGGAAGGAATTGTCATGCCATCAAGCCTTTTGCACGTGCCGAGTGCGCCATGAGGACGGAATCGGGCCGGGCCAACCGGCGCATCCTGATCGTGGATGACACGGCTTCGATCCACCAGGATTTTCGCAAGATCCTCTGTGCCGACGAGCACGGCGAGCCCTCCCTCGACACCCTGGAGTCCACCCTCTTCGGCACCACCGCGCCGGCGCGCCAGGCGTTTGACCTGGATTCGGCCTACCAGGGCCAGGAAGCCTTGGCGCTGGTCAAGAAGGCCCTGGACGCCCACTCGCCCTACGCCATGGTGTTTATCGACATGCGCATGCCCCCAGGCTGGGACGGCCTGCACACCATCGAACAGTTGTGGGAGGCGGACCCCAACCTGCAAATCGCGCTCTGCACGGCCTATTCCGACTATTCCTTCGAGGCCATCGAGGCGCGCCTGAAATACAACGACCAACTGCTGATCCTGAAAAAGCCCTTCGACCACCTGGAAATCCGCCAGATGGCCAGCGCCCTGACCTGGAAATGGCAACTGGCCCAGGACGCGGCCCTCAAAGTGATCAGCCTGGAGCGCACCATCGAGGAACGCGTGCAGGAGCTGCTCAAGGTCTCGCACTTATTGCAATACGACGCCCTGACGGAGTTACCCAACAGCACGTTGCTGGGCGACCGTCTGACCCAGGCGATCGCCTTGGGCCGCAGGCACGACACGCAACTGGCGGTGATGTTTCTGGGGCTCGACCGCTTCAAGCGCATCAACAACGCCCTGGGCTATCCGGCCGGCGACGAGGTGCTTGCACAGGTCAGCCTGAGCCTGGTGGCGGCGGTGCGGGCGTCGGATTCGGTGTTCCGTTATGGCTCTGACGAGTTCGTGGTGCTGCTTAACGATATCCAGCATCCCCAGCAAACCCAGCACATTGCGCAAAAGGTACTCAATGCCGTCAGCGCGACTCGCCATGTTGCGGGGCATGACCTGAGTGTGAGCGCCAGCCTGGGCATCAGTATTTACCCCGATGACAGCGACAATGCCGTGGGTTTGCTCAAGCACGCTGAAACCGCGATGCGCACCAGCAAAGAACGCGGCCCGGGGGATTTCAGCTTTTACACCGAAGACATGAACCTGCGCGCCCAGCATCAGCAAAACCTGGAAAGCGCGATCCGCCAGGCGCTGGACCGCGATGAATTTGTGCTGCATTACCAACCCAAGCTGGCGCTGGAGTCCGGGCGCATCGTCGGTGCGGAAGCGCTGACCCGCTGGTTTCGACCGCAGTCGGGTTGGGTCAGCCCGGCGGAGTTCATTCCGGTCGCCGAAGACAGCGGCCTGATCGTGCGCCTGACTCAGTGGGTACTGCGCCAAGCCTGCGCACAAGCCCAAGCCTGGCGTGAGATGGGCCTGGCGCCCCTGCGCATGTCGGTGAACATTTCGGCAATCGACTTTCGCCAACGGGACTTCGTCGACAACCTGGCCGCCATCCTGAAAGAAACAGGCCTGCCGCCCACCCAACTGGAACTGGAAATCACCGAAAGCGTGCTGATGCAGAACGTCGACGAAACCGTGGAAACCCTGCAAAAGATCAAGGCCATGGGCATCCGCCTGGCCCTGGACGATTTCGGCACCGGCTACTCCAGCCTCAGCTACCTGCGGCGCTTTCCCATCGACGTGCTGAAGATCGACCAATCCTTCGTGCGCGGCCTGCGCATCAATAGCCAGGACGAACAACTGATCAGCGCTATCATCGGCATGGGCAAGAGCCTGGAGCTGAACATCATTGCCGAAGGTGTGGAAACCGTCGACCAATTGAATTTCCTCAAAGCCCAGCGGTGTGAGGAGGGCCAGGGCTTTCTGTTCAGCAAGGCGCTGCCTTCGAAAGATTTTGTGCAGCTGCTGCAAACGGATAGCGCGACACTGATGCCGGATCAATAAAATAAATAGCCCTGGGCCTGCAAGGAGTGCTCGCTTGAGCAATGTCGTAAACCACCGTTCCGGCCTGATGTTCGCGTTATGCCTGAGCACCGCATCGCTGTCAGCCGCACCGCTGGACGAAGCGCTCAAGCCCTTGCCGGCGATTCCAGTACTGGACCCGGCCAAGGTTGAGTTGGGTCGCCAGTTGTTCAATGAGCCGCGCTTGTCGGTCAACAACACCTTGTCCTGCGCGAGCTGTCACCAACTGACCAGCGGCGGCGCCGACAACAAGCCATTCTCCATTGGCTTTGACGGCAAACCGGTGCAGATCAATACCCCTTCCGTATTCAACGCCAGCCTGAACTTCAAACAGTTCTGGAACGGTCGGGTGGACACGCTGCAGGCCCAGGTCGAGCAGGTGGTGATCAGCCCGGTGGAAATGGGCAGCGACTGGAATACCGTGGTGCGCAACCTGTCCGCCCTGCCCGCCTACCAGAACGCGTTCAAACAGGCCTATCCCGATGGCGTCACCGCTTCCAATGTGCAAAACGCCCTGGCCACCTACGAGCGTACACTGCTGACACCCAATTCGCGGTTTGACCAATACTTGCTGGGCAACACCGATATCCTGACCCGCCAGGAAAAATACGGCTACCAACGCTTCAAGGATTACGGCTGCATTGCCTGTCACCAGGGCGTGAACATTGGCGGCAATATGTTCCAGAAATTCGGCGTGATGGGCGATTACTTCAAGGCCCGCGGCAACCCGCTGGAATCGGACCTGGGGCGCTACCTGCTGACCCAGGATGAGGAAGACCGCCATGTGTTCAAGGTGCCCAGCCTGCGCAATGTGGCCGTCACAGCGCCGTACTTCCACGACGCCTCGGCCAAGACCCTTGAAGAGGCGGTTGACGTGATGTTCAAGTACCAGTTGGGGCGCAACCCGTCCCAGGAAGACAAGGACCTGATTATCCAGTTTCTCAAGACCCTGACCGGCGAATGGGCGGGCAAGCCGTTATGAGACCCTTGTCACGCCGACGCACCAGCCAAATCCTGCTAGGCCTCATCACCCTGTTCCTGGCCTCCACCCTGGTGTTTTTGTACCTCAAGTCTTCACGCGACCAGACAGCCACTTATACCCAGTCGCGCGACTTGATCCGCCAACTCCAGCAGCTCAATGCTCAGTGGGACAGCGAAGTACTCAAGGCCCGCATCGCGATCACCCACAACTACGACCCACTGGTCACACCGCTGACCGAAATGACCCGTATCGGCGCTGAACTGGAAAGCCGCGACACCTACCACAGCGCTGCCGACCTGCCCGGTTGGCAAGCCAGCCATGCGGCGTATCTGACGGCCATCGAGGAAAAAGCCCGGCTCGTCGACCAGTTCAAATCCCACAACGCAGTGCTGCGTAACTCATTGGCTTTTTTGCCGACGGCCGAAGACGACATCCAGGCCCAATTCAACAGCATGACCGACGAAGGCCGCCTGCAACTGCAAAGCGTGGCCACCGACACTTACGACCTGCTGCTCAGCAGCCTGGAGTTCGCCCAAGTCACCAGCGACGAACGTGCCGCCGATATCCTGGTGGGCCTGGGCAAGCTGGCCATCAACCAACAGAGCCTGCCCAGCGAGTTCCAGGCACCGGTGGAGATCCTCAGCAATCATATTTCGCTGATCCTGCGCGAACAGCCACTGGTCAACAGCCTGCTCGAGCGGATTGCCGCCGTGCCGGTGGCCGAACACCTCGATGACCTGACCACTCACCTCAATCAGGACCAGCAGGCCACTGACCTCATCGATCATCAGTACCATCGCTACCTGCTGATCTTCTCGACCTTGCTGGTGGTAATGCTGCTCTACCTGGCGGTGCGCCTGTTGCGTAGCTTCGCCGAGATCAATCGCGTCAACCGCGCGTTGCAGGCCGCCAACGAAACCCTGGAGCAACGGGTGGAGCGGCGCACGCAACAGCTCAAGGATGCCCAGAGCGAGCTGATGAACAGCGCCCGCCAGGCCGGCATGGCGGAGATCGCCACCAACGTGCTGCACAACGTCGGTAACGTGCTCAACAGTGTGAACATCTCTGCCGACCTGGTCAGCCGCAAGCTGCGCAGCAGCAAGGCACTCGGCCTGGGCAAGGCCATGCAACTGATCAACGCTCACCAAGGCGACCTGGGCACTTTCCTTACCGAGGATGAAAAGGGCAAGTTGCTGCCGGGCTATCTGAACCAGTTGGTCGAAGCGATTGCCATCGAACAGCAAGGCATGAGCGATGAGCTGGTGCAGTTGAGCAAAAGCGTGGACCACATCAAGGACATCGTCTCGACCCAGCAATCCTATGCGGGTGCGTCTACCTTGCTGGAGCCGGTCAATATCAGCGCCTTGATGGACGACGCCCTGCGCATGAACGCCGGCGCGCTGAGCCGTCACCATGTCACTGTTGTGAAGGCGTACGCCCCGGTGCCGGAGATCTTGGCGGACAAGCACAGGTTATTGCTGATCATGGTCAACCTGATCAGCAACGCCAAATACGCCATGGACAAACTGTCTGAGCGGCCACGGCAAATCACCCTGGCGGTGGAATCGGTAGGCGACCAGACCCTGAAGATCAGTGTGAAGGACGATGGCGAAGGCATACCGCCCGAGAACATGGCACGTATCTTCACCCACGGTTTTACCACCCGCAAGGAAGGTCACGGCTTCGGCCTGCACAGCTGCGCCCTGGCCGCCGTGGAAATGAACGGCCAGCTCAGCGCCCACAGCGACGGGCCGGGCCTTGGCGCCGTCTTCACCTTGACCATCCCCCTGACCCTTGCCGGAAGCAGCTCATGAACCAACCTCCCAACCGGCGCATCCTGCTGATCGATGACACACCGTCCATTCATGAGGATTTTCGCAAGATCCTGATGCCCGACGAAGCCTCAACCGAAGCGCTGGATGAGATGGAGTCGGCACTGTTTGGCGACACCGCCAAACCTCAAATCCAGGCATTCGAACTGCACGGCGCGTATGGCGGCGAGGAAGGCCTGGGCTTGCTGACCAGCGCCATGGCGCAGCAGCGCCCCTATGCCTTGGCCTTCGTTGACATGCGCATGCCCCAGGGCTGGGACGGCGCCAAGACCATTGAAGAACTGTGGAAAGTCGCCCCCGACCTGCAAGTGGTGGTGTGCACCGCCTACTCGGACTATTCCTGGGATGACCTGTTGTTTCGCCTGCACGCCCACGACCGCCTGCTGATCCTGAAAAAGCCGTTCGACAACATTGAAGTCCAGCAAATGGCCAACACTCTGGCCAACAAATGGGACATGGCCCGCCGCGCTTCCCTGCAAACCTCGCAGCTGGAGCGGTTGGTGGAAGAGCGCACCCAAGCGCTGCAACTGGAAATTGAAGAGCGCAAGCACCTGGAAAGCCAACTGGTGCAGTCGGAAAAACTCGCCTCGCTGGGGCAACTCGCGGCCGGCGTCGCCCATGAGATCAACAACCCCGTGGGCTTTATTTCCTCCAACCTCAGCACCCTCGACAGTTACTTCAAGCAGCTGCAACAGATGCTCGATGCCTACCAGCGCAGCGAAGCGCACATCGGGGCGCCAGAACATCGCGAACCGCTCACGGCATTGCGCAACGAGCTGGACCTGGATTTTCTCAAGGACGACATTCCGATCCTGATCCGCGAATCCAAGGACGGCATCGGCCGTGTGGTGCAGATCGTCAAGGACCTGAAGAACTTTTCACGGGTGGATAACGACCAGACCTGGCAATTCGCCAACCTGCAGCAAGGCATTGATTCGACGCTGAACATCGTCGCCAGCGAACTCAAGTACAAGGCCGATGTGGTCAAGCACTACACGCCGCTGCCGGAAATCGAGTGCCTGGCCTCGCAACTCAACCAGGTGGTGATGAACCTGGTGATCAACGCCGCACAAGCCATGGGCCCTGAGCGCGGCACCATCACCATCAGCAACGGGGTGGACGGCGAGAACGTGTGGCTGGAAGTCGCAGACAACGGCTGTGGGATTGCCCCCGACACCGTGCAGAAGATTTTCGACCCGTTCTTCACCACCAAGCCTGTGGGCGAAGGTACCGGGCTGGGTTTGTCGTTGTCTTACGGGATCGTCAAGAAACACCGTGGCGATATCAGCGTCAGCAGTGAGGTGGGCAAGGGTACGAAGTTTCGGGTAGTACTGCCGATTCGGCAGACGGCGGCGTAGGCACGCCGCCGAATCATGCTCATGCGTCAGCTTTTTTCGGGCTCGACCCAAACGATGCAAAACGCTTGTTGAACCCGGCAATCCGGCCTTCGGCCTGGGTCTTGCGCTGCTGGCCGGTGTAGACCGGGTGCGAGGCGCTGGAGACGTCCAGGGGGATGTAGGGATAGGTGTTGCCGTCGCTGTGTTTCTGGGTGCGATCACTGTCGGCGGTGGAACCGATGAGGAAGAACACATCGGCGGCGGTGTCGTGGAACAGCACGGTGCGGTAGTCGGGGTGGATACCAGCTTTCATGAGGCCTCCGGGGCGTCTGGGTGCGGTTGATTTGTTATACAGTAACACAACACCGAGCATCCAAACGAGAACCTCTTGCAATAAAGGTAGAGCGCGAGGAGCTATGGGGCCTTCTGGAAATCCGTTTCCTGGGACGTCCAACCATTAAAAACCAAACTGGCTTAACTGCTGATCTTATCCAGTGCTGACTGGGCCTCATTCGGCTTGGCTTCGTTGTTCTTCACGGCATTGATATACCCTTTAACGACGCCGACAAGATTTCCTCTCGTAGCGCTGGCGAGCGCTTCATCGAAACCATCAGCCCGAGTTTTGTCAAAACCCGCCTTCGCCCCTTTGATAGCTCCGATCACTCCCGGTTCCGAATCGCCAATACCTAGAAGAATGTTGCTGAGTCCAGGGATAAACCGGGTTCTCTTTCCAGCCTCGCCGGCAGCCCATTGCACGTTATCTTTGTTGGTGCCGTCCTTCCTGACATGGGTGTCGCTGGTACTATCCAGACGGTGATGCTCACGCAAGGCTAAATAACCCTGCTCCGTAAAGTCTTTCCACACGCCTGCAGGTGTACCGTGCCGAGCGTCGCCGCTATGGGTAATGCCTTCAAGGTCGCCATTGCCGTGGGCCTTGCCTCGGTGTTTTCCGTCAGCCGATAAGGACGTATCGATATAGTTGAGCACCCGCGCAGCGTTGAAGGCTGCATCAGCCCGTGCGTCCGGGTCTTTGTTGTTGCTCGTCCAATCCCCAAGAAGTTTGTAAGCCAATGAGCGATTGATATCTTTTTGATGACCCAGTTTTTTGAGGATCGGATTATCGTTGATGATTTGTTCGGCGGTGCGGTTATCACCCGGTGGGCGGCCTGTGGCGATCTCCGGCTTTCGGCTCACATCCTGCTCAGGTTTTTCGTTGCCTTCAATGCGTTTTTGTTCTTGGGCGACTTGCTCCCGTAGCGGGCCGGTTAACTGGCTTTTATTCCAATCGTGGCTGGAGGGGGCAGAATTCCAGACATTGGAAAAAACATTCGCTACCGCTATCGATGTCGTCATAGGTAAGTCACTCGTTTTGGTCGTTATAAACTCCCTCTTGATAAAGTGTCCTTACTTCACAGCGCCCGGTCACAACCAGACACTCAATGAATGGTGACGGGGCAGCAATACGTTCCTGATCAAGCTGATAGTTTTTTTGTCGGTACAAATACGCAGAGGCTCAAATAGCTGACTGGACGATCAATCCTTGTCCGTGCTTTGTCGACAGGTGCAGAATGGTTAATCGACCTGAAGAGTCCGAACCCAAGGAAACCGTATGAGCCTGTCCTTGTTAAGCCGCTACGCCTTCTTTGCTGTGTGCGTCATTTTCACCCTCGCCAGCCTTCCCTTTATCGAACATGAATGGCTGTGGCCGATCACGCTGGTCACCGGTGTACTCAGCCTGATCGGCATTGTCGACCTGCTGCAAAGCCCCCATGCGGTGCGTCGCAACTATCCGATCCTGGGCAATATCCGTTATCTGGTAGAAACCATCCGCCCGGAAATCCGCCAGTACCTGCTGGAGTCCGACAGCGACGCCCTGCCCTTCTCCCGCGCCCAGCGCTCGCTGGTGTATTCGCGCGCCAAGAACGAAACGGCAGACAAACCCTTCGGCACCCTGATCGACGTGTACCAGTCAGGCTTCGAATTTATCGGCCACTCCATGCGCCCTGCGCCACTGAGCGACCCCAGCAGTTTTCGCGTGATGGTCGGCGGCCCGCAGTGCACACAGCCGTACTCGGCGTCGGTGTTCAATATTTCGGCGATGAGCTTCGGCTCATTGAGCGCCAACGCGATCCGGGCACTCAACCACGGCGCCAAGCTCGGCAACTTTGCCCACGACACCGGCGAAGGCAGCATCAGCCCCTACCATCGCGAAAACGGCGGCGACCTCACCTGGGAACTGGGCAGCGGCTACTTTGGCTGCCGCACCAGCGACGGCCGTTTCGACCCCGAACGCTTCGCCGTGCAGGCTCAGAACCCCCAAGTGCGCATGATCGAAATCAAGATGAGCCAAGGCGCCAAGCCCGGCCATGGCGGGATTTTGCCCAAGCACAAGGTCACCCAGGAAATCGCCGACACCCGCGGCATCATGATGGGTGAAGACTGCATCTCGCCGTCGCGTCACAGCGCGTTTTCCACGCCGATCGAGCTGATGCAGTTCATCGCTCAGTTGCGCGAACTGTCCGGCGGCAAACCTGTGGGCTTCAAGTTCTGCCTGGGCCATCCGTGGGAATTCATGGGCATCGCCAAGGCCATGCTCGAAACCGGCATCCTTCCGGACTTTATCGTGGTGGACGGCAAGGAAGGCGGTACCGGTGCCGCGCCGGTGGAATTCACCGACCATATCGGCGTGCCGCTGCGCGAAGGCCTGCTGTTCGTGCATAACACCCTGGTGGGCCTGAACCTGCGCGACAAGATCAAGCTCGGCGCCAGCGGCAAGATTGTCAGCGCGTTCGACATCGCCAGCGTCCTGGCCATCGGCGCCGACTGGGCCAACTCGGCGCGTGGTTTCATGTTCGCCATTGGCTGCATTCAGTCGCAGTCATGCCACACCAACAAATGCCCGACTGGCGTCGCCACCCAAGACCCGCTGCGCCAACGCGCGCTGGTGGTGCCGGACAAGGCCCAGCGCGTGTTCAACTTCCACCGCAACACGCTGCACGCTTTGGCAGAAATGCTCGCCGCCGCCGGGCTCGATCACCCGTCGCAGTTGTCGGCCAAGCACTTGGTACGACGCATGTCGGCGACCGAGATCAAACTGTTTTCGCAGTTGCATGTATTCCTCAAGCCTGGGGAATTGCTCACAGGGGAAGTGAACGGCGAGTTTTATTCGCGGATGTGGCAGATGGCGCGGGCGGACAGTTTTGAGCCGCATGAAATTGCTGCAGCCTAAAGGACACCTAGCATGTTGAAAGTCATCGCCGAAGACTTTATCAAGCCCGAACATTTGGAAACCGTGCGCCCTTGGTACGCTGAACTGGTGGAAAAAACCCGCCAGGAACCGCTGTGCATCGCCTACGATTTGTTCATCGATCAAAAAGACCCTGGGCACTTCATTTTTATCGAGCAATGGCCAGATCAAGCGGCGCTGGATGCGCACTGCCAGACCGAGCACTTCACCCGGTTGGTGCCCCAGATCAATGAGCATCAAGCCAAGCCGTGCCGGGTCTTGTTGATGGACATTTTCTGACAAGACCCACCGCCTGCTGAACCGGACCACCGACGGCATCGTTGAAAACAAGGAGATTCACATGCCGTTACTGGACTTCGCCGTAATCGCCGCGCAACTGCCCGACAGTTGGACATCCACACGGCTGGGCCAGGTTGGCCCGGCGCGGATCAAAGTACTGCGCATGGATGAACAGACGTACGAGGAAGAAACCCACGACTACAACGAAGGGTTGTTGGTGATCAGTGGGTACTTGCACCTGCGTATCGGTGATCAAGCCATCAGGGTGGACGCCGGCCAGATGTACCTGGTGGAAGCCGGCACTGCCCACGGTGTGCTCGCCGGCAGCCAGGGCACCCTGGTGATCATTGATCTCTAGAGACATTCAGTAATACCCAGCCTTTGCAATTGCTTACAAATACCGCCAACCTCCGCCCGCCCGACGTGCGGCGACGCCCGCGCTCACCTATCGTCATTAAACAACTTGTTCAAGAGCCCGCTGCCATGCTGAACGGACGCGACCCGCGCATCGACTTTTTTCGGGGCCTGGCGTTGATCTTCATTTTCTGGGATCACGTGCCTCACAACCCCCTCGCCAACATCACCGTGCAGAACTTCGGGTTCAGTGACGCCGCGGAAATCTTCGTGTTCCTGGCCGGCTACGCAGCCGTGCTGGCCTACGGCAAGATTCTGCAGCGCGAGGGCTATCTCTTCGCCTGCCTGAAAATCCTGCGTCGGGTGTGGACACTCTACGTGGCGCATATTTTCCTGTTGGCGCTGTTGATGGGCATCGTGATTTTCGCCAACAGCCATATCGAGACTCGCGACCTGGTGCAGGAAATGGGCCTGGGGTATTTTCTCAGCGATACCCAACAGGCCTTGATGGATGAGTTGCTGCTGCGCTTCAAGCCCAACCTCACCGACCCGTTGCCGTTGTACATCGTGCTGATTCTGAGCCTGCCGCTCACCCTGCCACTGCTGGTGTATGTGCCCAACGTGATGGTGGCGATCTCGGTGGCGGTGTACCTGCTGGCGCCCTGGCAGGGCTGGAATTTGCCCGCGAGCAACGGCGGAGTGTGGTACTTCAACCCCATCACCTGGCAATGCTTGTTCATCCTCGGCGGCGCAGCCGCGTTGCGCTCACCCAGCCGCGCCGAAGCGCGGCCGTTGCTGCGCCAACCCTTGTTCGTGGCCGCTGCGCTCTACGTGTTGGTGACTTGTGTGATCACCCTGTCGTGGCGCTGGCCCGAGGTGCATGACGCCTGGATGCCACGCGTAATTGGCGAATGGCTGTACCCCATCAGCAAGACCGACCTGTCCCCGGTGCGCCTGCTGCACTTCCTGGCATTGGCCTACGTCACCGCCAAATTGCTCCCCGACGTCGGCTGGACGCAGCAGTGGCTGGCCCTGCAATTGGCGAGGATGGGGCGTTACTCCCTGGAAGTGTTTTGCCTGGGCGTGGTGCTGGCGCCACTGGCCGACATGCTCAATGCCATGGCCGGCGACAGCCTGGCGATCAAGTTATGCACGGCCTTGGCGGGGGCTGTGTTGATGGGCGTATTGGCGGCATGGCTGGACCTGAACAAGCGCCTGGACCAACGCTACGCCAGCCGCGCCGTCGTCGCGACTACATAGTTAGCGACGCCGCCGGACACGGGGGTGGCAACTGAACCACCGCTTTCGCAGGCAAGCCAGCTCCCACATTGGTTGGGTATTGCCCACGGAGTCAGCGTCCGGCACCAATCCCCTGTGGGAGCGGGCTTGCTCGCGAAGGCGAGGGGTCAGTCAATTAATCTGCAACTGAACCACCGCTATCGCAGGCAAGCCCGCACATTTAAACGGAGCGGGTCGCGCTGCTATTGGCGACGGCGGGCTGCAACTTGAATACGTAGTACAACACGGTCAACAGCACCAGGAACGCAGGCCCGACATACAGCGCCACACGGGTCTCCGGGAAGTACGCCATCAGGCCCACCACCAGCACCAGGAACGCCAGCGCCAGGTAGGAGCTGACCGGGTACAGCCACATGCGGTACTTGAGGCCCGCCTGCTCCGCCGGGCTCAGGCCTTTGCGGAATTTGAGCTGGGCCAGCAGGATCATCAGCCAGGTCCAGATCGCGCCGAAGGTGGCGATGGAGGTCACCCATACGAACACCTGGTCCGGCACCAGGTAGTTGAGCAGTACGCCCAATAACAAGGCAAAGATCGACAACAGCAAGGCCTTGCGTGGCACGCCGTTACTGGAGGTGGTGCCGAACGTCGCCGGCGCCTGGCCGTTCTGCGCCAGGCTGTAGAGCATACGCCCGGTGCTGAAGATGCCGCCGTTGCAGGACGACAGCGCGGCGGTGATCACCACGAAGTTGATGATACCCGCGGCAGTCTTGATGCCCAGACGCTCGAAGGTCATCACGAACGGGCTGCCCTGGGTGCCGATTTCATTCCACGGGTAGATCGACAGGATCACGAACAGCGCGCCCACGTAGAACAGCAGGATGCGCCAGAACACCGAGCCGATGGCGCTGGGAATGGTCTTCTGCGGGTTACGCGCTTCACCGGCGGTAAGGCCGATCATCTCGACGCCCAGGTAGGCGAACATCACCATTTGCAGGGACATCAACACGCCCTGCACACCATTGGGCATGAAGCCACCATGGGTCCACAGGTTGGAAATGCCCAACGCCACGCCGTCATTGCCGAAACCGAAGGCGATGATACCGACGCCACCGATCACCATTGCAATGATGGTGACGATCTTGATCAGCGCGAACCAGAACTCGAACTCACCGAACGCCTTGACCGCGATCAGGTTGATGGTGCCCATGCTGATCAGCGCCGCCAGTGCCCAGATCCAGCGTGGCGTGTCGGGGAACCAGACCCCCATGTACACCGCCACCGCGGTAATTTCTGCGACGCAGGTCACCAGCCACAGGAACCAGTAGTTCCACCCGGTGAGAAAGCCTGCCAATGGACCGAGGTAATCCTGCGCATAGCGGCTGAACGAACCGGCCACCGGGTTGTGCACGGCCATCTCTCCGAGGGCGCGCATGATTACCAGGATCGCCAGGCCGCCAATGATGTAGGAGAGCATGATCGCCGGGCCGGCCATTTCGATGGCCTTGGCCGATCCCAGGAACAGCCCCACACCGATACACGCGCCGAGCGCCATCAGGCGGATATGCCGTTCGCCGAGTTCGCGTTTGAGCGGGCCGCCTTGAGCGGTCTCGCCAGGGGGCAGTGGTTTGCCGACAGGCATAGGAATACAACCTCATTTTGTTATTGGATTTAGCCACCGAGCCTGGGCGTATCCGCGGATGGGCTGATACACCGGCTGGACCGAACTCGCCTCATGGGCAAATCCGCCTGGTGCGACTCACGCGCACAGGTCAGCGGGCGTGCAGTATAAAAAGCTAACGTCAGGTCTTTTCACTCAATAAACAAGGAAATTTGGCGATAAGCCCCGAGAAAAACCGCTTGGACGGTGCAAGCACCAAGCGTCTAGATCGGCCTTCCCGGCGCAAAACGGCGCAGAGTATTGCATAACCGGTCAGGATCGGGACACCTGGGGGCAAGCACATGATGGCGCGGTTCTGCACCCCGAGGCCGTTCAAATGTGGGAGCCGGCGTGCCGTTCAGTCCACACTGAAAAACAAACGTCTGGCCAGCAGCCGGGAAATGCTCGCACGGTCGATGTCCAGGGTTTGCTGCACGCGCCCGGTCTGGCCGCTGCGCATGCGGGCGAACGCCTGGGCTTCAGCTTCGGCCTGGGCCTGGCGCCCCAAGCGCTGCTGCTCGGGGCTTTTGATGTGGGCGGCGGTGTAGTGATCGTCCGGGCCCAGGCGGGTTCCATAGTGAAAGTGCGCGTAACACAGCGGCTGCGCCGTTTGCGCATCCTGCACAACATAGACTTGCAGAAAATCCACGGTTTTACCCTTGAGGCGTACGCGGGCACCTTGTCGCTGGATGCGCACCTCATTGAGCGCGTGCAGGAAATCGACATCTTCGGCCCGCGTCAGCTTGAGTTTGCTGGCCCGGACACGCGCCTCGACACCCGCCGCCTCCAGGCGCGTCGCCGCGGCCCGCAAGTCGCTGGCCCGCACCCTGGCGTTGGCCTGCTGGGTGGCGGCCAGCCGTGACACGTCCAGGCTGCGTAATTTTCTGTCGATATCCGCCGCCACCATACGCCGACTGTTGGCTTGCGCCACCAACAGGGCTTGCAGGGATTCGGGCTCACACCTGTCCGACATGCCTTGCACCTTCGCAATCGCGTTGTCGACGCCTGCCAACAGCCGCAGGCCCTTGTTCACCAGCGCTCCCAGTTGCGGGTTGGCCGTACGGGGTTTGGCCGGCGGTTCCACCGCTTCCCATACGCCGTCGTCGGCCTCGGTGAAGGTGGCGATCACACTGCCCTTGTCGTCCACCAGCTCTGCGGTGCCGGTCGGGCCTTTGACCCGGGCCACATACACATCGCGGTTGCGCGTGCGGATGATCTTTTTTTGCCGCGAGCCTGCTGCCTCTGCCTTGACCGACACCACGCCGGGGGCGGTGTCCAGCAGGTCAGCCAGTTGCTCCTCAACCTGACGGTGCAGGCCAGACAGCAACGTCTGGAGTTTTTGCAGATTGGCCAAGTCAAAGGTGTCCGGCGCCATGGCGCGCCAGAACTGAATGTGGTCGTCGGTGAGCGCATAGATGCGCCCCAGGCTTTTGAGCACTTCTACACGTTCTTCCCGCGCGATGGAAAGATGCTCCAGGTCCGCCAGGGAGCGGCTGGCCCAGCGGGCACGATTGATCACCTGGTTCAAGCTGTCAAAAAACTCCGCCTCCAGCGGTGGGCCTTCGATATCAATGGTGATGCCCCACAGTGTGGTCACTTGCAACGCTTGCAAATCCAGGACCGAAGGCCGTGCAGCCAAGTCATTTTGCAGCTCGCGGGCCTTGTTGCGCCCAAGCCGCGGCACTGCCCTGAGTTGGTCAATATAGGTTTTTTCCAGCGTGCGCCAGCGAATCGCCGCCTCCTCGGCTGCCACTTGCTCACGCATGTTGCGGTCCAGGTCAGCATGGGCCTGGCGATTAAGATCGGAGCCGGCTTCGTCCTCACTCTCATCTTGCAGGACATCGAGCAGAGGGCGGATGCGCGCATTGATCTGCAGCATCTGCTCACGCGTGTCGGCATCCAGTAATTGCAGGCCCAGAATCAGTGATTCCAGCACTTCACAAAGTTCTTCTTCATACCGAGGCCGTGGCTTGATCGCACGCAAACGCATCAGCAATTGCAGCTCTTGTTGCGAGGACGTCACCTTATTCTGCATTTCCTTGCGGTAGCGTTCCTCAAGTTGCGCCAACTGTGCCTCGGTAACCTTGCCCTTTGATTCGCGCGCCAGCTTACGCGCCACGATCATGGCTGCACCGGCCCTGTCACGTGCGCGCCCAGCATCACGATATTGCTGTTCAAGGCTCGGCTCGGACACTTCAAGTGCCTGCAGTTCGGCTTCGAGCGCGGAATCGGCATTGCCCCCTGGCAAGTGCAATCGCGCATCAAAATCCCAATACCCGTCACCCAAGGATTTCAACCAGGGACCTTTCTCGCGGCCATCGGCGCTGACGACCCGCACCGCATTGGCCTCGTCCACCACCCGATACACGTGCCCGCGTACCAAGGCATGCCATTGCGGTGGTGAAAAGGAAGTGTCATAGACCAAACCCTGGCGCGGGCCGCTTTGCTCGGCGTTGCTCCATTCTCCGGAGAAAACCCTGAGGCTCAGGCGGCGTGCCCGAGCATTCTGCGCGGTGGTCAGGTCTTTACGCGCATTACTCCAACGGATCGGGGTGTGGAACATTGCAGGCACGGGGACACGAACGGGCACCGACGCGGCGGGCTCGGCGTGTGCCAACGGCGCAAAGACGGGGTGCTCCAGTTGCAGCGCCTGATGGGGGGCGTGGGGCGTGGCCTGGTGCGCAAGAATTGCCATCAGGTTGCTCAGTACATCCGTAACGGCTTTGTTCCTGGCCTGTTCATCGTCGCTGGCCAGGTCCTGAATATCCTGCTGCAGGCTGTCGACCAATTGCACCAGCCATCCGCCCAATTGCAACGGCCCGCTGGTCAACGGCAGGACACTGGCAAACAACAGCCAACCTACCTCTTTCATATGGGCCCAGCGTTGTTCGGCGTTCGATACCGATTGCCGGTCAGCCAGGGCAACCAGAGCCTTTGCCGTGCCGTTGAACACCAGGGTGCAGGGGCCTTGCGTGCCCAACTGCTTGTGCAGTTGCGCCGCCGGCGGTTTGTCATACACGCCGAACTCATCGCCAGGCAAAAAGCGACGGATATGCGGTTCATTGAAGCCGCCGTTGGCGTAGACCGCCTGGCGTGCCGGAGCGATCCAGGTCAACACGCTGTCCTGTAATGGGCCTGGCGCCTTGATGGCCTCGAACAACGCGTGGATCGACGCGTACTCCTGCAACATCGGTTCGAGCAATGGCCGGTACAGCAGATGCACGCCCGCCTGCCCGGCCCTTGGGCCAATGATGAAGTGCGCGGTCACCTCATCGGCGTCAGCAGCCGCCGAAGCCTTGAACGCCAGCGGCCACAGCGCCATTGCCTGGTCCTGTACCGTACGATCGGCCAGGCGCGATTGCAGCGCAGCCTGCACGCGCCTGAAGCCATCCAGCGTCAGGCCGTGCTCGTCCTTGATCTTCAGTTCCAACGCCAGCATCGGCAACTGCACGCGTAATTGGCGCTTGAACAACTGCAAGCGCCGAGCGTTTTCGGTTGGATCATCCAACAGCTTTCTTTTCAACAAAGCCGGGTAAGCCTGGCCGACGTCAGCCGTTTGCACACACCCGCTGAGCAGGTCGTAAGTCAACCAACCGGGCGCCGGGGCGTCGTTCAACGTGATGCTGGTGACGGTGTGAGGGAACCCGGCCAGGTTTTCCAGCGCCAGTTCGGTCAGGCTTACGGTGATCAGGTCGACTTCACCCGCTATGAAACCTCCCGGCACCGGCACTGCGGCGGCAATCACCCGTTTAAAGGTCAGCTGAACATCGGCAGGCAGCACTTTGCGCGCCGCTGGTTGAGCGTGCAGGCAAGTTTTGAGCGCGTCATCGGCAAACTGACGGATCGAGTCGATACCGTCGAGATACTGTTTTCCGCCATTTTGCTCGCGGGCCACCACCAGCGCCTGGAGCAGGCGCGCATAGGCGATGCTGTCTTGCTCGTCGGCGTGGGCCAGCCACAGCGGCACGGCGCTGCGCAGCGCTTGCTGACGTGCGCCCAGGCTGGCGACGAACCAGCGTCGCGGATCGGTGATGTAGTCGAGCAACGCCTGATGCTGCCCCGGTGCAAGTGCCAGGCTGCGGTCAATCCGGTCGATATCGCGCAGTTGACGTGCCAGGTAGCTCGCCGCCAGGGCGTCGAACGGATCGCTGTCAACGTCCTCGGCAAACCATTGCTCTACGCGCGCGCCCTCAGCAAAAGCCGGCAACCATGCAGCGATTTCGTCCTCGTCGCGCAGCGGGTGCAGGCCACTGGCCGGGCTGAACAGCAAGCGCTGTTGTCCGTGAATAAGGACCAGCACCGGCAGCATCTCGACGGGCGGCCCCGCCAGGTAAACCGCCTGCACCCGCAATGCATCGCCGTGGGCGCTCCACTCGTTATCCGGACGAATCGGATGCAGCAGGGTTTTGGGGAACAGTGTGGCGAATTGCTCCTCGCTGTATCCCGGCGGCTTGGGTGAGTCATATAGCAGTGTCAGCAGGTCATCCGACAGGTAGCCCCAGCGCGTCATGTTCACCGGCAGCTCTTCAGACCACCAGGCTTGCAGGCGTTTCACATAGGTCCTCCACAGCAGCGCGCCGCAACGGTTGATCAGCCGTTCCAGTTCAACCAGGCTCGGGCCACCTTCCACAAACACCTCGCGCACCCGTTGGGCGACCACGTGATAGTCCGCCACCAGCAACACCGGGCCGGCGAGGGCCAGGCGTTGCAGCAGCCACTCGGACAAGGCCTGGTAAACGAGGCTACCGTCAGTGTCGGCGGGCGCAGCGATATAAATCAGACCGGCCTGCCATTTGTGTTCAGCAAAATGCTGGTCAAGGTAGGCCTGGGCGCTTTCTTGCGCTACCGCCAGCAATGACGGCGGCTCGCGAAACAACGTTTCGATTTGCTCGCTCGTGATGAGGTGCTGTGAGTCGGCTGGAGGGGTGGAAGCGGTCATGTTGATACTCTGAGGGCAGTTAAAATCAAACGCTAACCGCCGCCGAGCGACCCGCTGGCCTAGACAATTAACGCCTGCCATGACGCGCTGTGTGCTGCCCCGTCGACAAACTTCATGGGCAAGGCAATTCGCGTCTACGCTTCAGACAAGTCCGATCAATCTGTAGGAATGGATCAGTCGACTATGGGCGCACTGTGGCAAACCGACTCGCACCAGGCTGAAGCCGACAGCCCGTCACCCGCCCCATTGCCGAAAAAATTCAGACCGCCCCGGCCATGGCGCCGGCTGTTCTGGCTGATCCTGCTGCTGGTGCTGCTCGCCCTGGGTTTTGCCGTGTTGCGCGAGATGCACAGCGCTCGCTGGCAAGCTCGCACCCTCAGCCAATGGGCCGCGCAGTTGACCTACCGCGTCGAACCCGGAGCCAGCGATGCGATCCTGTACCCCGGCGCCGGGCCCTTCGATCAGCGCCTGGGCTACAGCGCCCTGGGCGACTTCCTGCCGCGCCTGCTCAAGCGTAATTACGTGATCGAGTCCCAGGCACGCTTCTCCGCGGCGCTGATGAACTACAGCCGTCACGGTCTGTTTATTCCCTACGCAGAAAAAATCCAGGCCGGGCTGAGCATCACCGATTGCCGCGCCGCGCCGCTGTATCAATTCAATTACCCGACGCAGTTGTATGCGCAGTTCAGCGACGTGCCACCGTTGATGGTGCGCAGCCTGCTGTTTATCGAAAACCGCGAGTTGCTCGACCCGCAGCCAGCCCAGGCCAACCCGGCGGTGGACTGGCCGCGCTTTGCCAAGGCCGCGTGGTCACAGGTTGCGCGCCAGCTGCACCTGCCGGGGCAAACGGCGGGCGGCAGCACCCTGGCCACGCAGTTGGAAAAGTACCGCCATTCGCCGGACGGCCTGACCCTGTCGGGCAGCGAAAAACTGCGCCAGATGCTCTCGGCCAGTGTGCGCGCCTATCAGCACGGCCCCGACACCCTCCTCGCTCGGCAGAACGTGGTGCGCGACTACCTCAACAGCGTGCCGCTTTCGGCAGTGCCCGGCCACGGCGAAGTGCACGGCATGGCCGAAGGCCTGCGGGTGTGGTATGGCGCCGACTTCAACCAGGTCAACCGGGCCCTGGCCGACACCACGAACACCGCGCCCAGCCTGGCGGCCCGTGGCCTGGCGTTGCGCCAAGTGCTGTCGCTGATGATCGCCCAGCGCCGCCCGTCCCACTACCTGACCAAGGGCCGCGATGAGCTGGCGCAGTTGACCGACAGTCACCTGCGACTGCTGGCGCAACAGGGCGTGATCGAGCCGGGATTATTGAAGGCAGCGCTGGCCAGCCAGGTCACCTACCGCGACTGGCAGCAACAACCGACCACCCAGAAGATCGAGGCCAACAAAGGCATCAGCGTGGCCCGCAGCCGCCTGGCCGCGCTGCTCGATCGCCCGCTGTACGACCTCGACCGCCTGGACCTGTCCGCCACCAGCACCTTGCAAGGCCGACTGCAGGAGCAGATCACCGCGTACCTCAAGCAACTGGCCGACCCGGTCTATGCCAAAGAGATCGGGCTGCTGGGCGAGCGCTTGCTCACCCCCGCCAGCACGCCGCAGGTGCGCTACAGCTTTACCTTGTTCGAGCGCACCGACGACAGCGCGCGCGTGCGGGTGCAGACCGACAACACCGACCAGCCGTTCGACATCAACGAGGGCAGCAAGCTTGAATTGGGTTCTACCGCCAAGTTGCGCGTGCTGACCACCTACCTGCAAATCATCGCCGAGCTACATGAGCGCTACGGCGCATTGACGCCAGCAGCGTTGAAAAAAGTCGAGGTCGCCGAGCAGGACCGCCTCAGCCGTTGGGCCGTGGACTACCTGCTGCAAAATCCCGGCAAATCCTTGGCAGACATGCTCGAAGCGGCCTTGAACCGCACCTATTCGGCCAGCCCCGGCGAAAGCTTTTTCACCGGTGGCGGCCTGCACCGCTTCCATAACTTTCGCAACCAGGACAACGGCCGCAACCCGAGCCTGCGCGATGCCCTGCGCGAGTCGATCAACCTGCCGTTCATCCGCCTGATGCGCGACTTGGTGCGCTACGTCACCTACACCAGCGCCAACAACAGCGCGCAGTTGCTCAAGGACGACAGCGAGCCACGCCGCCAGGAATACCTGGCGCAATTCGCCGACCGCGAAGGCACCGCTTTTTTGCTCAAGTTCTGGAAGAAGTACCAGAAAAAAGACACCCAGGCGCGCCTGGAAACCTTCCTCGACAGTCTGCATCCCACGCCGATCCGCCTGGCGGCCGTGCACCGATACCTGCTGCCCGACGCCAGCCGCGAGAGTTTCAACAGCTTCCTGCGTGCGCGCCTGGCGGGAACCAAAGGCCAGCAGACGCTCAACGACAAACGCCTCGACACGCTGTACGACAGCTACGGCCCAGGCGCCTATGACTTGCCTGACCAGGGCTATATCGCCAAGGTGCACCCGCTGGACCTGTGGCTGATGGGCTACCTGCTCAACCATCCGGACGCGACGTTCAGCGAGATCGTCAAAGCCAGTCAGTTCGAACGCCAGGAGGTTTACAGCTGGTTATTCAAAAGCCGCCATCAGAGCGCCCGCGACGGGCGTATCCGCACCATGCTGGAGATCGAAGCGTTTCTGGAAATTCATCAGCGCTGGAAAGCCGTGGGTTATCCGTTTGACCATCTGGTGCCATCGTTGGCGACCGCCATCGGCAGCTCCGGCGACCGCCCGGCAGCGCTGGCCGAGTTGATGGGCATCATCCTCAATGACGGCGTACGCATTCCGGTGCTGCGCATTGACAGCCTGCACTTTGCTGCCGGCACGCCCTATGACACCCGCCTGATCAATGCCCCCGACCGCGCCCGCCGAGTGATGCCTTCCGAGGTGGCGACGGCCCTGCGCGGCGCGCTCTCCCAGGTGGTCGATGCCGGCACCGCCAAACGCGTCGCCGGCAGTTTCAAACACGCCGACGGCACACCGTTGGCCATGGGCGGCAAGACCGGCACCGGCGATAACCGTATCGAAGCCATCGGTGCCGGCGGGCGCATTCTCAGCTCCAAAGCAATCAACCGCACCGCCACCTTTGTGTTTTATATCGGCGAGCGCCACTTCGGCACGCTCACCGCCTTCGTGCCCGGCAGTTCGGCGCAGGGTTTCACCTTCACCTCGGCGCTGCCTGTGCAGGTGCTCAAAGGCATGGCGCCCCTATTGATGCCATACCTGCAAGGCGACGAGCAGAACGCCTGCGTGAGCAGCACCGGTAAATAAGCGTGCAGCGCAAACTGCGATGCAGTGGTTATGTATTGGCCTTTCATGGGCATAGGTATCTACACAACTTTTGTAGCCACTGCCGACGCTAACCACGATGCGAAGCGAGCCGCTCTTGCTCTTGCTCTTGCTCTTGCTCTGCTTTTGATCTTGATCTTAGGCGCCCCGTCAAACCACGCTGGCCGGAATTCGACAGGGATTTGGGGGGTAAACCGGCAGGGATGCCGGTTTAGCCGCCCCGCGCCATGGATGGCGCGTGGCGGCGGCCCCCCAAATCACTGGCGGATTACGGGCACACCGAGCCTAAGCGAGGTGCCGAGTGGTGGGGCAAGAGCGTTTTGCTTACTTTTGCGCTTTTCAAAAGTGAGCCGCTGTAAAAGCGGAACCCTAAGTGGCCGTTACCGCAGAAATGGATATGTAGACGGATAACAGCTTCAGCTGTCAGGTCGCCTTCGCGAGCAAGCCCCCTCCCACAGGCCCGGCGTCGCACCAAAAAGTTGTGTAGATACCCATGCTTTCATGGACGTGATTAGGGTAAGTCATCTGACTTACAGACTACCCAACCCTGTTATTCGAGCCCCGCTACCCGCACGCAGCTGGACCAGCACCGGCTCACATCGGACGACGAGGCCGGTATTCATCTGGCCTCTCGCAGTACGCTGGTAGCCCGGTTGAGAAGGTTGGAAGCGTTACCTTGAGCAGCAGAACCCCACCGCCAAATGAAACAACGGCAACACCTTCGACCTGAAGTACCAGCAGCTCGATGAAATGGGCCCGAGCGGTCAAGGCGCCAGAAAATCAAACATCAGGTGCACCGTGCCGTAGTAGGACCCGCCCTGGTATCCACCCTGCGGCTCGATCGGAGCAATCTCCAGCTCGACGCGCCGGCCCATGCCCGCCTCGTCAGCGCTGAGTATCTGGGTCGAGTCCAGGGTCAGGGGCACCCGGTTGAACAGCACGCGCAAATCAATACGGTCGCGGCCGCTCAACAGATAGGGCACGTCCCCCAGCCGCGCGGCTACGCCGCCATTGAGGTTTTTCACGTCGAAGTTCTTGCGCAGGCGCCCGAGCCTGGAGGTCGCCAGGTCCCATGCCAGCAGTTGGTCCTGCGCCATCCAGTCGGGTTCGGAGGGCAGCACATAGGCTTCGTGGATCGGAATAGTGACCGACACATCAAAACTCTGGCGTTCCTGAAACGCCTGTACCGGCGCGCCGATGAACAACGTTGCGACCAGCCCCGCCCATACCGTCAGTTGCTTGAACATTGTCATCACCCGTTGCTGTTGACCGTCATCGGTGTTTTGTCGCGGCCTTCGATCATCTGGAAGCGATATTCACGTCCGGGCTTCTTCTCAAGCTGCCATTGGCGCCCCGGCAGAATGTGGTGCTTGGTGGTGGCTTCGCAGTCGGTTTTTTTCGCCGCTGAACAGTCCCGGAACTCATCGAGCACCACCACGCTGTTGCCGGCGTTGCGCAGGGTGTACTGGTCGGCGGTCTCGACGACCTTCGTATCGAAGCGGGTGTCCTTGGGACGCACGAAAAACACCGTGCCGTAACCGGCCATGACGTTGACGCCGGCGGCGAGATCTTTTTTGTACTCGTCGCGCTCGGCGTCGGTCACGGCGAAGTCGTCTTCCTTCTCCGGCACCACCGGGATGAAGCGCACCCGGAAGTAACGCTCCTTGTCGCGCTCGCCCATGTACAGCAAGCGCGTCCCCTGGCGCCCGCCCGCCGGAACGATCAACCGCGCCGGGCTGGCCATCAGGCCGTCGCGGCTGGTGGCGGCGCCCTTCTCATCCGTCAGGGAGGCCACCGGGATTTCCCTGGAAGTACCGTCGGCGTTATAGACAATTTCCAGCACATTGACCTTGATAAAGGCGGTGCTGGTGCCGCCGTTGAATACCCGCTTGAGGTAAGAACTGCGGTCGCCCTCCAGGTAGTCGTACACCACGCCGACATTGATCGCCGGCCCGGCCTGCGCCGCCAACGACATCAGCAACAGCCCAGCCCCTAACACTGCATGTTTCATGTTGATTACGCCTTATTGATTGAACGCGGCCCACCACAGGGAGCCGATATGCGAGCCGGGCTCGCCTAGACTTCCGAATCCCAGATCACCGTGGCCACGCCGGAATAGGTGCTGCCGGGTTTCTTGAGCATGTCGGCCACGTCATCCTTGCCCACCTCGAAATGCAACTTGCCCTCGCGGTTGTTCACGTACTGCAACGGCTGGAACAGTTCGGTGCCGACGCCGTCGAGGCGCAGGGGCAGTTTGTTCACGCCCTGGTCGTGCTGATCACGCAAGCCATAGGGCAGGCTCACGGCGACTTGAAGCGGCACTTCGTCACCGTCGTTGTTGCGCAGGCCACAGGTGTTACCGATCACCAGCCCGCACTCCAGGGTCATCTTGAAACGTGAGCTGGCGGAGATTGCGAAGGTCTGGTCACGCCATAGCCGCGACGGGCGCCGCCCCTGGTTGAGCCAGGCTTGCCAACCGCCCTCGGGTAACAGCTCGATGCGATTGCCGCCCGCCGGCAGGTCAATCTTGAGCACGTGCTCCACCGACAAGATGAAGTTGAAGGTCAGGGTGTTTTCGTCGGGGATCATGGTGGTGCCGAAATCCATATCGCCGCCCGGGCCCATGGTGTAAGTGATGGAACCCTCATAAGTACCAGCGTCCATACCCAGAGGGTTTGGTGTCTTGAGTTCGTAGCCGTACTCAAGCGTGCTGTAGCTCATCCGCCCGATTTCCATACCATTTGTAACGCTGCAGGCTCCGGCGTTCTCTGGAACGATCCAGAAAAAAAGCGCATACGCTTGTCCCGCCGCCATGTAATTGATCGGCAAGCACGGTGCCGGCGCCCCTCGCCAATAAGCGTTCCAGCCCACGCCTGGCGTGGCCCAGCCGGACACACCCGGTGGATAAGAGACATTCCACCGTCCCCCAATACCGGCAATGCGCATCTGTACCGTCTCCGCACGACCGGTGACGGTGTGAGTCACTTGCAGATCGCGAAATGCCGAGGGCACCTTGAAATAGGCGCTCTGGCGCGGATCCTCCGGAAACGCCGGTATCGGCCCATTGGAATAGGCCCGGAACGAACTGTTACGAATACTGAAGGTATTGACCGCCTCGCACCTGGCGGGAACGTGCCAGGGACACAAGCCACTTTGCGGCGTGGTATTGACGAATTTATTGCTAGTTGGGTTGGCCGGATCGGGGCGAAACACCGCCGTGATCTGCTCGACGATAGCCAGTGCCGGCAAGCTGTAGGTAGTGCCCAAAACCAGCGCGAATGCACAGAGCCCCAAGCGTTTTTTCATTGCGGTAATCAAGGTCATGAACTCCCGTTTCAACCGCCGTCAACCGGCGGTTTCGCCCTTGTGGTTAGCTTCGGCCAGCGTGTCCGGCGTGCAGCGCAGATCACCGATCATCAGCACGTCGTTTTCATCCGGCGCAGTGCTCGGGTCCAGGCGGAACTGGCAGAGCAACTGGTTCTGGTAGCGCACCTGCAGGGTCGGCGCGCTGGCGCTCATCTCCATGGAGAAGAACCCGTCCACTTCGCTGACCCCACGGCTGGCGTGATTGATTACGTGATGGCCTTTAAGCGGCGCGCCGCGTTCATCCAGCAGGCGGCCGAGTACGGTGACGGTTTTCATCACGGTGATCTTGCGGTAGTCCACGCCGCCCTTGTTCAGGTGGTAACTGGAGCGTGCGGGCTGGATGTTCGCCGCCGGCGGGTGGTTGCCTTCGAAGTCGAAGCTCACGCTGCTGCTCTTGTAGGCCGAGACCGGAACGTAGTTGCGCCCCGGACGCAGTACCGCGCTGCCGCCGCCCAGGTCGTCGGCGCGCAGGGCGATCTCGTCAAGGTCGGTTTCCACATCGATGATCATCCCCGCGCCGTTGCCCTGGTACTGGCTGCTGAGCAGCATTTTCCCGGCGCCCGCGACGAAGGTGCTGTTGAGGTTCAAGCCACCACTGAAATCGCCATTGAAGGAGCTGCGCTGCACAAAGCCGTCGCCGCTGACCACGTCGGTGCTGAAGTTGGCCATGCCTGACAGGCCGACGCCGTAGGTATCAGTGATCGCCGTGGCCGAGACACTTTGCAGCACATGGTCGGTGAGGTTCTGGCGATACGTGATCGACGCGTTGTTATCGCGGCCGCCATCACGGGCGGTGCGGGTGCCGATGCTGCCGGAAATCTGCCGGCCATCGCTGCCCAGGTTCACGCTCAGGCTCACATCCACGCCACGGTTGCGCTGGTCATTGGTGCCGGCGCTGCCGGGGCGGTCGAACACCGAGAAACGCCAGTTGGCATCACTGCCGAAAAAGCTGTCGTGACGGCTCCAGCCCAGGTCCAGCCCCGCACCTTCGACGTTGCCTTGGCTGTGGGACACTCGCATGTTCAAAGTGTTTTTCGCATCAAGGCGATGGTTGACCGACAACGCCGAATTGCTGGCCTGGCCGACAAAGGTGTTGCGCCGCAGGCGCGTGCCGTCGGGCAGGGTTTCGTAGGTGTCGCGGGTGTCGAGCCAGCTGCGGTTGTGACTGAACACAAGGTTGGTCGCGCCGAAGCTGTAGAGCCCTTGCAGGTCAAGGCCCGTGCCATGTTCACGGGTTTGATAAACATTGGCATAGAGGCTGGTGTTGTCGGCAACGGTCCAGTCCACCGAGCTGCCATATTGCAGTTGCTCACGCACTTGGCGAGCCGACAGCCCAAGAATCACCCGTGGATGCAGCAGGTAATTGAGCGACGCGCCGGCCGTCACCGCACCCGAGGCTTGCTCGTCCCAGTTGCTGAACAGCTTGGTTTCGCGCCCGGCGAACAGGTTGTAGCGCCAGCGGTCGTCGGCGTTGCGCCAGTTACCGGGCTTGTACACCAGCTCCTGGGTAGTGCTGGTGGTGAGGCCGTCTTCCACCAGGCGTACTTCCACTTCATAGATACCGCCGGGCAGTGGCCGGGTGTCCAGGGTTTGCAGGCCGGCGGCCACGGCCTGGGTGTTGATCAACAAGCCGTTGCGATAAATCTCTACCGCTGCCTGACGGTTGGCGGTGACGTAGATCGGGTACACGCTGGGCTTGGGGTTGTTGATCGCCAGGCTGTCGGAACTGCCGTACATGATGCCCAAGGCGGTGTCGGGGCTGGCGCCGAAGCTGCGCAGTTGACGGGTCAGGCCATCGGAATTGGGGGTGAAGTGGCCGAGGCGAAAAAATTGCCCTTCCAGTTCACGCTGGGTATACAGCTCATGAATCGCGTGGCGCATGGGTTGGTCATTACCGCTCTGGCGCGCCAGTTGCAGGTTGAACACCTGGCTCCAGTTGCCCACGCTGGAACTGGCTTGCAAACCATAACGGCCGCCGAGGCTGTCTTGCTGACCGCCATTGAGGTTGAGCTGGTTATTGATGATCAACCCCAGGCTGCCGCCGTCGGGCTGGTCGTAAAAGCGCGGGGCTTCGCTACTCAGTTCAACGTCCTGCGTGAGGATCGACAACTGCGAGCTTTCCAGATTGTAGTAAGCAGAGATCATCTTTTGCGGGCAAGACTGGGTACAGGCGCCCAACGCCACGCCTTTTTCCAGCAGGCCTTGCCAGGTGTCGCGGGTGGCAGCCGGCACCTTGCTATCGCCGGTGTCGGTGAATTCGAGCAGGGTGACGCGGTCATCCCGGGACAGCACGATCAGCGCTTCGCCAAGCAGTTGGTGGTCCAGGTCTACGCGCACCGCCAGGGGTACATCGAAAAAGTGATCGGCAAAGCCTGCGGGCAAGCCTTGGGCCTGAGTGATCAGGCTGCCGGGCGTGGCTGCACCGGAAGCAGCAGGTGCCGCCAGCGCACTCGTACATATCAGCAGCGCAAGCGCAGCCGCGATAGGCGTCATCGGGAACATGAACGGATACTCTGAATGCCAGGAGACCAGAATCAAAAACCAGGCCGGCGAACGGAGGAGGAATTCGCCGACCTGAAAAGTCATGCCCGCGCCAAGCGGGCATTAAGTGGCATCAAGGCGCTACTGGCAGTACCGCGTCGAAGACCACTGGCATCACGGAGGTGTACGAACCGCGCTGAGTCGCCGAAGGCTTGGCTGCGACGATGCGCATCTCCGCACCTACGCCTGGGGTGGAGTCGGCTTCGTTGACCACTTCCTGTGGGGTGCCGGTCAGGGTCACACCATTGAGGGTGGTGGTGAGCGGGATGTTCTGGCTTGGGTCACCATTGAACAGCACGGCCGGGCCGCCTTCGATGTAGGCGTGAACCGAACCATTGGTGTTCTTGATGTCGTAGATGGCGCTCAACGGCGCCAGCTCACCGCTGACCAGGTTGTAGGTCATGGTTTCATCGCGACCCCAGTTCGGGTCACGCGGCTGGGCGTGGAACACGGTAGTCGGGATGGTGGCCTTCATGTTGACGGTGTGGCTGGCTTCACCGGCAGCAAAAGCTGTTACCGAGGAGGACAGCGCCATAACAGCCAGGGGAACAGCAATCGCGAACTTCTTGAACATGGTCAATACCTGTAGTTATCAACATTGAGTGATTCGTCGCCAAGTAACCGCCTTAACAACGAACGCGCCGCCGTTAGTTGCAACGCCAAACAATGATCAACTCAAAACAACAGTAGGTATGCAGGCAACCTCTCACGCCTGCGTAGCCCTATTAATCAGGGATTGAGAGAAAAACATGGCACTTTGCCAAAACTTTCAAAGTAGCTGTAAGAACAAGACTACAACACAAAAAACAGGGCCAACCAAAAGAACTTTCGCTCAGAAAAATACCACAAACAAGCTGCCGGACATAAACTTAACTGAGTTTAAACTCTAATTAAAGTTATGACTCTAAAATTAATCGTATTCCACGTATTCCAAGGTCCTCTGCCGGAAAAGGCGCCGACGACCGTTGGTCGCCAAGCCCTATCGTCACGTTAAGATATATCTTAAGTTATATCTAAACCTGTCTGGAGAGACTGCATGAGAAACGAACCTCGCGGTGAATTCGAAAAACGTGGCGGTCGCGGTCCTCGCGTCTTCGCACCGGGTGATCTGAAATTACTGCTGCTGGCGCTGATCGCCGAACAACCATGCCACGGCTACGACCTGATCCGCCGCATCGAAAGCCTGTTCGACGGCGCCTACAGCCCCAGCCCCGGCGTGATCTACCCGACCTTGACCTTCCTCGAAGAAAGCGAGCTGATCAGCGGCAATGCCGAAGGCGGGAAAAAGCACTACACAATCACCGACGCCGGTCGTCTCTTTCTAAGTGAGCAGGCCGTTGCTCTGGACGGCGTGCGCATGCGCATCGACGTCAGCAAACGCTCACTGCGCGGCCACGACCGCCCACCTGAAATCCACGAAGCGGTGCATAACCTGCGCCATGCCTTGCATTCGCACAACGGGCACTGGAGCCCGCAGGAAATCGTTCGTGTTGCGGCGCTGCTCAATCGCACCGCCCAAGCCATTGCCGACGGGACAGACCAATGAACACACAAGCTATTCACCGCGTAACCCATGAAATAAAACGCCGCCGCCTGGAAGTGCTGCGGGTGGTGGACATCACCCCGCGCATGCGCCGCATCACACTGGGCGGGCCTGAGCTAGCGGGCTTTGTCAGCCTGGGCAGCGACGATCACATCAAGCTGCTGTTCCCGCAGAACGCCGCCGAGCAAGCGGCGCTGGAAAGCCCGACGTTCGCCATCAAGGGCGACGGCCCGCAACCGGCCATGCGCGACTACACGCCACGACGCTACGACCTGAAAATCGGCGAGCTGGATATCGACTTCGTGCTGCATGGCGATGGCCCTGCGTCTACCTGGGCCGAGCAGGCGCAGGTCGGTCAGCACCTGTATATCGGCGGGCCACGAGGCTCGATGATCGTGCCGGACATTTTCGACAGCTACCTGCTGATCGGCGACGAAACCGCCCTGCCCGCCATCGGTCGACGCCTGGAAGAACTGCCGGCCGGGCGCAAGGTGCTGGCGGTGATTGAAATCGCCGATGCGGCGGAGCAACAAGCGCTGCAAAGCGCGGCGGACGTCGAGATTATTTGGGTGATGCGCGGCCAGGATGACCTGCTCGACGTGGTGCGCAACCTGACGCTGCCTAGCGGGGCGTTGTACAGCTTCGTCGCCACCGAAACCAAGCTGTCGCGCCAGGTACGGCGGGTGCTGCTGGATGCGCACAAGGTCAACGAGGAATACCTCAAGGCCGTGGGTTACTGGCGTGCCGAAGGCAGCGACGAAGAATAAAGGTGGGGCTTGCCTGCGATGCAAGCACCTCGGTTTATCAGGTACACCGAGGTGATGCTATCGCAGGCAAGCCAGCTCCCACCTTAATGGTGCTCACTTTAAATCGAGGGTGATTTGAGGCGCTTGTCCAGGCCAACGATCACCAGCCCAATGACGATAAACCCTGCCAAAATCCCTCCGGCATTCACAAACACTTGTGGATAACCGAGGCTGTCCACATCCATGAACGGGTACTGATACTGCCCGAGCATATGCCCCCGCAGCAGCACATAACCGAAGTACACCAATGGGTAGATCACCCAGCCGGCAATGTGTTTGAGCCGCAACGTACCCTTGGGCACGCACCGCCACCAATACACCACAAACAACAACGGCATGACGTCGTGCAGCAATTCATCGGCGATAAATTGAAAGCCTTGCGGGCTCCACAGATGCCGCAGCAGCAGGTTGTAGGCCAGGCTCACCACCACGATGCTCGCGGCAATCGCGCTACTGATGCGAGGCGCGAGGAAGAACCGCTTGGCGGCTGAGTCGCGCTTGACCAGTGAGTAGCTGAGCACCACGACCACCAGGGTATTGGTCAGAACGGTGAAGAAGCTGAAGAAACTGATCAGGCCGCCCAGCAAGCTCGCGCCACTGGCCCAGCGCGAATAGAGAATCAGGTATTGCTGGATAGCCAACCCCACCCAACCGGCCAAGGCTGCCGTCGCGACAAAGCGCTTCATGCTTTCAATCCAGGGGGCGCTTGGTACGCATCAGCTTGACGTACAAAGCTTCGACCTTTTCCCGCGCCCACGGGGTTTTGCGCAGGAAAGTCAGGCTCGACTTGATGCTCGGGTCACTCTTGAAGCAGCGGATATCAATGCGCTCGGCCAAGCCGCTCCACTCGTAATGTTCCACCAGGGTGGTGAGCACGTGCTGCAGGGTCACACCGTGGAGCGGGTCGTTGCTTGTCGCGGTCATGCCGGGCCTTTTGCAAAAAGAGGAACACAGCCGCGCACCTTAGCCGACGGGGCGAGCAGGTGGAAGCATCGCATTGAATATAGCCCGCCAGGAAAAGTTCCCCTTTTTCACAGAAAAGAGATGTTATATTGTAACTTAAGTTATCAGTCACTTTGCCCAGGAATATCCGATGTCGCTGCCTTCTCTCTGGCGCTTGTCGCCCCTCGCCGCCGCCCTGTTGATTGGCTCCCAGGCCCATGCCCTGGAACTGCCACCCCAAGTAGTCACCGGCAACCCGCTGGGCAGCACACAACTCGCCTCGCCCACCACCGTGCTGGAAGGCGATGACCTGACCCTGCAACAAAAAGGCAGCCTCGGTGAAACCCTGAACAAGCAGCCGGGCGTGTCGTCTTCGTACTTTGGCCCGGGGGCCAGCCGCCCAATCATTCGCGGCCAGGATGGCGACCGCATTCGCATCCTGCGTAACGGCGTGGGGGCGCTGGATGCCTCGTCGCTGTCCTACGACCACGCGGTGCCACTGGACCCGATCAACGTTGACCGCATCGAAATCGTGCGGGGCCCGGCAGCCCTGCTGTACGGCGGCAGCGCCATCGGTGGGGTGGTCAACACCTTCGACAATCGCATCCCCACCGAAGCCATCGAAGGCATCCATGGCGCTGGCGAGTTGCGCTACGGCGGCGCCGACACCACCCGCAGCAGCGCCGGCAAGCTGGAAGCCGGCAACGGCACCTTCGCCTTGCACCTGGATGCCAATGCGCGCGAGTTCAACGACCTTAAAATCCCAGGCTATGCCCGCAGCCGCCACGCGCCGGAAAGCGAAAACGGACCCGGCAAAAACGGGCGCCTGGGTAACAGCAATGGGCGCCAGGACGGTGGCGCGGTGGGCGGTTCCTACACCTGGGACGATGGTTATGCCGGGCTGTCCTACAGTAATTACGACAGTAACTACGGCTCACCCGCCGAGCAGGATGTGCGCATCCGCATGAAACAGGACCACTACGCCTTTGCCTCCGAGATCCGCAACCTGCAAGGGCCGTTTACCTCGGTGAAAATCGACGCCGGGTACACCGACTACGAACACCGCGAAATCGAAGGCGGTGAAACCGGCACCACCTTCAAGAACAAAGGCTATGAAGCGCGGGTGGAAGCTCGTCACCAGCCGATTGGCCCATTCGATGGCGTGGTCGGCGCCCAAGTGACCCGCAACGAGTTCTCGGCCCTGGGCGAAGAAGCCTTCGTGCCGCAGACCGACACCAACGCCGGCGCGCTGTTTATCCTCGAAGAAATGCAAGCCACCGAACGCCTGAAACTCAGCCTCGGCGCACGCCTGGAACACACCAGCGTCGACCCGAACGCCAAAGGCAACGAGCGTTTTGCCAATGCCGACAAGAGCAGTGACTTCACCGCCGGTAGCCTGTCGTCAGGTGCGGTGTACACCCTCACGCCGATCTGGTCCCTGGCTGCCACCCTCGGCTACACCGAACGCGCGCCGACCTTTTACGAGCTGTACGCCAACGGCGCCCACGTTGCCACCGGTACCTACGAGTTGGGCGATGCCAACCTGAAGAAAGAAAAGGCCGTGTCCAGCGACCTGGCCCTGCGCTTTGACAACGGCACCCACAAGGGCAGCTTCGGCGTGTTCTATAGCCACTTCTCCAATTACATCGGCTTGTTGGGCACGGGTCGTACCCTGAACGATGAAGGCGAAGAGGACGCGGGAGGTATTCCCGAGTACGAATATTCTGGTGTGCGCGCACGTTTCGCCGGCTTCGAAGCCCAGGATCACTGGAAGCTCGGCGAAGGCGCCTACGGTAAGTTTGCGCTGGAACTGTCGGGCGACTACACCCGCGCCACCAACCTGGACACCGGCGAAGCCTTGCCGCGCATTGCGCCATTGCGTTTGAACAGCGGCTTGCTGTGGGAACTGGATCGCTGGCAAGCGCGTATCGACGTGGAACATGCCGCAGGCCAAGGGCGTGTGCCGGATAACGAAAGCGGCACCGATGGCTACACCACCCTCGGCGCCAGCGCGGGGTATCGCTTCAATGTGGGCGGCAGCCAGTGGCTGGCGTTCGTCAATGGCGAGAACCTGACCAACCAGACCGTGCGCTATGCCAGCTCGATCCTGCGCGACATCGCACCGGCGCCAGGTAGAAGCGTGCAGTTCGGGGTTCGCACTACCTTCTAATCATCACCGCAAATCCTTTGTGGGAGCGGGCTTGCCCGCGAAAGCGCTGGGTCAGTCAACATCACTGTTTGCTGGACCGACGTCTTCGCAGGCAAACCAGCTCCCACATTTGATCGTTGTCGCGTTGAGCATTGCGTTCGCGTGACTGATCGGTATTGCAGCGACTATCTGTCACTGTTACCAAAACTGAAATGATGCATCTTGCGATTCACCCTTTCTCAAAACGCCCCGCCGCATTATCCTTCGCAACAATCTGAAACGCTTCACCTCCCGGTCGACTCCCTTTGCCGAATTTCTTCCTGCACAAAGACAGCGCTGTCTTGAATCGACCTGCGCCAGGGGATTGATTGCCCGCCTGTGGATAACCAGGTTATCCACAGAAAAAACCAAAAATAACGATGAACCAAGCCCGAGCCGAATCGTCATCTACAGTGAGTGAAGCACGGGGTTACATAATTCCAACGTAACGGAGAAACACACTATGAGCACTGATGGTGCCTCAAGCCCAAGCCGCCTGTTGCCCAGGCTGCTGGGGGTCTTGCTGCTGATCATGGGGCTGGCCTTGCTGGCCGGTGGCGTCAAGCTGAGTATGCTCGGCGGGTCGCTGTACTACCTGCTGGCCGGTATCGGCATTGCCGTGACCGGCGTATTGCTGCTGGCCACTCGCCGCGCCGCGCTGGGCCTGTATGCACTGGTGTTGTTTGCCAGCACCGTGTGGGCCCTGTGGGAAGTGGGCCTGGACTGGTGGCAACTGGTGCCGCGTCTGGCCCTGCTGTTCGCCCTCGGCATCGTCATGCTGCTGCCGTGGTTTCGTCGGCCATTGCTGCGTGGCCAAGCCGCACCGCTGGGCACTGGCGCGCTGAGCGTTGCCGTGGTGCTGGCGGGCGCGACCGCCCTGGCCAGCCAATTCACCAACCCAGGTGAAATGGTCAAGACCGGCCAACTGGACCGCGACGCGGTGCCGGGTATGGCCAGCGCTGCGCCAACCCAGGCCGATGGCGACTGGAACTCCTATGGCCGCTCGGCCTTCGGTGACCGTTACTCGCCACTGGCACAGATCACCCCGGAGAATGCCCATAAGCTGGTGCCGGCGTGGACTTATCGCACTGGCGACATCCCTGGCCCAGGCGATCCCGGTGAAACCACCGCCGAAAATACCCCGCTGAAAGTCAATGGCATGCTCTACGTGTGCACACCGCACAGCCAAGTGATTGCCCTGGACCCGGATACCGGCAAGGAAATCTGGCGTTTCGACCCGAAAATCACCACCCAGGGTGCTGAGAGCTTCAAAGGTTGGGCGCACATGACCTGCCGTGGCGTGTCGTACCACGATGACGCCGCCTACACTTCCGAGCAGAGCCCGACTGGCACTGCCAGCCCGGCCGCCGCTCCGAATGCCTGCCCGAAACGCATCTTCGTGCCGACCGCCGACACCCGCCTGATCGCCCTGAACGCCGACACCGGCAAGATGTGCGAAGACTTCGGTGACAAAGGTCAGGTCGACCTGCGTGCCAACATCGGTAGCTTCGCCCCAGGCGGTTACTACTCCACGTCGCCACCGGCCGTGACCAAGAACCTGGTCGTGATCGGCGGTCACGTGACCGACAACGTTTCCATCGACGAGCCAAGCGGCGTGATCCGCGCGTTCGACGTGCACACCGGCAAGCTGGTGTGGAACTGGGACAGCGGCAACCCGGACGACACCACCCCGTTGGCCGAGGGCAAGACCTACACCCGCAACTCGCCGAACATGTGGTCCATGTTCGCCGTGGATGAAAAACTCGGCATGCTCTACCTGCCGATGGGCAACCAGATGCCCGACCAGTACGGCGGCGACCGTACCGATGAGTCCGAGAAGTACGCCGCGGGCCTGACCGCCCTGGACATTGACACCGGCCACGTGAAGTGGACCTTCCAGTTCACCCACCACGACCTGTGGGACATGGACGTGGGCGGCCAGCCTTCGCTGATCGACATCAAGACCGCTGCGGGCGTGAAGCAAGCGGTGATGGCGTCGACCAAGCAAGGCAGCATCTACGTGCTGGACCGCGCCACTGGCCAGCCAGTGGTGCCCGTCAATGAAATCCCGGTGCCACAGGGCGCAGTGGCGGGCGACCGCACCTCCCCTACCCAACCCAAGTCCGACCTGAACTTCATGCCGCCGCCGTTGAAAGAACGCGACATGTGGGGCGTGACACCGTTCGATCAGATGCTGTGCCGGATCGATTTCAAATCCATGCGCTACGACGGCCCGTTCACCCCGCCGTCCCTGCAAGGTTCGATCGTGTACCCAGGCAACTTCGGCGTGTTCGACTGGGGCGGTATCTCGGTTGACCCGGTGCGCCAGATCGCCTTCGTGAACCCAAGCTACATGGCGTTCAAATCGAAGCTGATCCCGGCTGCCGACATTGCCAAGCAAGGCCCACGCGTCAGCGAAACCGAAGGCGTGCAGCCGAACAAAGGCGCCCCGTATGGTGTGATCCTTGAAGCACTGCTGTCGCCGATGGGCCTGCCGTGCCAGGCACCGGCCTGGGGCTACGTGGCGGCGGTCGACCTGACCACCCACCAGACCATCTGGATGCACAAGAACGGCACCGTGCGTGACAGCTCGCCGGTTCCAATCCCACTGACCATGGGCGTGCCTAGCCTGGGCGGTACGTTCACCACCGCCGGTGGCGTCGCGTTCCTCAGCGGCACCCTGGACCAGTACCTGCGTGCCTATGACGTGAAAAACGGCAAGCAACTGTGGGAAGGCCGCCTGCCTGCAGGCGCGCAAACCACCCCGATGACCTACACCGGCAAGGACGGCAAGCAATACGTGCTGGTCATGGCGGGCGGTCACGGTTCCCTGGGGACCAAGCAGGGTGATTATGTAATGGCGTTCAAACTGCCGGATTAAGTAGCGCTGGCGGTAAAAAAGCGGCGGCCCGAACGGGCAGCCGCTTTTTTTTTGCCTGCTGATAATGCCCCAGCGTTTCCCCTCAACCCTTTAAAACTAATTTAGTGCGCACGCCCTGCGTAATACAAAAGGCGTACGGATAAAACTTTAAAGGGAGCTTCACTGCATGACGGACCATGTCGCTACAAAACCGTTTCTTTCCACCCCCACAAAAATCCTGGAACTTGAACACCTCAATACTGCCAGTTTGAAAAAACTCATCAGTGGCCAAGTGCTTGCCATTCGGGTACCTGAATTTGCCAACGCAACCACCAGCGCACGGTTGATTCAGGCCATCGACGATACCGCCACGCTGGAACACTACGGCCATGAAACCTACGAAGCGGGGCGCGTCGTTCAGCACTTCTATGGTGTGCATCGCTGGGGCACCCCGTTCAACTCCACGTACGGCAAGGCCGCCGGCGGTGACGCCCAACAGAAATATTATGCAGACGCGGCCCGTATGCGCGGCCTTATCGACAGTCTCTGTGCGCCGCAAAAACCGCCCATTCAACAGCTGATGGAACAGTTCCAGGCGCTCTGGCCGCAAGGTGCAACAGCCGCTTCGTTCCAGGGCCGACCGATGTTTTGCGGGATCATCCGCGTCATGTTCCCGGAGACGGCGCACCTCTCGGAAACGGTGCCCCATGTGGATTGCCTGCCCCGCACAATTGCTGAACTGCAGCATCAATTCAGCGCCAATATCTACCTGCAAACACCGCCTTCGGGGGGCGAGCTGATCATCTGGGACACCCAAGCCTTTAGCTATGACGAGGTCAAGCGCTTCGAGGGTGCCCAACTGCCCGAACAGTGTTTACAAAAACCGCTGCGCATCCGCCCACGCAAGAACGAACTGGTGCTCATCAATACCCGCTGCCCCCACGCCATCTGCGGGTTCGATTCGGGAAAACGCGTCAGCATGCAGTCGTTTATCGGCTATACCCCCGGCGAACCGTTTTACTTCTGGTGCTAATACTTTTATTGCTCGTGCACATGGACGTTTATCTATGACCCCCGAAGAATTCCGCCAACATGGCTATGCCATGATCGACCTGATTGCAGACTACCGACAGAACATCGAACAACGCGGCGTGCAGCCCACCACCCGACCTGGCGAGATCAAAGCTGCCCTGCCGGCCAGCCCGCCTGACACGGCCGAACCGTTCGAACAGATCATGGGCGACGTCGAAAAACTGATCATGCCCGGCTTGCTGCATTGGCAGCATCCCAGTTTCTTCGGGTTCTTCCCTTCCAATGTGGAACTGTCCTCAGTGCTGGGCGATTGCCTGAGCACCGGCCTGGGTGTGATTGGGTTGTCCTGGCAATCCAGTCCGGCTCTCACCGAAATAGAGGAAGTCACCACCGACTGGCTGCGCGACATGCTCGGCCTGGGCCGCACGTGGAGCGGTGTGATCCAGGACTCTGCGTCCACCTCCACGCTGGTGGCGCTTATCAGCGCCCGGGAACGCAGCTCCGATTACGCGCTGATGCACAACGGCCTGCAAAACAGCAGCGCGCCCCTGATCGTCTACACCTCAGCCCATGCCCACAGCTCGGTCAACAAGGCGGCGATCCTGGCCGGGTTCGGCCAGAACCATATCCGCACCATCGCCACCGACGCACACCATGCAATGTCGCCCCAGGCACTGGCGCACGCCATCGAACAGGACCTGGCCGCCGGCAACACGCCCTGCGTGGTGATTGCCACCACCGGCACCACGGCCGCCATGGCGATCGACCCCCTGGAGGCCATTGGCGACCTCACCCAACGCTACGGCCTGTGGCTGCATGTGGACTCGGCCATGGCCGGCGCCGCGATGATCCTGCCGGAATGCCGGGCCTTATGGGATGGCATCGAAAAGGCTGACTCCCTAGTGCTCAACCCGCACAAATGGCTGGGCGCGGCCTTCGATTGCTCGGTGTACTTCGTGCGCGACCCCGAGCATTTGATTCGCATCATGACCACCAACCCGAGTTACCTGCAGTCCAGCGCAGACGGCCAAGTGCGAAACTACCGTGACTGGCGGATCTCCCTGGGCAGCCGTTTCCGCGCCTTGAAGTTGTGGTTCCTGATACGCGAGCAAGGCGTCAGCGGCCTGCAAGCGCGGTTGCGGCGAGACCTGGCCAATGCGCGCTGGCTGGCAGAGCAGATCGAAGCCACTGAGCACTGGACACTGGTGGCCACGCCCGCCTTGCAAACCCTGTGCATTCGCCATGAACCGCCGGGTTTGGAAGGCCAGGCACTGGACCATCACACGCGAGCCTGGGCAGAAAAACTCAACCAGTCAGGCGATGGTTACGTCACCCCCGCCATCCTCGATGAGCGCTGGATGGTGAGGGTGTCCATCGGCGCGCTGGGCACCGAGCATCAGCATGTCCAAAGGTTGTGGGTGCGATTGCAAGCCCTGGTCGCTTGAACGCTGCCAAAGTAGCCCCCCTGTGGCGAGGGAGCTTGCTCCCGCTGGGCTGCGCAGCGGCCCCAAGATCCTGGGAGCGCTTCGCACTCCAGCGGGAGCAAGCTCCCTCGCCACAGTCAAACTGTCTAGGTTGGCACCTGCTCACGCCGCATCCACCGCTCGAACGCCATGGCATTGAGCGGGCGGCTGATCAGGTAGCCCTGGGCCGTGTCGCAGTTCCAGCGTTTGAGCAAGGTGAGGCTGTGTTCGAACTCCACGCCCTCGGCGACCACCTTGAGCCCCAGGCTATGACTCATCTCGATGGTGGAGCGCACGATCACCCCGTCGCCGCTGGTGCTGTCGAGGTTGCGCACAAAGGACTGGTCGATCTTCAGCTCTTGCACCGGCAGGCGCTGCAACTGTGCGAGGGAGGAGTAACCGGTGCCGAAATCATCCACCGACAGGCTGATCCCGCAATTGCGCAGCTGCTCCAGCACGCTGAGGGCCTGCTGCGGGTTGTGCATAATGGCGCTCTCGGTAATCTCGAAAATCAAATGCTCGGCGCCCACATGGTATTGGGCCAATAGCGCGGTGACGCGAATGGCCAAGTCATCATCCGCCAAGTCGTTCACGGAGATATTCACCGACAGCTGGATAACCAGCCCACGCTGCGCCCATTCGGCAATCTGGCGGATGGCTTCCTCGATCACCCACAGGGTCAGGGCACCCATGCTGCCAGTGCGTTCGGCCAACGGAATGAACTCCCCCGGAGACACTTGCCCCAGCGTCGCGTGTTGCCAGCGCAGCAAGGCTTCGGCCTGGCCCACGTGCCCGTGCCGCAGGTCGAGCTTGGGTTGGTAGCACAGGAACAACTCGCCTTCGATCACGGCGCGGCGCAAGTCGCGAATCAGGGTGATCTGGCGTTGGTGGGCGAGGTCGCGGTCCGGTTGGTAGATCTGCAAATGCCCCGGCAGGTTGGCCGCGTCGTGCCGGGCGATGGCCGCGCGGTTGATCAACTCTTCCACCTGCTGCCCATCAGCAGGGTACGCGGCGATGCCGATACTCACCTCATGGCGCACTTCGTCATTGCCGATGCGCAGGGGTTCGGTCAACGCCCCATGCAACTGGTCGGCGCGGGCCACGGCAGAGTCGATCTCGGTGTTTTCCAGCAACAACAGAAACTCACTGCCGGCGATGCGCGCGGCGGTGTCGCTGGCCAACAGGCTGCTGGACAAGCAGCGGCTGGCCTCGCACAACATGTGCTCGACACCTTCGGGGCCGAACCCTTCGTTGATGACTCGGTAGTTTTCAATCCCCACGTACAGCAACACCACCGACCGCCGTGCGCTGATCGCACTGCCCAGGCGCTCCATGGCCAAGGCACGGTTGGGCAATCCGGTGAGCGGGTCATGCAAGGCATTGTGGGCCAGTTGCCGTTCGCGCAGGGCGATGCCGCTTTGCATGGCATTGAACGCCCGCGCCAGCAGGCCGAACTCGTCGTGGCTGCGCACCCGCACCGGGGTGCGGTAGTCACCGGCCCCGATCCGTTCAGCGGCTTGCACCAGCGCATTGAGCGGGCGTGACACTCGCCGCGCCAGGAATAAGGCCACCGCCAGCGAGACCAGCAGCACCGCCAGGGCAATCCCCATGAACTGCCGGTCCAGCGGCGCGAAGGATTCCAGCGCATGGTCCAGCGGGCTTTGCAGCAACACGCGCACTTCATCGCCTTCGCCGCTGTTGGCCAAGGGCAACACTTGGCTGAGCACACGCTGGCCATGGAACAGCTGGATCTTCGCCTCAGGATCGACCTGCGTGCCATGCAAGAGGCTGATAATGCTTGGGCGCCAATTGCCAGGGTGGGTGGTGAACAGCTGACCGAGATGGCCGTCCTGCACACTGAGGAACGACACCTCCAGGTTGCTCATGGAGCGCAGTTCATGGGCGAATTGCGTGTCCATGGGAAAGCCCATGACCACGCGTGCGATCGGCACAGGCCCGAGCACATCTTTTTGCACCAGCAAATAGGGGCGCCCGGCCATGGCGACGATCAACATTTGCTGGCCGCTGCGCCGCGCCTTGCGCAAGGCATCGGCATACGGGAACAACTGGCCCCGCGTCTGCACCAGCAGGGTACTGACCATGACCCTGTCATCCAGGCCCAGCACCACCACTTCGCTGGAACTGACCCCGGTGCCATGGGTGCCCAGGGCCTCCAGGATCGGCACCGTCCGGCCGCCGGCCACCGCCTGCTTGAACGGCCCATCGGCGGTCAGCCAGTCCAACCCGTACTGCAAGCGCCGCCCGCGCAGGTCCAGCAGGCGCTCGAACACCTGCCGCCCGGTGTTCAACTGTACGTCGGCCTGATTCTCCACCGCACGGGTGGTGGCAGCGTGCACGGCAAAATAGGTGGCGGCCACGACCACCAGCAACAACAGCGCCAGCACCCCGGCTATGCGGGTCTGAAACGTGTGGCGCCAGTGCATGGCCGCGCCCTCGGGCCGCGCTCGTCGCTCTTGGCCGTGCTTTCCTTGTGTCATACGCGTCCCTGCCGACTGCTAACCGGCGTCAAAAAAACATCCTTTTTTATGGGGAATTTTATTAAAGCAGGTTAGCTGGGACTGGGGATAAGTAAACCCAATAAAAGCTGGGTCTAGCCGTCACATTATTGACGATCAGTTCGAAAAGCGGAGGGGTAAAGTACGTTGACCGCAACCCTCCCGTTATTTCATGCAAATTGTTGCTAACGACGCCCCCCCATTGAAACCACCGCAACCCCGCCCCATCTAACCTGCATACTTACTGATGCAGGTGCCCCATGAGCGACCAGCAAGAATTTCCAGATTACGACCTCAACGATTACGCCGACCCCGAAAACGCTGAAACCACCTCGTCCAATACTGGCCTGGCCCTGCCTGGGCAAAACCTGCCGGACAAGGTCTACATCATCCCGATCCACAACCGGCCGTTTTTTCCGGCACAAGTGTTGCCGGTGATCGTCAATGAAGAACCCTGGGCCGAAACCCTGGAGCTGGTGAGCAAATCCGACCACCATTCCCTTGCGCTGTTTTTCATGGACACGCCGCCCGAAGACCCACGGCACTTCGACACCTCCGCCCTGCCGCTGTACGGCACCCTGGTGAAGGTGCACCACGCCAGCCGCGAGAACGGCAAGCTGCAGTTCGTCGCCCAGGGCCTGACCCGCGTGCGCATCAAGACCTGGCTCAAGCACCACCGCCCACCTTACCTGGTGGAAGTCGAATACCCGCACCAGCCCAGCGAGCCGACCGATGAGGTCAAGGCCTACGGCATGGCGCTGATCAATGCGATCAAGGAACTGCTGCCCCTCAACCCGCTGTACAGCGAAGAGTTGAAAAACTACCTCAACCGCTTCAGCCCCAACGACCCGTCGCCGCTCACTGACTTTGCCGCCGCCCTCACCTCGGCGACAGGTAATGAGCTGCAGGAAGTGCTGGACTGCGTGCCCATGCTCAAGCGCATGGAAAAAGTGCTGCCGATGCTGCGCAAAGAGGTGGAAGTCGCGCGCCTGCAAAAAGAACTCTCCGCCGAGGTAAACCGCAAGATCGGCGAGCACCAGCGTGAGTTCTTCCTCAAGGAACAACTCAAGGTCATCCAGCAGGAGTTGGGCCTTACCAAGGACGATCGCAGCGCCGATGTCGAACAGTTCGAACAGCGCCTGCAAGGCAAAGTGCTGCCGGCGCAAGCGAAAAAACGCATTGATGAAGAACTGAACAAACTGTCGATCCTGGAAACCGGTTCGCCGGAATACGCCGTCACGCGCAACTACCTGGACTGGGCCACCTCGGTGCCGTGGGGCGTGTACGGAGAAGACAAACTCGACCTCAAGCACGCGCGCAAAGTGCTCGACAAGCACCATGCGGGCCTGGATGACATCAAGAGCCGCATCCTCGAATTCCTAGCGGTGGGCGCCTACAAGGGCGAAGTCGCCGGTTCCATCGTATTGCTGGTAGGCCCGCCGGGCGTGGGCAAGACGAGTGTGGGCAAGTCCATCGCCGAATCCCTGGGGCGGCCGTTCTATCGCTTCAGTGTCGGCGGCATGCGCGACGAGGCCGAGATCAAGGGCCACCGGCGCACCTACATCGGCGCCCTGCCTGGCAAGCTGGTGCAGGCGTTGAAAGACGTGGAAGTGATGAACCCGGTGATCATGCTCGACGAGATCGACAAGATGGGCCAGAGCTTCCAGGGCGACCCGGCGTCGGCGCTGCTCGAAACCCTGGACCCGGAGCAGAACGTCGAATTCCTCGACCATTACCTGGACCTGCGCCTGGACCTGTCCAAAGTGCTGTTCGTGTGCACCGCCAACACCCTGGACTCAATCCCCGGTCCGTTGCTGGACCGCATGGAAGTGATTCGCCTGTCGGGCTATATCACCGAAGAAAAAGTCGCCATCGCCAAGCGCCACTTGTGGCCCAAGCAGTTGGAAAAAGCCGGCGTGGCCAAAAACAGCCTGACCATCAGCGACGGTGCCTTGCGCGCCTTGATCGACGGTTATGCGCGAGAGGCCGGCGTGCGTCAGTTGGAGAAACAGCTGGGCAAACTGGTGCGCAAGGCGGTGGTAAAACTGCTGGATGAGCCTGACTCGGTGATCAAGATCGGCAACAAGGACCTGGAAAGCTCCCTGGGCATGCCGGTATTCCGTAATGAGCAAGTGCTGTCCGGCACCGGCGTGATTACCGGCCTGGCGTGGACCAGCATGGGCGGCGCCACCTTGCCGATCGAAGCGACGCGCATCCACACGCTCAACCGCGGCTTCAAGCTCACCGGGCAGTTGGGTGAAGTGATGAAAGAGTCCGCCGAAATCGCCTACAGCTACATCAGTTCCAACCTGAAGTCGTTTGGCGGCGATGCGAAGTTCTTCGACGAAGCCTTCGTGCACTTGCACGTGCCGGAAGGCGCCACGCCGAAAGACGGCCCGAGCGCCGGCGTGACCATGGCCAGTGCGTTGCTGTCCCTGGCCCGCAACCAACCGCCGAAAAAAGGCGTGGCGATGACCGGCGAACTGACCTTGACCGGGCATGTACTGCCGATTGGCGGGGTGCGCGAGAAGGTGATTGCGGCGCGGCGCCAGAAGATTCACGAGTTGATCTTGCCGGAGCCCAACCGTGGCAGCTTTGAAGAGTTGCCGGACTATTTGAAGGAAGGGATGACGGTGCACTTTGCCAAGCGGTTTGCGGATGTGGCGAAGGTGCTCTTCTGATAAATATCCAGACCTGATCATTCCCACGCTCTGCGTGGGAATACATCCCGTGACGCTCCGCGTCACAAAGCGGACGCGGAGCGTCCAAGGCAACGTTCCCACGCAGAGCGTGGGAACGATCGGCCAACGCAAAACCCCACCTTGTCACACCTTGTCTCATCTTCGGTTATGCTCCCCCTTCGTCGTGTATTAACGGAGCCTTCATGACCGCTGCCCGCCTGTTTCTCCCCTTGAGCCTTGCCCTGCTGGCCGGATGCGCCAGTGCCCCCAAGCAAAACGTCAGCGTGGACAACCAGAGCGCCTGCCCGCTCCAGCTTAAAAACGGGCAAAACCTGATCCTCACCCTGCCCAGCAACCCCACCACCGGTTACCGCTGGGCCATCCAGGACTCCGCCGGCGGCGTGTTGCGCGCCTTGAGCCCCGAGGTCTACAGCAGCACCGAGTCCGGCGTGATCGGCGGGGGCGGCCAGTCCACCTGGCGCTTCCAGGCGTTTGCCGCAGGGCAAGGGCGTTTGCGCCTGACATCCCAGCAACCTTGGGAGCCGGAGGCCGAACCTGTCGAAACCTTTGACTGCGCCATTACGGTGAACTGATATGCCATGGCTGATCCTTGCCTTGATGGGCGCCGGCACCTTTGTCTATGGCCTGGCGACCCATGCGACGCTGCTGTGCCTGCTGGTCAAGCCACTGCCGGTGCTGGCGCTGCTGGGTTGGCTGCATGACGCGCCGCCCACCGAGTATCGACGCTGGATCAGCCTGGGGTTGATTTTTTCCGTGGTGGGCGACGTGCTACTTGCCTGGCCAGGCGACCTGTTTATCTTTGGCCTGGGCGCGTTTCTGTTCGCGCACCTGGCCTATCTCAAAGCCTATTTCAGTGACTGTCGGCGCTTGGCGCTGCTGCCGCTGGTGCTGGCCCTCGGCGTAGGCGCAATCTTGCTGAGCATCCTGATCTCCCACGGCCTCGGTGAGCTTTTGATACCGGTGGTGGTTTACGCGCTGGTGATCAGCGCCATGCTCTGGCGTGCGTTGGCGCGACTGGGCAGCGAGGTGCCCAAGCGTTCAGCGTGGCTGGCGGCGGCGGGTGCGGTGTCGTTTGTGGTTTCCGACGCGCTGATCGGCATCAATCGGTTTGTGCTGGCGTTCGAGGCAGCGCCGTATTTGCTGATCGCCACCTACTGGCTCGGGCAATGGGGCATCACCGCCTCGGCTTTCCATCAGACAACCCGCGCATCCGAGGGCCAACTTGGCTAAAATGCCGGCCTTTCCCCCACCGTCGCCGGAACAACCGTGAGCAAAGAACCCGATCGCCTATTCGCCCAGCCCCTGCCCCAGGTGCCGGACTTCGCCTTTAACGAGGATGTGGTGCGGGTGTTCCCGGACATGATCAAGCGCTCGGTGCCGGGTTACCCCACCATCGTCGAGAACCTCGGCGTGCTGGCCGCGCAATTTGCCCAGCCCCACAGCGTGCTGTATGACCTGGGCTCTTCCCTGGGGGCCGTGACCCAAGCCCTGCGCCGCCATGTACGCACCGAGGGTTGCCGGGTGATCGCCGTGGACAACTCCGCCGCGATGGTCGAGCGCTGTCGCGAATACCTCAATGGCCAGGACTCGATGTTCCAGGAGTTGCTGCCCGTGGAGGTGATCGAGGGCGATATTCTCGCCCTGCAATTCAAGCCCGCCTCGGTGGTGGCCCTGAACTTCACCCTGCAATTTATCGCCCCCCAGGAGCGCCTGGCGTTGCTGGGGCGCATTCGCCAGGCGCTGCTGCCGGGCGGGGCCTTGATCCTCTCGGAAAAGCTGCGCTTTAACGATGTTGAAGAGCACGCGCTGCTGACCGACCTGCATATCGCCTTCAAGCGCGCCAACGGCTACAGCGAGCTGGAAATCGCCCAGAAGCGCAGCGCCATCGAAAACGTCATGAAGCCCGACAGCCTCGAAGAACACCGCGAACGCCTGCTGGCGGCCGGGTTCTCGAAAGTCGTGCCGTGGTTCCAGTGTCTTAACTTTGCCTCGTTGATTGCCTTGCCATGATTGATTTGTCCCCCCTCGCCCGCCACCTGGTAGGCACTCCTTTGGCCGTGTGGGCCCAGGGCCTGCAAGCGCAGCTCGATAGCAAGATGGAAAAAGGCCATGGCGACCTGGAGCGCTGGCAGAGCGCCTTGGATGCGCTGCCGAAGATCCAGCCCAACAGCGTAGATTTGCTCAACGGCCTGGTGCTGGACACCGATTGCGACGACGCCACCCGCGCGCAGATGCACACGGCGCTGATGGGCCTGAGCCCCTGGCGCAAAGGCCCGTTCCATCTGTTCGGCGTGCATGTGGACACCGAGTGGCGTTCGGACTGGAAGTGGTCGCGGGTCGCGCCGCACCTGGACCTCAAAGGCAAGCGCATCCTCGATGTGGGCTGCGGCAACGGCTACTACATGTGGCGCATGCTCGGCGCCGGGGCCGACAGCGTGATTGGCGTGGACCCCAACTGGCTGTTCTTCTGCCAGTTCCAGGCGGTGCAGCGCTACTTGTCCGAGCCCAAGGCCTGGCACTTGCCGTTCCCGTTCGAAGACTTGCCGGCGAACCTGGAAGGCTTTGACACGGTATTTTCCATGGGCGTGTTCTACCACCGCCGCTCGCCCATCGAGCATTTGCTGGCGTTGAAGGACACCCTGGTCAAGGGCGGCGAGTTGGTGTTGGAAACATTGGTGGTGGAAGGCGACCAACAACAAGTGCTGGTGCCAGAAGACCGTTATGCCCAGATGCGCAACGTGTGGTTCCTGCCGTCGGTACCGGCGTTGATGCTGTGGCTGCGCCGGGCCGGGTTCAGTGATGTGCGGTGCGTGGATGTGAGCGTGACCACGGTTGAGGAGCAGCGTGGAACGCAGTGGATGAAGTATCAGTCGCTGAGTGATTTCCTGGACCCTGAGGATCACAGCAAGACCATTGAAGGGCTGCCGGCGCCGATGCGGGCGGTGATCATCGCTCGTAAATGACACCACTATGATCGTTCCCACGCTCTGCGTGGGAATGCCTCTTGTGACGCTCTACGTCACGCTTTGGGACGCAGAGCGTCCTGTGCTGCGTTCCCACGCAGAGCGTGGGAACGATCATCACGGTTTAGCTCGTCGGGCTTTGAAGAACTCGCTCAGGACAGCCCCACACTCCTCGGCCAATACCCCGCCCTCAAACAACACCCGATGGTTTAGAAAACCCTGGGTAAAAAACTGCCCCTGGCTTTGCACGATGCCCGCCTTCGGCTCCAGCGCGCCATACACCACACGCGCAACCCGCGAATGCACGATCAAACCCGCGCACATGCTGCACGGTTCCAGCGTCACGTACAGCGTGCTGCCCACCAGCCGATAGTTGCTGATCGCCTGAGCAGCGGCGCGGATCGCGACCATTTCGGCATGGGCGCTGGGGTCGTTGCCACTGATGGGGCAGTTGAAGCCGCGGCCGATGATTTCACCGCCCTGCACCAGCACCGCACCCACCGGCACTTCGCCCAATGCAGCGCCTTGGGCGGCGAGCGCCAGGGCTTCGCGCATAAAGTCCTGGTCGCGGCTGCGGTCGATAATCGCGGCGGGACGAATCTGGCGCATCACGCCACCTCGATGGCGGCCATCAGGCCGGTTTCCATGTGGTCGATCACATGGCAATGGAACATCCACACCCCTGGGTTATCCGCCACCAAGGCCACGCGGGCGCGTTCGTTCTTGCCCAGCAGATAGGTGTCGGTGAAATACGGGATCACCTTGTGGCGGTTGGACGCAAGCACCTTGAAGCTCATCCCGTGCAGGTGGATCGGGTGCTGGTATTGGGTCATGTTCTTCAATTCGAAAATGTAGCTCTTGCCCTTCTCCAGCTTGGCAATCGGGCGGTCGGCACAGGTCTTGTCGGTGATGTCCCAGGCCTGGCCGTTGATCTGCCACAGGCTCGGCGGCTTGCCGTTTTCGACGTTGACCGACACTGAGCCGACCCATTCGAAATTGAAGTTGAGTTTCTCGGCATTGGCCAGGTCTGGCTCGGCAACCGGGTTGGCCGGCAATGCCGGTGGCCATGCGGTAGGCGCGTCGGTATTGGCGACAGAGCGGAAGGTGCCAAGGCGCACCGGGCCGTTGCGCAGCGACAGTTCTTCGCCCGCCGGTGGCGCCTTGATCGCCAGGCAAATGCGCATGCCCGGGCCCAGCCAATATTCCTTGCCCAACGGGCGCGGCTCGATGGGGTTACCGTCCAGGGCATAGATCTGCGCTTCGACGCCAGGAATATTGAGGCGATAAGTCAGGGTGTTGTCGAGGTTGAGTAGGCGCACGCGGGTGATTTGCCCAGCCGGCAGGTCGATCACCGCCTGGGGCACGCCGTTGATAGTCGAGAGGCGCCCGGCCGTGCCGCCACGCGCCGCTTCACGGGGGATGCTGAACTCGACAAATGCGCCCTCTTCGTCGATGTGCCAGTTCTTCAGGCTCAAGGTGCGCTCGTACTGGAAACCGGTGGGTTCGCGCTCTTCCACGATCAACGGGCCGACGAGGCCACGGCCGAGTTCTTCGCTGCTGCTCACGTGAGGGTGATACCAGTAGCTGCCGGCATCGGGCACGCGGAATTTGTAGTCGAAGTATTCGCCAGGCAGCACCGGCAATTGCGAGACGTAGGGCACGCCGTCCATTTCCAGCGGCAGGCGGATGCCGTGCCAGTGGATGGTAGTGGCGACTGGCAGATGATTGATAAAGCGCACCCGCAGCCATTCGCCTTGGCGCACCCGCAACTCGGTGCCCGGCGCCGATGGGCCGAACGCCCAGGCCAGGGTCTTGTGCCCCGGCACCAACTCTACGTCCAGGGGCGCGGCGATCAGCTCGTAATCGTGCCCCGCCTCGGACTCAGCGACTTTCCCCAGCCAGTAGCGGTAGCCACCGCCGGCACCGACGCCTACTACGGCCAGGCCAGCAAGACCACCCAGGATTTGTCGACGGGAAAAGGATCGGGACACAACAACCTCGCGTATCTGCCGCAGGCCAAGGGCCCGCAAAGGGCTGATACGATACACCTGCGTCGGCTAAACAGTAAGACTTCGCATTGCCGCACATTGAAAACACCGAAGACTCATCGTGTGGGAGCTGGCTTGCCTGCGATTGCAGTGGGCCAGCTACGAATACGTAAACTGACGCTCCGCTATCGCAGGCAAGCCAGCTCCCACAATGATCTTCATTGTTTATCAGTGCTTCGCAGCGGCCAGAATCAGGGCTTTCATCTCGGCCACTGCGCCTTTGAAACCGACAAACAACGCGTGCGCCACCAGGGCGTGACCGATATTCAGTTCGTTGATGCCCTTGATCGCAGCCACGGCTTCGACGTTGTGGTAATGCAAGCCATGGCCGGCATTGACGATCAAGCCTTCGTTGAGCCCGCAGTTCACGCCGTCGATGATGCGTTGCAACTCATCGGCCACTTCAGTCGGCGTGGTGGCATCGGCATAACGGCCAGTGTGCAGCTCGATGGCCGGGGCGCCGACACGGCGGGAGGCTTCGATCTGGCGTTCGTCGGCGTCGATAAACAGCGAGACTTCACTGCCGATCCGCGACAGGCGTTCCACCGCCGCCTTGATCCGCGCTTCCTGGCCAGCGACGTCGAGGCCGCCTTCGGTGGTCAACTCCTGGCGGGTTTCCGGTACCAGGCAGATATGCGCCGGGCGGATGCGCTCGGCGAACGCCATCATTTCTTCGGTCACGCCCATTTCGAAGTTCATGCGGGTTTGCAGCACGTCCTTGAGCAGCAGTACATCGCGCTCCTGGATGTGGCGGCGGTCTTCGCGCAGGTGCACGGTGATGCCGTCGGCGCCCGCTTCTTCGGCGTCCAGCGCGGCCTTGACCGGGTCAGGGTAACGGGTGCCCCGGGCCTGGCGCAGGGTGGCGACGTGGTCGATGTTGACGCCAAGAAGAATGCGATTGCTGGTGGTCACGGAAGCGCTCCTGAAAAGGGAAAGAATCGGTGCACAGCATACACGGGGACGTCAGGGCTTTCGAAACAACTCGCGACTGACCAGCGGCCGTCCGCCCAGGTGCACGGCCAGGGCCTGGCGCATCAGGCGCTTGGCGGCGGACAGCGCACCGGGAGCGTGCCAGTCGGCTTCGCTCATGGCCAGCAGTTCGGTGCCCTGAAACAGGCCGGGCTGCAGCAGGTACACACGCTCAAGCCCCGCATCGACTTGCAGGCGATACATGCCATCGGCGGCGATGGGCTCCCCGTGCAGGTCGTTGGCCAGTTCGAAGCCGTAGCCAAGGTCGTCGAGCAAGCGCCATTCGAAAGCGCGCAGCAGCGGTTCCAGCGGACGGCCTTCAGCGAGGGCCAGCAAGGTGGCAGCGTAGTGATCGAAGACCGCCGGGTGCGGGTCTTCGGCGGGCAACAGGCGAATCAGCAGTTCATTGAGGTAAAGGCCGCTGAACAGCGCATCGCCATTCAGCCAGGCCGAGGTGCCAACGCTTTCCAGGCGGCCGACGTTTTTCAGCTCGCCCTTGCCGCGAAACTCCACGTCCAGCGCCACGAACGGCCGCGCCAAGGTACCCGCCTTGCCCCGTGCGCTGCGCAAGACTGCGCGCAGTCGGCCTTGGGGCGTGAGGAAGTCCACCAACGCACTGGTTTCGCGGTAGGCGCGGCTGTGCAGGACGTAGGCGGGTTGGCTGGGGGGTGGGGATTGCGACATGAGACGGGGAATCTCTAAAGAAGGAGAGCGCTTGTGTGGCGAGGGGAGCTTGCTCCCGCTGGGCTGCGAAGCAGCCCCTCTAGCAGCCACCGAGTTATACCTGAAAAACCTCGTCGACCTTGTTGGGGCCGCTCCGCGGCCCAGCGGGAGCAAGCTCCCTCGCCACAGCAAGCCCGCCAGTCACTGTGCAACCCGTTACAGGTCGCCATAGCCCAGAGAGCGCAACGCACGCTCATCATCGGACCAGCCACCCTTAACCTTCACCCACAGGTTGAGCATGATCTTGGAGTCGAACAGCAGCTCCATGTCCTTGCGCGCTTCGGTGCCGATGCGCTTGATACGCTCGCCCTTGTCGCCAATGATGATTTTCTTCTGGCCGTCGCGTTCGACGAGGATCAGCGCATGAATGTGCAAGGTCTTGCCCTGCTGCTTGAACTCTTCGATTTCGACGGTGATCTGGTACGGCAGCTCGGCGCCCATCTGGCGCATGATTTTCTCGCGGACCAGTTCGGCGGCAAGGAAGCGGCTGCTGCGGTCGGTGATCTGGTCTTCCGGGAAGAAGTGCTCGTTTTCCGGCAGGTAACCGGCGATCACGCGCTCCAGGGCTTCGAGGTTGTGGCCGTGCTGGGCCGAGATCGGCATGATCTGGGCGTTCGGCAGTTGTTCCTGCAACCAGGTCAGGTGCGGCATCAGCTCGGCTTTGTCTTCGATACGGTCGGTCTTGTTCAGCGCGACGATCAACGGGCCGGTCACGTATTGCACACGCTCGAGGACCATCTGGTCTTCGTCAGTCCACTTGGTGCGGTCGACCACGAAGATCACCACGTCGACGTCTTTCAACGCGGCCGAGGCGGTCTTGTTCATGTAGCGGTTCAGGGCTTTCTCGCCGCCTTTGTGCATGCCAGGAGTATCGACATACACCGCTTGCACGTTGCCTTCGGTCTTGATGCCCAGCATGTTGTGGCGGGTGGTCTGGGGCTTGCGCGAGGTGATCGCGAGCTTCTGGCCGAGGATGTGGTTGAGCAGCGTGGACTTGCCCACGTTCGGGCGGCCGACGATGGCAACATAGCCACAGCGTGTTGCGGTTGAATCAGTCATGGCCATTCTCCACGCCCAGGGCAATCAGTGCTGCAGCGGCCGCTACCTGTTCGGCAATACGACGGCTCACACCCTGACCTCGGCTTTTTTCGTTCAATAAAGTGATTTCACATTCCACGAAGAACACCCGGCAATGGGGCTCGCCCTGGATATCCACCACTTCGTAGCGTGGCAGTTCGCAACCGCGGGACTGCAGGTACTCTTGCAGGCGGGTCTTGGGATCCTTGTTGGTATCTACCAGCGTCAGGCTTTCGATTTCCGAGGCCAGCCAGGCGACAACGCGCTCCTTGGCCGTCTCCATGCCTGCATCGAGGTAGATCGCACCGATCAAGGCTTCCAGGGCATCAGCCAGGATTGACTCGCGACGGAAACCGCCGCTTTTCAACTCACCGGAACCCAGCCGCAGGTACTCGCCCAGGCCAAAGCCTCGGGCCAGCACGGCCAGGGTCTCGCCTTTCACAAGGCGTGCGCGCAGGCGCGACAGCTGGCCTTCTCGCGCTTGGGGGAAGCGCTCGAACAGCGCCTCGCCGGCGGCGAAATTGAGGATAGCGTCACCGAGGAATTCCAGGCGCTCGTTATTGCGCCCTGCAAAGCTGCGATGTGTGAGGGCAAGGACCATCAATTCCTGGTCCTTGAAGGTGTAGCCGAGCTGACGCTCGAGACGACTTAGAGAAACGGTCACGGTTTATCCATATCTAGTTGATGGCACCGGCGGCCATCGACGATTGACGCAGTGTTCAAATTCAAATCCTGATGGGTACCGGGCATCGGAAAATGTCCAAGCCCCAGAAAAGCATTCGGCGCTGTGTTCACAGCGCCGCTTGTATTACTTGATCAGCCCGACCCGCGAGAAGTTCGGCAGGTGGCTGAGCTTGGGTTCCGGCCAACTCATCCAGACCGCGAAGGCTTTGCCGACAATGTTCTCGTCCGGCACCATGCCCAGCAGATCCTTGGGAATGTTGGGGTCATCCCAGTAGCGGCTGTCGTTGGAGTTGTCCCGGTTGTCGCCCATCATGAAGTAGTGCCCGGCAGGCACTTTCCACTGGCCATCCGGCATCGCACGGTAGCGGCTCATTTCCTTGCGGATTTGGTGCTCCACCGCACCGAGTTTTTCCTGGTACAGCTCGGCGCTGCCCAAGGTATTCGGCTCGGCGCCCAACAGCTTCTCGGCCACCGACTCACCATTGATGAACAGGCGCTTGTCGCTGGTGTAGCGCACCACGTCGCCCGGCAGGCCGACGACTCGCTTGATGTAGTTGACGTTCGGGTCGCTTGGGTAGCGGAACACCATCACATCGCCGCGCTGCGGGTCACCTACCGGGATGACTTTCTTGTCGATCACCGGCAGGCGAATGCCGTAGGAAAACTTGTTCACCAGGATGAAGTCGCCCACGTCCAGGGTGGGTTTCATCGACCCCGAAGGGATCTGGAACGGCTCTACCAGAAACGAGCGCAGCACCAGCACGATGAACAACACCGGGAAGAACGACTTGCCGTACTCAACCAGCAAGGGCTCTTTGTTCAGCTTCTCGACCACCACCGCATCGGGCTGGCTGACGCTGCCCTGATAGGAAGCGATGGCCGCCCGACGACGCGGGGCGAAGAACACCAGATCGAGCAACGCCAGGAGACCACAGACGGCAACGGCAATGACCAGCAACAGCGGGAAATTTAGTGACATAGGACCTAACTATCCAACCTGAGCACCGCAAGGAAGGCTTCTTGTGGAACTTCCACGTTGCCTACTTGCTTCATGCGTTTTTTACCGGCCTTTTGCTTCTCAAGCAGCTTGCGCTTACGGCTTACGTCACCGCCGTAGCATTTGGCCAGTACGTTCTTTCTGAGAGCCTTGACGGAAGTCCGTGCAATGATCTGCCCGCCGATGGCGGCCTGGATCGCGACGTCGAACATCTGGCGCGGAATCAGTTCTTTCATCTTCTCGGTCAGTTGGCGACCTTTGTAGTGCGCGTTGTCCTTGTGCACGATCAGTGCCAAGGCATCTACCTTGTCGCCGTTGATCAACACATCCAGTTTCACCAGATTAGCCGATTGGTAACGATCGAAATGGTAGTCCAGCGAAGCATAGCCGCGACTGGTGGACTTGAGACGGTCGAAGAAGTCCAGGACCACTTCGTTCATCGGCATATCGTAGGTCACTTGTACCTGGGTACCGAGGAACAGCATGTCGCGCTGCACGCCACGTTTTTCGATGCACAGGGTAATGACGTTGCCCAAGTGTTCCTGCGGTACCAGGATATTGGCCCGCACGATCGGCTCGCGCATGTCTTCGATGGCCGACAGGTCCGGAAGCTTGGAGGGGTTGTCGACGTAAATCGTTTCACCGGTTTTGAGCAGCAACTCAAAAATAACGGTTGGCGCGGTGGTGATCAGGTCCAGGTCGTATTCGCGCTCGAGGCGCTCCTGGATGATCTCCATGTGCAGCATGCCCAGGAACCCGCAACGGAAGCCGAAGCCCAGGGCGTCGGAGCTTTCCGGGGTGTACTGCAACGACGAGTCGTTGAGGGTCAGTTTTTGCAGGGCTTCGCGGAAATCTTCGAAGTCATCGGAGCTGACCGGGAACAGGCCGGCGTAGACCTGTGGCTGGATGCGCTTGAAGCCGGGCAGCACGTCGACGTCTGGCGTGGAGCTCAGGGTCAGGGTGTCACCCACTGGTGCACCGTGAATATCCTTGATGCCAGCGATGATGAAGCCTACTTCACCGGCTTTCAGATCAGTGGTCGCGGTGTGTTTCGGGTTGAATACACCGACGCTGTCCACCAGGTGGATCTTGCCAGTGGACTTGACCAGGATCTTGTCGCCCTTCTTCACACGGCCATGGCGCACGCGTACCAGGGAAACAACGCCCAGGTAGTTGTCAAACCAGGAGTCGATGATCAACGCTTGCAGCGGATCTTCGTAGTTGCCGGTCGGTGCGGGAATGGTGTGCACCAGGCGTTCGAGCACTTCGTCGACACCCAGGCCGGTCTTGGCGCTGCAGGTGACGGCGTCGGTGGCGTCGATGCCGATGATCTTCTCAATCTCTTCCTTGACGCGCTCAGGCTCTGCCTGGGGCAGGTCGATCTTGTTGAGCACGGGCATGACTTCCAGGCCCTGCTCGATCGCGGTGTAGCAGTTGGCAACCGACTGCGCCTCGACGCCCTGGCCGGCATCGACCACCAGCAACGCACCTTCACAGGCCGCCAGCGAACGGCTGACTTCGTAGGTGAAGTCAACGTGGCCAGGGGTGTCAATGAAGTTCAGTTGGTAAGTGATGCCGTCTTTGGCCTTGTAGTACAGCGTGACGCTGTGGGCCTTGATGGTGATCCCGCGCTCGCGTTCGAGGTCCATGGAATCCAGTACCTGGGCTTCCATTTCACGCTCGGCAAGGCCGCCGCACATCTGGATAAATCGATCGGCCAGCGTCGACTTGCCATGGTCAATGTGGGCGATGATGGAGAAATTGCGGATATGACTCAAATCACTCACGGATCAACACTCAAAAAGGCTGCAGGCAGATTGCCCGCTGAAAAATAGCCGGGAATTGTACCTGATGCTCAGGCCAGACGTCATCTTTGCTGACCAATACAAAAAAGCCCCACTTTAATGGGGCTTAAAACTGTAGGAGCGAGCTCGCTCGCGAAAATCGCCAACGATAACGCGCTTATTCTGGATAAACGCTGCGTTTCGCAGACTTTCGCGAGCAAGCTCGCTCCTACAGTGAGTGGCATTTAGCGAGCGCGGCTTCAACCCGCCCGGCGCAGCAGCCAGAACCCGGCCACGGCACAAATAGCTGTTGGCACCAGCACCGCAAACAGCGGCGAGAAGCCGAATACCAGGCTCGACGGCCCAAGCAAGTCCTGGGCGATGCGGAAGGTGAAGCCCACCAGCACGCCGGTAAATACCCGTTGGCCCAGGGTCACGGAGCGCAATGGCCCGAAAATGAAGGAGATCGCCATCAACACCAAGGCGGCGGTAACCACCGGCTGCAAGACTTTCACCCAGAACGCCAGCCAGTAGCGGCCATTGTTCAAACCCTGCTCCTTGAGGTAGTGGATATAGCTCCACAAACCGGAGATCGGCAGGGCTTCCGGCACCATGACCACGGTATTGAGCAATTCCGGCTTGAGGGCGATATCCCACTGTTCGGTCGGCACGTTGACCACTTCGGTGCTGGACTGGGTGCCCTGGCCCACGTTACGGAAGTGCGTGGTGGTGACGTCGCTCAGTTGCCATTGCTCGCCACTGTACTGCGCGCGCTTGGCGAAGCTGGACGACAGCATGTGCCGTTCTTTGTCGAAGGTGTAGCGGGTCACCCCGATCAACAGGCCACCCGGCTGCACGGCGTTGATGTGGATGAACTCGTCACCCTGGCGGTGCCACAGGCCGTGCTTGGCGCTTTGCGCATCGCCCGAACCCTGGGCCAGGGCGCGATTGGCCTGGGCGGTGGCTTCGGCCGGTGGCGCGACGTATTCACCGATCAGCACACTGCAGGCCATCAGCAGCAGCATCGGCTTCATCACCGCCCAGACGATACGGCCGATGGAAACCCCGGCGGCGCGCATGATGGTCAGCTCGCTGTTGCTGGCCAGGGTGCCCAGGCCGATCAGGCAGCCAATCAGCGCGGCCATTGGCATCATGTCGTAGAGGCGGCGCGGCGCGGTCAGTGCGACGTAGCTCAGCACGTCCGTGACTGTGTAAGTGTCAGTAACGTTGCCCACTTCATCAATGAAGGCGAACAGCAAGGCCAGGCCGAGAATGATGCCCAGTACCGCCAGGATGGCGATCAGTACGCTAATGCCGATGTAGCGATCAAGCTTAGCCACGGGCCAACTCCTTCAGGCCACGACGGCTCTTCATTTTCAAACGGATAGGTTCCCAGTAAAGCAGCCCCAGGCCGATCATCAGGAAAACCCCGTGCACCCACCACAGGCCCAAGGCCGGTGGCAACTTGCCCTTCTCCAGGGAACCACGGGCAGAAATCAGGATGGTGAGGTAGGCCATGTACAACAGGATCGCCGGCAGCAACTTGAGGAAACGCCCTTGGCGCGGGTTGACGCGCGACAGCGGCACGGCCATCAGGGTCACGATAAACACCAGCAGCGGCAGGGACAGGCGCCATTGCAACTCGGCGATGGAGCGCAACTCCGGGCTGCCGAACAGCGATGAGGTGGGCAGTGCGTCGCGATCGGTGACCTCGTCACTGATCTCGGCCTTGGGCAGCATGACGCCATAGGTGTCGTACTTGATCGCCCGATAATCCGCCAGGCCAGGGCTGCCGTCGTAGCGGTAGCCGTTTTCCAGGATCAGGTAGCGATTGCCATCGGGGCGGATTTCCTGGCGACCGCTGTCGGCCACCAGGATCGAAATACCCCGATCCTTCTGGTTCTGACCGAGGTTCTTCTGGGAGATGAACACGCCGCCAAGGTTGGAGCGGTCGTCGGTCATGGTTTCGGTGTAGGTCACTCGCGAACCGTCGCTGAGCGACTGGAAGCGACCGGGCTCGAGGGTGTCGAACTCAGTCATCGCATCCTGCTTGTTCAGCAGCAGCTGGAACTGCATGGCCCCCTGGGGCGCCAGGCTCATGCTCAACCAGGCCACCACCAGGGCAACACCGGCGGCAGGCACCATGGTCATGGCCAGCAGGCGCTGCTGGCTCATGCCGGTGGCCGACAGCACGGTCATCTCGCTTTCCAGGTACAGCCGGCCATAGGCCAGCAATATGCCGAGAAACAGGCCAAGCGGCAGGATCAACTGGAGCATGCCGGGCATCCGGTAGCCCATGATCAGGAACAGTGAGCCCGGATCCAGGGCGCCAGCGGCGGCTTGGGCCAGGAACTTGACGAAACGACCACTCATGATGATGACCAGCAACACCGCACTCACGGCACTCAGGGTCAACAGGACTTCGCGGGACAGATAACGGAAGACAATCAAACCAGACACTCCAGGGTTGTCAGGCTAAGGCGGCCAAACAAGCAAGCATACCGAGTCGACCCGCTTACCACGGGCCGGCTAAAAAGATGGCGCATTATCCTGTGATTGACCTCGCCTGTCACGGAGCTTACTCATGCGCACGCACAAAGCGTGCGCCAAGGGTTGTCAGGCTCCGTTGGCGAGGTTCAAACTGCGGCCTTTGTCGCTGGCGGTTTACAACGCTGCCGAGCTTTAAAGCCGGAGTACAAGCTCCCGGCTCACAGACCTTGATAAGGGACCCGAAAATGGAATTGGTTGTAAAAAGCGTTAGCCCCGAAACGTTGAAAACCGCCACCCTCGTGGTCGCTGTCGGCGAAGGCCGCACACTCGGCGTCGCCGCCAAGCAACTGGACGAACTGAGCGGCGGCGCTATCAGCGCAGTGCTCAAGCGCGGCGACCTGGCCGGCAAGGTCGGCCAGAGCCTGCTGCTGCAGAGCCTGCCCAACCTTAAAGCCGAGCGCGTTTTGCTGGTGGGCGTGGGCAAGGATGCCGAACTGGGCGACCGTCCGTTTCGCAAGATCGTCAGCGGCATCCTCACCACCCTCAAGGGCCTGGGCGGCAGCGATGCGGTGCTGGCGCTCGATGAAATCGTGGTCAAGGGCCGCGACAGCTACGGCAAGACCCGCCTGCTGGCCGAGTCGCTGGTGGACGGCGGCTATATTTTCGACCAGTTCAAGAGCCAGAAAGCCGAACCCCGCGCCCTGAAGAAAATCACCCTGCTGACCATCAAGGCAGCCCAGGCTGAAGTCCAGCGCGCCGTCACCCACGCCCAGGCCATCGCCAACGGTATGTCATTCACTCGCGACCTGGGCAACCTGCCGCCGAACATCTGCCACCCGACATTCCTGGGCGAACAGGCCAAGGCATTGGGCAAAGAGTTCAAGGGCCTGAAGGTTGAAGTGCTGGACGAGAAGAAGATCAAGGACCTGGGCATGGGCTCGTTCTATGCCGTGGGCCAGGGCAGCGACCAGCCGCCACGCCTGATCGTGATGCAATACAACGGCGGCAAGAAGTCCGAGAAGCCTTACGCCCTGGTAGGTAAAGGCATTACCTTCGATACCGGCGGTATCAGCCTCAAGCCCGGTGCCGGCATGGACGAGATGAAGTACGACATGGGCGGCGCCGCCAGCGTGTTCGGCACCCTGCGTGCCGTGCTGGAACTCAAGCTGCCGATCAACCTGGTGTGCATTTTGGCCTGTGCCGAGAACATGCCGAGCGGCGGCGCGGCTCGCCCAGGCGATATCGTCACCACCATGAGCGGCCAGACTGTGGAGATCCTCAACACCGACGCCGAAGGCCGCCTGGTGCTGTGCGATGCCCTGACCTACGCCGAGCGCTTCAAGCCCCAGGCCGTGATCGACATCGCGACCCTGACCGGCGCGTGCATCGTTGCCTTGGGTTCCCACACTTCGGGCCTGCTGGGCAATAACGACGAACTGATCGAGCAACTGCTCAGCGCCGGCAAGGCCGCCGACGACCGCGCCTGGCAACTGCCGCTGTTCGATGAGTACCAGGAACAGCTCGATAGCCCGTTCGCCGACATCGCCAACATCGGTGGCCCGAAAGCCGGCACCATCACCGCAGCCTGCTTCCTGTCGCGATTTGCCAAGAACTTCAACTGGGCTCACCTGGACATCGCCGGCACGGCCTGGACCAGCGGCGGCAAGGACAAGGGCGCCACTGGCCGTCCGGTACCCCTGCTGACCCAATACCTGCTGGATCGCGCCAAAGCTTAAGCGGCCCCTGCGCCTCTCTGTAGGAGCGAGCTTGCTGTGGCGAGGGAGCTTGCTCCCGTTGACTGCGTAGCAGTCCCCGGCTTTTTAGGGGCACTGCGCACCACAGCGCAAGCAAGCTTGCTCGCCACAGCAAGCTCGCTCCTACAGAGGGGCAACCAGGCCAGCCCCAGGATTTCCAATGCCCCAAGTCGACTTCTATATATTGCCCAGCGCCGATCCCCTAGCGCGCCTGGACTTTGCCTGCAAACTCACCGAAAAAGCCTGGCGCATGGGCCACCGCATCTACCTGCACTGCAGCGATGCCGCCCAACGTGAAGAACTTGATGCCCGTCTGTGGCGCTTCAAGGGCGAAAGCTTCGTGCCCCACGGCCCCGCCGAATCCGAACCTGAAAGCCTGGTAGTCCTAGGCTTGGGGGACAATTGCGGCGATCACCATGACTTGTTGGTCAACCTCGACCTGAAGGTACCGGCCTTTGCCCAAGCGTTCGCCCGTGTGGCGGAAGTGGTAGTGGAAGACCCGGCTATTCGTCAGGCTGCGCGGGAGAGTTTCCGTTTCTACCGTGAACAGGGCTATCCTCTGCAAGATCACCGGCTACAACGACTTTGAGTACATGATGGACACTCCCAACCCGCTGAAAAAAGACGACCACCTGCTGGATGACCTGGAGTCGATCCGTCAGTTGCTGGGTGATGACAACCTGCAACCGCCGCTGCTGACCGAGACGGTGGAGGGTGAGGTTCAGATTCCGCTGTTGTTCGACATGGTCGGCGGCAAGCCTGCCGCGCCGGCACCTGTGATTGCAGAACCCGCTCCAGCCGCCGAAAAAGCCCCCGACGCCCTGCTGCTGCACCTGGACAATGAACTGCGCGCCGCTGCGCAATTGATCATGCAGGATGTGATCGATGACTTTGCGCCGCATATCGAGGCCGAGATCAAGCGTCGGATGGATGCGCGGATGGAGCGGTTGCTTAGCCAGTACCAGTCTTAAACCTTGCATAGCCCCCTGTGGGAGCTGGCTTGCCTGCGAAGGCGGTTTCTCAGTCAAAACCTTTGGTGACTGAGAAACCGCCTTCGCAGGCAAGCCAGCTCCCACATTGGTTTTGCATCGACCTTTAAACGGTCTTCAACTCGCCCTCCACGCCTTGCCCCGTTATACTTGCCGGCTTTCCTGAATAAATGCCAACTAGGGTCCCGCCGCGCATGGATAAGACCTACCAGCCCCACGCTATCGAAACTTCCTGGTACAACACCTGGGAGTCCGAGAACTATTTCGCCCCACAAGGTGCGGGCGACTCGTACACCATCATGATTCCGCCACCGAACGTCACTGGCAGCCTGCACATGGGCCATGGCTTCAACAATGCGATCATGGATGCGTTGATCCGCTTCCGCCGCATGCAGGGTCGCGACACCCTGTGGCAACCGGGCACCGACCACGCCGGTATCGCCACCCAGATGCTGGTGGAACGCCAACTGGAAGCCACCGGCCAGAACCGTCACGACCTGGGTCGCGAGAAATTCCTGGAGAAAGTCTGGGAATGGAAAGACCAGTCCGGCGGCAATATCAGCCGTCAGATCCGTCGCCTGGGTTCGTCCGTAGACTGGAGCCGCGAGCGCTTCACCATGGACGACGGCCTGTCCGAAGCCGTTAAGGAAGCCTTCGTGCGCTTGCATGAAGACGGCCTGATCTACCGCGGCAAGCGCCTGGTCAACTGGGACACCAAGTTGCACACGGCCATTTCCGACCTTGAAGTGGAAAACCACGACGAGAAAGGCTTCCTGTGGAACCTCAAGTACCCGCTGGCCGACGGCGCCAAGACCGCTGAAGGCAATGATTACCTGATCGTCGCCACTACCCGTCCGGAAACCATGCTCGGCGATGCCGCCGTGGCCGTTAACCCGAACGACGAGCGCTACCAGGCGCTGATCGGCAAATTCGTCGAACTGCCACTGGTTGGCCGCCGTATCCCGATCATCGCGGATGACTACTGCGACCCTGAGTTCGGCACCGGCTGCGTGAAAATCACCCCGGCCCACGATTTCAACGACTACGAAGTCGGCAAGCGCCACAACCTGCCGTTGCTGAACATCTTCGACAAGAATGCCGCCGTATTGCCGGCCTGCCAGGTGTTCAACCTGGACGGCACGCTCAACGACAGCATTGACGGCAAGATCCCGGCCGAATACGCAGGCCTGGACCGTTTTGAAGCGCGCAAACAGATCGTTGCCGCCTTCGACGCTGCCGGTTTGCTGGTCAGCGTTGACGACCACGGCCTGAAAGTGCCGAAGGGCGACCGCTCCGGCACCGTGATCGAGCCGTGGCTGACCGACCAGTGGTACGTGTCCACCAAGCCGCTGGCAGAACCTGCGATTGCCGCCGTGGAAGATGGCCGCATCCAGTTCGTGCCTAAACAGTACGAAAACATGTACTTCTCGTGGATGCGCGACATCCAGGACTGGTGCATCAGCCGTCAGCTGTGGTGGGGCCACCGTATTCCGGCCTGGTACGACGAGTCGGGCAAGGTCTATGTAGGCCGCGACGAAGCCGAAGTGCGTGCCAAGCACAACCTCGGCGCGGACATCGCGCTGCAACAGGACAACGACGTACTGGACACCTGGTTCAGTTCGGGCCTGTGGACCTTCTCTACCCTGGGCTGGCCGCAGCAGACCGAGTTCCTGAAGAAATTCCACTCAACCGACGTGCTGGTCACCGGCTTCGACATCATTTTCTTCTGGGTTGCCCGGATGATCATGCTCACCATGCACCTGGTGAAGAACGAAGACGGCACCCCGCAGGTACCGTTCAAGACCGTGTACGTACACGGCCTGGTACGCGACGGCCAGGGCCAGAAGATGTCCAAGTCCAAGGGCAACGTCCTGGACCCGCTGGACATCATCGACGGCATCGACCTGGAAACCCTGGTGCAGAAACGCACCTCGGGCCTGATGCAGCCGAAACTGGCGAAAAAGATCGAGAAGCAGACCCGCGACGAATTCGCCGACGGTATCGCCAGCTACGGCACCGACGCCCTGCGCTTCACCTTCTGCTCGCTGGCCTCCACCGGTCGCGACATCAAGTTCGACATGGGCCGCGTCGAAGGCTATCGCAACTTCTGCAACAAGATCTGGAACGCGGCGCGCTACGTGCTGGACAAAGGCGAAGACTGCGGCCAGAACGGCGAAGCCTATGAGCTGAGCCTGGCGGATCGCTGGATCATCTCGCAGTTGCAGCGCACAGAAGCCGAAGTGACCCGCCAGCTCGACCAGTTCCGTTTCGACCTGGCCGCACAGGCCCTGTACGAGTTCATCTGGAACCAGTATTGCGACTGGTACCTGGAACTGTCCAAGCCGGTACTGTGGGACGAAAACGCGCCGGTCGAACGCCAGCGCGGCACCCGTCGCACCCTGGTGCGCGTGCTGGAAGTGGCGTTGCGCCTGGCGCACCCGTTCATGCCGTTCATCACCGAAGAAATCTGGCAGCGCCTGGCGCCGCTGGCCGGTATCGAAGGCAAGACCATCATGCTGCAACCTTGGCCGGTGGCCAACGAAGCGCGCATCGATGAGGCCGCCGAAAGCGATATCGAATGGCTCAAGACTCTGATGCTCGGCACACGTAACATCCGCGCCGAGATGAACATCGGGCCGGGCAAGCCGCTGGCCGTGTTCGTCAAGAACGCCAGTGCCGAAGACCAGCGTCGCCTCAGCGAGAACGATGCGCTGCTCAAGAAGCTGGCCAAGCTGGAGTCGATCACCGTATTGGCTGCCGATGCCGAAGCACCGTTGTCTGCCACCGCGTTGGTGGGTGATATGGAAGTGCTGGTGCCGATGGCCGGCCTGATCGACAAGGGCGCGGAACTGGCCCGCCTCGACAAGGAAATTGCGCGTCTGCAAGGCGAAGTGCAGCGAGTGGGCGGCAAGCTGTCCAACGCGGCGTTCGTTGACAAGGCGCCGGCTGAAGTGATCGAGAAAGAACGCGCCAAGTTGGCCGAGGCTGAACAGGCCTTGGGCAAGCTGGCGGAGCAACATGCGCGGATTTCCAGCCTGTAAGGGGAAACCGTGTAGAGAAAGAGGCCTTCGGGCCTCTTTTTTTTGTCCAGGAAAACGACACCATTTCCCAATCAAAACCCTATCCCTGTGGGAGCTGGCTTGCCTGCGATACTGACGACTCGGTGTATCAGGCAGACCGAGGTGATGCTATCGCAGGCAAGCCAGCTCCCACATTTGACCGAGTTGTGTTCAGGAATGTGTGACAATGCCCACCACATTGAGCCAACACCAGAATCATCATGACCGCCCCCACTACGCCCAAACCACCGCGCAAGAAGCCTAAAACCGCCGCCACGGCCAAACCCGTCGCGCCGCGCAAAGAGGCCACCCTGCACCCGCGCAACCGCCACACGGGCCGTTACGACTTCCCGGCGCTGATCAAAACCACGCCGGAACTGGCGCAGTTCGTGATCATCAACCCCTACGGCAAAGAGAGCATCGACTTCGCCAGCCCGGATGCGGTGCGGGTGTTCAACCGGGCACTGCTCAAGTCGTTCTATGGCATCCAGCATTGGGACATCCCTGCCGACTACCTGTGCCCGCCGGTGCCGGGGCGTGCCGACTACGTGCACTTCCTCGCCGACCTGCTGGCCAGCGTCAACGACGGCAAGATCCCGCGGGGCTCGATCGTCAAGGTGCTGGACATCGGTATGGGCGCCAACTGCGTGTACCCGCTGATTGGCTATATGGAGTACCGCTGGAACTTCCTGGGCTCGGAGGTCGACCCGATCGCCGTGTCCGCCGCCAAGGCCATCGTGCAGTCCAACGACCTGAGCAAGGTCATCCAGCTGCGCCAGCAACCCAACCCCAAGCAGATCCTGTTGGGCCTGCTGGAGCCGGGTGAGCGCTTTGACCTTACGATGTGCAACCCGCCGTTCCATGCATCCATGGACGAAGCCACCAAAGGCAGCGAGCGTAAATGGCGCGCCTTGGGCAAGGCCGACCCGAAACGCAAGTTGCCGGTGCTCAACTTCGGTGGTCAATCGGCCGAACTGTGGTGTGAAGGTGGCGAAGCGCGATTTGTGACGCAACTGATCGCCGAGAGCGCGCATTTTGCGCATAAAGTGCTGTGGTTCAGCACCCTGGTGTCCAAAGCGTCCAACCTGCCGGCGATCGAAACCGCGCTGAAAAAAGCCGGCGTGCTGGAAAGCCAGGTGGTGGAGATGTCCCAAGGGCAGAAGCAGAGCCGCTTTGTGGCCTGGACATTCCAGACCAAGAACGAGCAGCAGATCTGGCGCCAGCGCTGGGTTCGATAAGAATCATTGTGGCGAGGGAGCTTGCTCCCGCTGGGCAGCGCAGCGGCCCCAAAATCCTGGGAGCGCTGCGCACTCCAGCGGGAGCAAGCTCCCTCGCCACAATAACCGCGCTCTACAATAAAATCGCAGGCAATAAAAAACCGTGCCCGGATCACTCCGAAGCACGGTTTTTTTGCTGCGTCTTACTTGTTAACAGCGTCGGTCAGGCCTTTAGCCACAACCAGCTTGATAACTTTCTTGGCAGCGATTTCGATGGCAGCGCCAGTCGAAGGGTTACGGCCAGTACGGGCAGGACGCTCGGTCACTTTCAGTTTGCCAACGCCTGGCAGAGTGATTTCGCCGCCATTTTCCAGCTGATCAGCAACAACTTGGCTCAGTTGGTCCAGCAGAGCGCGCACGGTAGTTTTCGGTGCGTCTACTGCTTCAGCCAGGTCAGCGATCAGTTGGTCTTTAGTAATAGCCATTGTGGTGTTCCTTCCCTATCAAATTCATATGGATTGCAGAGTGCAGTGTCAGCCGTCGAGCCCGACCGTCATGGCCTGGCATCCCCGGCCATAACCACGGAGATCGGGGTTATAGATGCTTGAAACGGGGATTGGTTCGACCTGACAAATGCTGAATGCACGCTTAACGCCGAGACTTGGCGTAAGACGGGGCAAAACTAGCACAGAGACGGGGAAATATCCGCCTCAACATACCCATTTGGTCAGCTTTATCGCTCTAAACCGTGAAAAAAAGGCATATGGCCAGTGGGAGGGCGTGCAAAATGCCGTTCGGGGCACGTCTTGACCAATGGGTGCGGTACACTGGGCGACTTTTCGGGGAGGCCAACCGCTCCCCTTCAACCAGCCGAGAAGCCTATGCCGATCCGTCATTGCATCGTCCACCTGATCGACAAAAAACCCGACGGCACACCCGCAGTTCTTCACGCCCGCGACTCGGAGCTGTCCGAGTCCGCCGCCATCGAGAACATGCTTGCCGACCTCAACGAGAGCTACAACGCCAAACAAGGCAAGGCCTGGGGTTTCTTCCATGCCGAGTCCGGCGCGCACCCGTTCAGCGGTTGGTTGAAGGAATACTTTGACGGTGGCCAGGACTTCACCACCTTCAGCCGCACAGCGGTAGAGCACCTGCAAAAGCTGATGGAGGAATCCAACCTCTCCACCGGCGGCCATGTGCTGTTTGCCCATTACCAGCAAGGCATGACCGACTACCTGGCCATCGCCCTGCTGCACCACAGCGAAGGCGTGGCGGTGACCGACGAGCTGGACGTGACGCCCTCGCGCCACCTGGACCTGGGCCAGTTGCACCTGGCGGCGCGTATCAACGTCTCCGAGTGGCAGAACAACAAGCAGTCCAAGCAGTACATCTCCTTTATCAAGGGTAAGAACGGCAAGAAGGTCTCGGAGTACTTCCGCGACTTTATCGGCTGCCAGGAAGGCGTCGACGGCCCGGGCGAAACCCGCACCCTGCTCAAGGCGTTCAGTGACTTCGTCGAGAGCGAAGACCTGCCCGACGAGTCCGCCCGCGAGAAAACCAAGACCCTGGTGGACTACGCCAGCAGCCAGGCCAAGCTCGGCGAACCCATGGGCCTGGAAGAGCTCTCGGGCCTGATCGATGAAGACCGGCCAAAAGCCTTCTACGACCATATCCGCAACAAGGATTACGGCCTGTCGCCGGAGATTCCGGCCGACAAACGCACCCTCAACCAGTTCCGCCGCTTCACCGGGCGCGCCGAGGGCCTGTCCATCAGCTTTGAAGCGCACCTGCTGGGCGACAAGATCGAGTACGACGAAGCCGCCGGCACCTTGATCATCAAGGGCCTGCCGACCCAACTGACCGACCAGCTCAAGCGCCGTAACTGATGCTGGGCGGGGTGCTCAAGAAAGTCCTGCTGGTATTGCTGGTGGTGGTTGCGATCCAGAACTGGGGCAAGGTGGAGCGGCTGTTCAACCCGTCCCAGGTGGCGCCCGAGCGCGTACGTGCCTCTGCGCGGGTGGTGCTCTATGCCACCGAGTGGTGTGGGTACTGCAAGCAGATCCGGCGTTTTCTGGACCAGAAGGGTATCCCGTACCAAGCCGTCGATATCGAAAAGGATGCCAAGGCGCGCAAGGCGTATGAGGCGCTGGGCGGTGGCGGGATTCCGTTTGTGGACGTGAACGGCACCTTGATTCGCGACTACAACCCCGAAGCAATCATGGCCGCCCTGAAGTAACACCCAATCAAATGTAGGAGCTGGCTTGCCTGCGATGGCGGTGTAACAGGTTCAATACCTGTGACTGACACACCGCTATCGCAGGCAAGCCAGCTCCCACACAAGTCTGCTCTGCGCATCGAGCTCTGGGGTGTGATTTAAAATTGGCCTCCAGCGACACCATCGCCGAGCGTGTCGAGCTGAGGTATTTCTTGCCTGACAGATTCAGCAGCGAAAACCCCAACGCAGCCCTAGCGCAGCACAATCATGCGGCCCAACAGGCTGTGCTGTTCAAAACCCAGCACCGCTTGCAAGGCGTTCAAGACCGCTACAGGGTCCTGGCTCGGAAAGCTGCCGCTGACGCGTTTGGCGGCCATGTCCTCGTTAAGCAGAAGAATTCGACCGGGGTAATAACGCCTCAGGTCCTCGACCACATCGGCCAGGGGGGCCTTGTAGTAGTTGAGCCAACCCTCGCGCCAGGCCAGGCGTGAGGCGCTGTCGACCCCATGCAAAGGGTCGGCAATACCATCGGCGTAGGCCACTTGCTGGCCTGCTGTCAGCACCTGTTGCTGGCCCTGTTTGGAGGGCGTCACGCCCACACGGCCGGACAGCACAGTGACCTCGGCGCCGTCAGGTTGCAGGCGCACTTCAAACTGAGTTCCCAGTACTCGCGTTTCACCGCCGCTCGCCTCCACCACGAAGGGTTGGCCGGTGTGGGTCACGCTGAAAAAACCTGCACCACGGCGCAATTGGATGTGCCGTTCGCCCTGGCTGAAATCCACGGCGATGGCGCTGTCGGCGTCGAGGGTGACCTTGGATTGATCGGCCAGGGTGAAGGTCTTCACCTCCCCCGGCGCCGTCACATAATCGGCGCCCCACTCATCGACCCAGCGTGACGGCTGCCAACCGACGCCCATCGACACCATCAGCAGCAAGCAGGCGGCGACGGCCAAGGCACCAGACCAACGCGCTACCCGGGAGCGTTTGGAGGCGTTGATCGTGTTGAGGTAGCCCTGCAACGCGAGCGCGTCCTCGTCGGCCAGCTGGCGCGCCGGTACTTCGCTTAATTCCCAGAGCACCTGGGCTTGGGAGTATGCCTCGACGTGTGCGGGATCTGCGCGTAACCAGCGGCTGAACGTGGCCTGGTCGCCGCTGCTGGGCTGGTCATGCAGCAGGCACAACCAATCGAGCGCGGCCTGTTCCTGGGCGGGCGTGGGCGTGACGTTCACGGGGCGTTCCCTGGCGTGCGTGGAGGCGATGGTTCGCGAAGGCTGGCCTTGCAGGCTTCGAGGGCGCGCATCATATGTTTTTCCACGGCGCTTTGGGACAGGCCCATGGCCTTGGCAATTTCGGTGTACTTGCGCCCGTGGATGCGGTTAAGCAGGAAAATCTGGCGGGTGCGCTCGGGCAAGCTGCGCAAGGCGGCTTCCACATGACGCAGATCATTGCCCGCCTCCAGCGCTGCCTGGGGTTCGCAGCCTTGGTGGTCGGATTGTTCCGGTAGCCAGCCTTCGCTGCTGCGCGCCCGTGCGCTTTCGCTGCGCAGGTGGTCGATGGCGATGTTGCCGGCGCAGCGCAGCAGGTAGGTGCTCAGCTCTTCGACCTGCACCAGCGGGCGACGCCAGAAGCGCAGGAACAGATCCTGCACCAGGTCGGCTGCCGTGGCGCGGCAACCCACACGGCGGCTGACCAACGCCTCCATTTGCGAGCGCTGGGACAAAAACACCTGCAGGAAATGCGCGCGTCCACCCGCTGCATCCGGGTGCGGAGTGTCCTGAGAAGATTGCGGTGGTTGGGTCCTCATGGCCGGCTCAAGAGAGGGCGAACGCCGCAACAGGGCTGGCCAGAAGAGCGAGCCCCGCGAGGATCAAGGCCAGCCTCGGCCGATACGGCAACAGCAACACCAGTAGCAAGGCGCTGAGCATCAACACCGCGCACCACTCCACCAGGCCCTGACTCCAACCGGCGCCCAGCACCGACGGCCAGATCGACACGCCCAGCAGCAACCAACCGCCCACCCGCAACCCCAAGCGCCGAATGGGCGTGGGTTTGCTGTGCAGCAGTTCGCCGTGGTGACGGTCGGTGGACAAGCACAGTGCCATGAACCCGGCGTAGCACATCAAAAGCGCCAGAAGCATCAGTTGGCCTGCTGCTTGAGTGTTAACCCGCGGGCACGCTCGGCCTTGGGTAGCGGCGCGCTGCGGTGGTGCATCGTCCAGGCTGCCCAGGCGAGGAACACGCCACTCGCCAGGCAGGTGAGGTCGAAGCCGGCCATGGCCCAGTCGCCACTTGGCACGGAGACGCCCAAGTGGTGCGAGGTGGTGATGGCGTTAAGCAATGGAATGGCGGCAAACAATAGCGCGCCGAGGCTCAGTTGCTCGACCCAGCCCTGGCGACCGGGCCGCAGCAAGGCGTGCAACAGGCTCAGGCCCCAGGCGATAAAGAACGCCTGCACTTCCCAGTCCGAACGCTCAGTGAAGCTCACCGGCAGCAGGCGGTTGGCCCAGAAAAACGCTGCAATGGCGATCATCAATCCGGACATGCTGGCGATATTCAGCACCTCCACCAAACGCAGTTCAAAGGGCATCACCGAGGCCTTGGCGTGTTTGAGCTGACGTTTGCCCAGCCAGATCACCAAGCCTGTGCCGATCATCGCCGTGCCCGCCAGGCCGCAGATAAAGTACAGCCAGCGCAGCACCGGGCCGGCGAAATGGCCCATGTGCAAACCGTAGAAACTGCCACCAACGACCGCTGGCAACGATGGCTCGGCACTGGCCCGCAACAGCTCGCCAGTGGTGCCGCTAAACGACAACGTACTGCCCGACGCATGCACTACGCTGTCGGAGCCGGCGCGGAACACATTGACCGAGGCGTTGACATCGCCAGGGTTGTTGACCGCCACACGCCCTACATGACCACCTGCCCACTGCTCCCGCGCCTGCTGGTACATCGGCATCAACGGCAGCAGTTTGCCCGGCTGGCCGAGGGCCGGCGCATTGTCAGTAGCGGGGAACAGCTCACTGAAAAACGCCCGGCTGTCGTCACCGTAGGACGCCACGATGGGCGCGGGCATGACCATGCTCATGAAAATCACCAGGCTGCTGTAGGTGATCATCAGGTGAAACGGCAGCACCAGCACACCCACCGCGTTATGCCCGTCCAGCCAGGAGCGCTGGCCTTTGCGCGGGCGGAAGGTGAAGAAGTCCTTGAAGATTTTCTTGTGGGTGATGATGCCCGTGATCAGCGCGACGAACATCACCATGGCAGCGATGGTCGACAGCCAGCGGCCCCACGGGTAAGGCATTTGCAGTTGGAAGTGGAAGCGATAGAAGAACTCACCGCCCTTGCTTTCCCGGGCCTGCACCGGTTGGCCGGTGACGGGGTCGAGGACTTTCTGGATGAAAGTGCCGCGCTTGCCGGGCTCGACCTTGTCTTGCCACATCACCGACAAGCCGGGGTCGCGGCGGTTCGGCAAGGTAATGAACCAGCGTGCGGCGGTAGGCGCCTGCTGTTGCAGATAGTTTTGCGCGACGGCGAGGCTGCGCTCATCGTCCAGGGGATGGGCCTGCACTTCGGGCTGCATCCAGTGGGTTATTTCATCTTTGAAATAGGCCAGGGTGCCGGTCAGGAAAATCGCGAACAGCAGCCAGCCGAAGATCAAGCCGGCCCAGGTGTGCAGCCATGCCATGGCCTGGCGAAAGCCCTCTTTCATGTGCGAGCCATCCAGAAACCAATGCCGGCCAGGGTGGCCAAGAGTGCGCTCGGCACCATCACCCCTGCCCAGGCGCGCCATGCCGTGCGGCAGGCAAAACACCAGAGCACCGCCAGCAGGTAGAACACAAAGGAACTCATCATGCCGGTGACCACCGCATCGGCACGGGAGGTGGGCAGCCAGAGCGCCAGGCAAATGGCGGCCAGGGAAGCCATCAGGTAACCGCCAATCACCGCCGCCAGCACGCGCGAGGTGACGGCGAGGCGGTAGGACACGGGCAATGAGGTTTTGCTTTTCATGCGGCAGGCGCCTGGTTCATCAGCGCGCAATATTAATGATAAATATTCTCATAAGCAAAAGAGAACGGATGAATCACCTGCCCTGGCCGATTGCCGAACCCTGTCATGCACCCTACAATGCGAACAATTCTTGTTCTCTAAAGCATGTCGAATGCTTGCGGAGTGATCGCGTTGCAGCCGTCCAACCCCGTCGAAGTGTTGTACAACGACCATCACCACTGGCTCACCGGCTGGTTGCGACGCAAGCTCGGCTGCCCGGAAAACGCCGCCGACCTGGCTCAGGACACCTTTATCCGCGTGCTCAGTGCCCGGGAAGCGCCAACGCTGATCGAGCCGCGCGCCTTCCTCACCACCGTGGCCAAGCGTGTGCTGTTCAACTTCTACCGCCGCCAGGACCTGGAGCGCGCCTACCTCGAGGCCTTGGCGCAGATGCCCGAACACGTGGCGCCGTCGGAAGAAGACCGCGCAATCATCCTGCAGACCCTGCTGGAACTGGACCAACTGCTCGACGGCTTGCCCAAGCAGGTCAAACGCGCCTTCCTGCTGGCCCAACTCGACGGCCTGACCTACGCGCAAATCGGCGCGCAACTGGGCATCTCCATCGCCACGGTCAAACGCCACCTGACCAAAGCGGCCATGCGCTGCTACTTCGCCCTATGAATGTCTCCAGCCAAGTCGCCGAACAAGCCGTGCACTGGTTGCTGGAAATGCAGCAAGGCGCGCTCAACCCACGCCAGCAGGCGGCCTGGCAGCAATGGTTGAATGCCCACAGCGAACACCAACGCGCGTGGGAGCAGATCCAGCGCGTCAACCAACGCCTGCGCGGCGTGCCCTCGCCCCTGGCCCACGCGGCGTTGAACGCGCCCACCTCCACCAGCCGGCGTCAGGCGCTTAAATTGCTGTTGATTCTGGGTGCCGGTTCGGCCGCCGCCTGGAGCCTGCGCCAGCAACATATCTTGCCGCCGTTGACGGCTGACTATCGCAGCCCGGTGGGCCAGCGCCGCACAGTACAACTGGCCGACGGCAGCCAGTTGCAGCTCAACACCGGCAGCGCGGTGGATGTGCATTTCGACGGCCAACAGCGCCTGGTGCGCCTGCTTGAAGGTGAAATCCTGCTCACCGCCCGTGCAGGCCAGGCGCCGTTGCACGTGCTGACCGGCCAGGGCCTGCTCAGCAGCCCGGCGGCGCGCTTGACTGTGCGCCAGTTCAACGACCACACCCAACTGGCGGTACTGGCCGGTCAGGTCGAGGTGATGCCCAACCGCTACAACGGCCTGCCGCTTAGTGTCGACGCCGCGCACCAAGTCAATTTCACCCGCAAAGGCTGGGACACCCCGCGCCCCACCGACGCCAACAGCGGCGCCTGGGCCGACGGCATGCTGGTGGCCGCACACATGCGCCTGGAAGACTTCCTCAATGAATTGGGACGCTACCGTCGCGGCCAGCTCCATTGCGATCCACAAGTCGCCAACCTGCTGCTGTCCGGCAGTTACCCACTGGATGACAGCGAACGCATCCTCGACCTGCTGGAGATCAGCCTGCCGGTGAAAGTGCGGCGCTTTACCCGTTATTGGGTGACCGTGCAGGCACGTGCGTGATGCATAGCGCTTTTTGTAGGAGCGAGCTTGCTCGCGAAAAACCTCAACCCACCGCGTTAAACCAGACAACCCGCGTGATCGTTGACGACCTTCGCGAGCAAGCTCGCTCCTACAGTGGGCGGTGAGCTCGAAATATTTTTTGCAGCTGTGAGCCGTTTTCCGCACCTGGCGTGACAGAGAAGGAAAGCCACCTTGATCCTTCCTTCTCAGGACCGCCCTTCATGCCCCAGCACCCGACGCTTCTCGCCCGTACACTGCGCCAACTCCTGCTCGGCGCAAGCCTCAGCCTGACCGCACTGCCGGCGGTGATGGCAGCCGACGCCAAGGCGTACCACATTGCACCGACCACCCTGGAAGCGGCCCTGAATCAATTCGGTCGTGAAGCCGGCGTACTGGTGTCCTTCGGCTCCGCAGTGACAGTCGGTATGCAAAGCCCAGGGCTGTCGGGCAATTACAGCGCTGCCGGTGGCTTGCAAAAACTACTGGAAGGCACCGGCCTGCAAGCCCGCGCCGAGGGTGATAACGCCTACAGCCTGCAACCAGCCGGCGCCCCCGCCACCCTGGAGTTGCAGACCTCCAACGTGGTCGGCGACTGGCTCGGTGACGCGGCGCAAACCAACGTGTTCGAACACCCCGGCGCCCGAGATGTGATCCGCCGCGAAGAATTCGAACGCCAGGGCGCCACCCAGGCCCGCGATGTGCTCAACCGCATCCCTGGCGTCAACGCCCCGGACAACAACGGCACCGGTAGCCACGACATGGCGCTGAACTTCGGCATTCGCGGGCTCAACCCGCGCCTGGCGTCGCGCTCCACCGTGCTGATGGATGGCATCCCGGTGCCCTTCGCGCCTTACGGCCAGCCGCAACTCTCCTTCGCGCCGATCAGCATGGGCAATATGGACGCGGTGGATGTAGTACGTGGCGGCGGTGCGGTGCGCTATGGCCCGCAAAACGTCGGTGGCATCGTCAACTTCGTCACCCGTGCCATCCCGGATGCGCCGACGGTCAAGGGTGGTTTGCAGACCGAGACCAGCCCCTCCTCCAGCCACGACGGCTTCAAGACCACCGGCAACTTGCTGGCTGGCGGCACCGCCGACAATGGGTTGGGTGGCGCGCTGCTGTACTCCGGCACCCGCGGCGGCGACTGGCGCGAAAACAGCAACACGCGCATCGACGACCTGATCCTCAAGGGCAAATACCAGTTGGACGACGCCAATAGCTTCAACGCCATGGCGCAGTACTACGAAGGCCAAGCCGACATGCCGGGCGGTTTGAACGTCAAGGACTACAAGGCTGATCCGTACCAGTCCACCCGCCCGTATGACAAGTTCTGGGGCCGCCGCACGATGTTCAATGTGGGCTATCGCTACGAGCAGGACCGCCGCGAATTCACGGTCAACAGTTTCTTCACCAAGACCCTGCGCAGCGGCTACCTGGACCAAGGCAGCTTCCTGTCGCTGTCGCCACGGGAATATTGGGTACGTGGCCTGGAAACGCGCTTCGCCCAGGGCTTCGACCTCGGCCCCACCAGCCACGAAGTGGGTGTTGGCTACCGCTACATCAATGAAGCCGGCCACGAGCTGCGCTACCGCACGCCGATTGCCGTCAACCAGCAAATCCCCACCACCAACAGCCGCAACGACCGCGACACGCGCGGCGGCACCGAAGCCAATGCGTTCTTCATCGACGACCGCATCGACATCGGCAAGTGGACCATCACCCCAGGCATTCGCTACGAGATGATCGAGTCCCAGCAGACTAACAACCTGAGCAACGTCAAATACAAGGGCGACTACAACACCGCACTGCCAGCGCTGAACGTGCTCTATCACCTCACCGACGACTGGAACCTCTACGCCAACACCGAAGGCTCGTTCGGCAGCGTGCAGTACAGCCAGATGCCCAACCGTGTGAACAGTGGCGAAGTGAAACCGGAAAAAGCCCGCACCTGGGAACTCGGCACGCGCTACGACAACGGCAGCTTGCGCGCAGAAATCGGCGCATTCCTGATCAACTTCGACAACCAGTACGACAGCAACCAGACCAACGACACCGTGATCGCCCGCGGTGAAACTCGCCACCAAGGCATCGAGTCGAGCATCAACTACGCCCTCGACGGCCTGAGCCCCGCACTGGCCGGCTTCGATGTGTACGCCACCTACGCCTATGTGGATGCGACCATCCGCGAAGACGGCCCCAACAAAGGCAACCGCGTGCCCTTCTCCTCCAAGCACAAAGGCACCCTCGGCGTGGGTTACACCGAAGGCCCTTGGAAGCTGAATGTGGACAGCAGTTACCAGAGCAGCCAGTTCGCCGACAACGCCAACACCCAGGCCGAAAGCGCCGACGGTGCCAATGGGCGCATCCCCGGCTACATGCTGTTCAGCAGCCGCGCAGCCTACGATTTCGGCCCGCAGTTGTCGGACTTGAATGTGGCGGTGGGGGTGAAGAACATCTTCAACAAGCAGTACTACACCCGCTCGTTCGATGACAACAACAAGGGCAAGTACGTGGGTGAGCCGCGTACGGTGTATGTACAAACCTCTATCGCGTTCTAACTGTATTTTGTAGGAGCGAGCTTGCTCGCGAAAAACTCACAGGCGCCGCGTTCATTCAGCAAACACGCGTTATCGTTGACGTTTTTCGCGAGCAAGCTCGCTCCTACAGATGGTTTTCAGTATGTTCAGGATCTAACTGCCCGCCAGGCAACTCGGGGTGGCCGCCACCAACGCGTCAATGGCACACCGCGTCTTGGCTGGCATATGCGCCGCCGTCGGCCAGATCACATGGATCGGCGCAGGTTGCTCACGGTAGCTGGGCAGCACGGCCTGCAACTGCCCGCGCAGCGCATAGTGGGCAATCAACCAACTCGGCAACCAGGCCAGGCCTACGCCCGCGATGGCGGCATCGGCTACCGCCTGGAGGTCGTCCACGATCAAGGGCGAAGCCAGGCGCGAGCGCTGCGCGGTGTTGCTGCGGTAGGCAATGCCACGATGAGCGGCCAGGTCTTCGATACTGCCAATAGCACCCTTGCGCTGCAAATACGCCGGCGACGCTGCCAGCCCCATGACCTGCTGACCCAGGCGCCGTGCGCTCAGGCGGTCGGTGTCGGGCAACGGGCCGATGCGCACGGCCATATCGAAGCCCTCCTGCACCAAGTCGATCATGCGGTCGGAAAAACAAAGGTCGATTTCCAGTTCCGGATAACGATCCAGCAAGGCCCATAACGCCGGCGCGGCATAGTGATGACCAAACGCCAGGGGCACACTCACTCGCAAACGCCCGCGAGGTTGCTGGCGGCCGCTTTCCAGCACGGACTCGGCGGCCTCCAGCTCTGCCAATGCGCGCAGGCAATGCTCGTAGTACGCCTGCCCGTCCTCGGTCAACCGCTGGCGCCGGGTGGAACGCTGTAACAGGCAAGTGCCCAGGCGTGCTTCCAGGCGCGCCAGGCCCTTGCCCACCGCAGAACGCGTGAGGTTCAGGCGTTCGGCGGCTTCGGTGAGGTTGCCGCTTTCAACAATCTGCAGAAAGAGTTCGACACCATCAAAACGTGGGGTAGCCATGCTTAATTGTCGCCCTATATTCCCTTGTTCACGGAAAAATTATCACCAATAAAGAACCTGATTCCCGAGAGAATAGCCCCTCCCGCTTTCGAAAGGAATGTCGTATGCCCCGCGCCGCCGCACTCTCGGCCCTCACTCCCCCGCGCACCGCCAGGAACGGCCTGGCCCTCACCGCCGTCTGCCTGGTGGCCCTGATGTTCGGCCTGGAAATCTCCAGCGTGCCGGTCATCCTGCCGACGCTGGAACAGGAACTGGGCACGGGCTTTCAAGACGCCCAATGGATCATGAATGCCTACACGCTGGCCTGCACCAGCGTGCTGATGGCGGCGGGGACCTTGGCGGATCGCTTCGGTCGTCGGCGTGTGCTGGTGGTGTGTCTGTGGCTGTTCGCCCTGGCCTCGCTGGCCTGTGGCTTGGCCAACGATGCGCCGACACTGATCGCGGCGCGTTTCGTCCAGGGCATTGGCGCCGGGGCCATGATGATTTGCCAATTTGCGATCTTGTCCCATCAGTTCCGCGAACCGGCGGCGCGTGCGCGGGCCTTTGCGATATGGGGCGTCATCGCTGGCGTGGGCCTGGGTTTCGGACCGATGGTGGGAGCCATGATCCTGGCCGTGGCGGACTGGCGCTGGGTGTTCCTGGTGCATGTACCGCTGACCCTGTTCACCTTGGCGTTGTTGCATATCAGCGTGCAGGAGTCCCGCGACCCGGCCAACCATCGCCTCGACATCGCCGGCATGCTGACCATGACACTCACGGTGTTTGCACTGGTTTATTTCATCACCCAGGGCAGCGAAACCGGCTTTTGCGCCCCGGCGATGCTCGGCTGGGCTGGCCTGTCGGTCTTCGGGCTGCTGCTGTTTATCTTGATTGAGCGGCGCAGCGCCCATCCGATGTTCGACTTCTCGGTGTTCCGCATCCAACGTTTCAATGGCGCGTTGATGGGCTCGATCGGCATGAACTTCAGCTTCTGGCCGTTCATGATTTACCTGCCGTTGTACTTCCAGGCGGGCCTGGGTTACGACACGCTGACCACAGGCGCCGCCTTGCTCGCCTACACCTTGCCGACTTTGCTGGTACCGCCGCTGGCCGAACGCCTGGCCCTACGCTTTGGCGCCGAACGCATCATTCCCCTGGGCCTGGGGGTAATGGGCGCAGGGTTCATGGGAATGGCCGCCGTTAATTACGCCGAACAACCCAGCGTGGCGCTGGTGCTGCTCAGTTGCGTGATCGCCGGTATCGGACTGGCGTTGACCAATTCGCCGACCACCAACACCACCACCGGCTCCGTCTCGAATGACCGCGCAGGCATGGCCTCGGGCATCGACTTCAGCGCACGGCTGATCACCCTGGCGCTCAATATCGCGCTGATGGGCCTTGTGTTGTTGTTAGGGATCAGCCACAACCTGGCCAATGTGCTGCCTGACAGCACGGCAATGGAATGGGCAAGCCTCAGCCAGCATATTGCCGCCGGCAAGTTGGATGCGCCGGGGCTGACCATTCTGGATGCGCAAACAGCACTGCGCAGCGGCGCCGGCTGGGCCATGCTGTTTGCGGGGTTGGGCGCCTGCGGGCTGTCGCTGCTGAGCCGGCATTTCTTCCGGCGCGAGCGCTGAACGAAAAACGGGCCTGCATGTGCAGGCCCGTTTTCATTGGGGGAATGGAAAAAATCAGCCGTTAATGGCAGCGTTTTCGTTTTCCAGGAATTCCTCTTCCAAAGCGTCTTCGTTCACTTTGTTGATTGGCTGGTTTTTACCGGCAGCGCGCGGCTTGCCTTGCAGTTTGCCAAACAGATGTTCCAGTGCGTGGTCGAGCTTGACTGCGGCGCCATCGATCGCTTGCTCCAGCGTATCGGCTTTATGGCACACGGAAACTGGTTGATGGCCCTTTGGCCGTGCTTCCAGGCGGCAACTCAAATCGTGAGGGCCGGGCTTGTCGCCGTTCTCGTCTCGCAGGTAGACCTCTACACGGGTCAGGTCTTCTTCGTAGCGTTCGAGCGTGCTCTCAATGGTAGTACGTACCCACTCCTCCAGTCGGATGCTGCTTTCAATATGGTTATCGCTATTGACTTGGATTTGCATAGTTCTTCCCTTATTTCAGCTAGCTCGCCAGAGGTCACAAACTGCAACACCGGGGTGGTGAAACCATGACCTCTTGATTACACAATTGAGCACCTGCTGAAACATTTCAACCCCTTTGCAAAGATAAATCCTACATTACAAATTAACCCTGACGACGAGCAAAAACGCTGGTAGGGTGGGGAGTTAGTTACAACTTCTTACGTTCTGTTTTCCTCACAATTGCCCCTCTCCCAACGGGTGCAAGCTGCGAAAAATCCCCGCTTCCTCCACCAGCCAGTCATGCACCGCACGCACGCCCGGATGGTTCAACGCGCCCGGCGCATACAGCAGCACGTAGCGTTTATGGTTGGGCACGGCCAGGCCGAACGGCACGATCAAGGTGCCGCGCTCCAGCTCATCGTTCAGCAAGGTGCGCCGCGCAATCGCCACGCCCATGCCGGCGATGGCGGCTTCGATAGTCAGATGATTGCGGTTGAAGGTGTGCCCGCGCCGTACGTCGGCACCGTGGTAGCCGATGGCATTGAGGTAAAACTCCCATTCGGCATATTCATAACTCCCACGCCAGGCCGTGATGTCGTGCAGCAGCGGGAAATGGGCCAGATCCGCCGGGCCATGCAAGGGTGGGCGGCCACGCAACAGGCTGGGGGCGCACACCGGGAATATCTGTTCGTCCAACAGGGCTGTGGATAACAATCCAGGGTAGCTGCCGTCGTTGAGGTCGATGGCCAGGTCGAAGTCGCCTTCATGCAGGGCGATGCTGCTGTCTTCGGCGACCATGCGCAGTTGAATGTCCGGAAAGCGCTGCTGAAAACGTGGCAGACGCGGGGTCAGCCACTTGCCCAGAAATGAGGGGATAGAACGCAGGCGCAAGGTGCCGCTGATCATCCCGGCGTCCAGGCGCTGCAGTTCGGCATCAATGCTGCCATAAGCCTCACCCACCACGGCCGCCAGGCGCTGCCCCTCGGCGCTGAGTTCAACGCCTCGCGCACGCCGATGAAACAGTCGAAAGCCCAGGCGCTCTTCTAGCTGGCGAATTTGTTGGCTCACCGCTCCCGGCGTGATGTGCAGTTCCTCGGCGCAGCGGGTGAACGATAGATGCCGCGCAGCGCAGGAAAACACATGCAGCCAGACATAGGTCTGGCCATGGAGGGGGCGAGTCATAGCGTTTAGTCCTGCTAAAGGGTGTCTTAGGATAATTCGTTGGTCAGTACCGATCCAGAGGCTCAGTATCGCGCCAATTCCGCCTGCTCTACAAAACATGGCAGCGATTTCTACTCCATTGCTTGTAAGGCTTTAGCATGGCTATCAGTGTTTTCGATCTATTCAAGGTGGGCATCGGCCCTTCCAGCTCCCACACCGTTGGCCCGATGCGCGCTGCCGCGACATTCGCCCAAGCCCTGACCGACCTGCATTTGCTCAGCCAAACCCGTCGCGTCGAAGTGCGCCTGTATGGCTCGCTGTCCGCTACCGGTGTCGGCCATGCCACCGACCGCGCCTGTGTCATGGGCTTGATGGGTGAATGGCCAGATCGCGTCGACCCCACCTCGATCAATGCGCGTATCCAGCAACTGCGCGAGTCCGGCCAATTGCTGCTGGCGGGCTCTCAGGCAATTGCTTTCAACTGGCACACCGACTTGCTGCTGCTGGACGAAAGCCTGCCGTACCACCCCAACGCCATGTCCTTGCACGCCTATGGCGACAGCGGCCTGCTGAGCGAACAAACCTATTACTCGGTGGGCGGTGGTTTCATCATCGAAGCCGCCGAAGCTGCATCAGGCATTGCGCCGACCAGCGACGTGCAATTGCCCTACGACTTTTCCAGCGCCGTAGAACTGCTGGCCTTGTGCAACAAGCACGGCCTGCGGGTATCCGAGCTGATGATGGCCAACGAACGGGCGTGGCGCAGCGATGAAGATATCCGCAGCGGCCTGCTGCATATCTGGTCGGTGATGCGCGAGTGCGTGGAACAGGGCCTGCGCGATGAAGGCATCCTGCCCGGTGGCCTGGATGTGCCCCGTCGCGCCGCGAAGTTGCATCGCAACCTGTTGGAAATCGGTAAGCCCAACGTGATCACCTCGACCTTGTCGGCGATGGAATGGGTCAACCTGTTCGCCCTCGCCGTCAACGAAGAAAACGCCGCTGGCGGGCGCATGGTCACCGCCCCGACCAATGGCGCGGCCGGGATTATCCCGGCAGTGCTGCATTACTACATGAAATTCAACGCCGACGCGTCTGACGACGACGTGGTCAATTTCTTCCTGGCCGCCGCTGCCGTCGGTATCCTCTGCAAGAAAAACGCCTCCATCTCAGGCGCCGAAGTCGGCTGCCAGGGCGAAGTGGGCTCGGCCTGTGCCATGGCCGCCGCAGGCCTGGCCGATATCCTCGGTGCCACCCCGGAGCAACTGGAAAACGCTGCCGAAATCGGCCTGGAACACAACCTCGGCCTGACCTGCGACCCGGTCGGTGGCCTGGTGCAGGTGCCGTGCATCGAGCGCAATGCCATTGCGGCGGTCAAGGCGATCAACGCCACGCAGATGGCCCTGCGCGGCGACGGCAAACACTTCATCTCACTCGACCGGGTGATCCGCACCATGCGCGATACCGGCGCCGATATGCATGACAAATACAAAGAAACTTCACGGGGCGGCCTGGCGGTCAGCTGGGTGGAGTGCTGATCGGAGCACTGCTACCCGCCCCAACGTGAGCCCGCGCAAAAATAATAACGAGGCAATACCGATGACTGATGTACGTACACCTGCTGCCGAAAATCCCGATGTCAGAGAAAACACAGTAACCACCGGTTGGACCAAACACGACACCACCTGGATGCTCGGCCTCTACGGCACCGCCATCGGCGCGGGCACCCTGTTCCTGCCGATCAATGCCGGCGTCGGTGGTTTCTGGCCGCTGATCGTGCTGGCGCTGCTGGCCTTTCCGATGACCTTCTTCGCCCACCGTGGGCTGACGCGCTTTGTGCTGTCGGGCAAATCCGGCGACATCACCGAAGTGGTCGAGGAACACTTTGGTGTCGGCGCCGGCAAGCTGATCACCCTGCTGTATTTCTTTGCGATCTTCCCGATCCTGCTGGTGTACAGCGTGGCGCTGACCAACACCCTGGGCAGTTTCATGGAGCACCAATTGCACATGGCGCCGCCGCCACGGGCGATTCTGTCGCTGGTGCTGATCCTCGGCCTGATGGCCATTGTGCGCTGTGGCCAGGGCGTGATCGTCAAGGCCATGAGCGTGCTGGTGTACCCCTTCGTTGCCGCCTTGCTGCTGCTGGCATTCAGCCTGATTCCCAACTGGAACGGCGCGTTCTTCGCCTCGGCCAGCGAAGGCATGCCGCTGCCGCTGTTCTTCAAAACGCTGTGGCTGGCGATCCCGGTGATGGTGTTCTCGTTCAACCATTCGCCGATCATCTCCGCCTTTGCCGTGGACCAGAAGCGCGTCTACGGCGCCCAGGCCGAGCGCAAAAGCAGCGGCATCCTGGCCACCGCCCACGGCATGATGGTGCTGACCGTGATGTTCTTCTGCTTTAGCTGCGTGCTGGCGCTGTCACCGGCTGACCTGGCCGCTGCCAAGGCGCAGAACATCTCGATCCTGTCGTACCTGGCCAACCACTTCCAGACGCCGGTGATTGCCTACGCCGCACCGTTGATCGCGCTGGTGGCGATTACCAAGTCCTTCCTGGGTCACTACATTGGTGCCAGCGAAGGCTTCCAGGGGCTGATCGTCAAATCCCTGCGTGGGCGCAACCGTTCGATGTCGTCCAAATGGCTGGAACGCTGCACCGCGTTGTTCATGGTGCTGACCTGCTGGGCCGTGGCCACCTTCAACCCGAGCATCCTGGGCATGATCGAAACCATGGGCGGACCGATCATCGCGTGCCTGCTGTTCCTGATGCCGATGTACGCCATCCGCCGCGTGCCATCTTTGCGCCAGTATTCAGGTCAGGTATCGAATGTATTTGTGGTGGTGATCGGGCTGATTGCGCTGTCTGCGATCGTTTTTTCCGTGATGCCCTGAATTGGCTCACTGATCTCCAAAAACAGCAAAAAAAATGTGGGAGCGGGCTTGCTCGCGATTGCGGTCCTTCAGCCAAGTACTTGTTGGCTGATACACCGCAATCGCGGGCAAGCCCGCTCCCACAATTGGATTTCTGTGACGGGTAAATCACTGTACGGCACGGCCCTTGCTGTAGAACTTTCGAGGAAAACGGAATTTGGCCAGTGGTCAGGCGATGCGAACTAATCCCGACACCGGCCGTCAATGACTGCATGTTCTTATCAGGCGGTAACGCACCATGGACAATCCTTTTCAGATCATCACCGACACGTTCAGCCCCCAATACCGCGTCAACCTGAGCATCCAACGGCTGGACGGCAGCATCATGCTCACCCTCTCTGACGAGACTGGCGTAGTGGCCAAGCGCATGATCAGCGCCGAACAACGCAACGACCCGCAACGCCTCAGGCGCCTGGTGCAAAGCATCCAGTTCGGCATCGCCATCGAACAGGGCCACAGCGCCGTGGAAATCCTGGAGCTGATGACGGACGGCGACAGCCACAAACTCCTGCAGCGACCGCCCGCCCGTACCCTGCCCTTCAGCGTCGGGCTTTAAAGCTCGCCTTTCTCGGTCTCAAGGCTCGCTTCGCCCTTGCGACGCGGGCTTTCGACCTTCACCGAAGGGAAGGCCGACGACGCATAGCGCACCACCAGGATCGCAAACGCCAACAGCAAAATGCCGCCGCACAGGTAGATGATGCCCAGGTCCGGCGGGTTGTGGTGGGACACGTTGGAGATCAGCAAACGCGTGAGCGCGGTGATTGCCACGTAGATCAGAAAGCGCACCGGCATGTGGTTGGTCTTGACCTAGTGGCTATTACTCACACATGCCACCGGGTAGACTTCCACCATTGCTGAGGATGATCTATGCCTACTGGATACGCCTACATTCGCTATTCGACCCGTCGCCAAGGTGCAGACGACAAGGACAGCGTAACCCGTCAAAAAGCGAGCATACGAGCCATTGCAGCCCGTCACGGGGTCGAGGTTCCCGAAGAAAATTTCTTCTATGAAAACGGCGTTTCTGCCTATACGGGTGAAAACTCAAAGACCGGCAAACTAAAAGACCTCATTGATCAAATCGAAAATTTGAGCATTGCCCCCGGTGATTTCGTCTTCGTTGAGAGTATTGATCGATTAAGTCGCCAAAGGCTTTTGCAAGCAAAAGACCTTGTTTATGGGATTTTGAAAAAAGGCGTGATCCTTGTAACTACAATGGATGGTTACATTTATAAGTTACATGAAGATCAAGCCGACATAATGAAGCAAGATATTATGCTTACGGTTATTTCTTCCCGTGCTCACGAAGAAAGCTTGACTAAAAGTCACCGTAGAAAATCCGCTTGGAAAAAAGCGAAAACAGAAGCAGAAGAAACAGGAATTGTATTCAATAAAAACCGTTTGCCTTACGGCGTCATTTTTGATGAAAAGACGAACACCCTTGTAATTGATAAGAAAGCACAAGAAGAAATCGAATTTATTCTAGAAAATCTAAAACGCGAAGGCGTTACATCTACGATTAAGAAAGCCAATGCCTTTGCGGCTATCAACTGGACACAGGCCCGAGTTAAAGACATATTCGATACAAAATACGTCTTGGGCTATTTTATGTCTCAAACGAAAATCGACGGGAAAATGGTTTTAGATAAACACATCGAAAACTATTATCCAAAAATTGTTTCTGCTTCATTATTTCTTGAAGCAAAAGAAGCAATGACCAATCGAAAGGTTAAAAAACACCAAGGAAGAGTTACACAAAATAATGCAAACATCTTTCGTCATTCTTGCTTTTGTGAGCGTTGCGGAAAATCTCTTGTCTTTATGAACAACTACAACAGCAAAGGAAGTCGTTATTTTTACATGACATGTCAACAAAATATCGAAAATGGAAATTGCAAAAACCGCTTTCGATATGACCTAGCTGTTAAATTGTTTCTTGACACCATGCAAGAATTCGACAGATTGAACAAAAAATCCGTATTACTTGAACCTATCGACGTAACTCAATACGCCAACCTCGACGAAGAAATATTGAGAGAAATCGAAGAAGTGAACAAGTCTTTATCCATGATTAGTGATGGTTCTTCGGGAGCCTTCAAGCTAGCCAAAAAATTTGTTGAACTGTCAAAATCAAATAAAATTGAAGACACCAAAACACGGCAAAAACTCAAAAAATTACGAGATCGTCAAAGCGATCTTGAAATCAGTGTTGAAAACCTAAACAAATCCGTCGGAACCATTAAAAGCGGCATCATTCCTAGTGCAATTTTAAATCGCCTTTCAAAAGAAGAAGTAGAATTAAACGAAATCAAAGAAGAAATTGAAAAACTTGCCATCTCAAAAAACAAAAGAAAAGTTCAGGAACTTGAATTCACTAATCTGGATAAGACAATCGACTTTTTGAAAACAGAAGAAGGTCGGTTGAACATCATCAACTTCCTAACTTCCAATAACATACGTTTTAGCTTCGAATATATCAGTGACACCCTAAATTCAACCGCTTACGTTAATAATGAGCGAATAGGTCAATTAAGCACCCAGAATGATAACAAATCGGCCCCGCTTGGAATTTATGGCTTTGATAATTTAGGCAATGTATTCACTCAGTAAAAAATCTAACCATCAAACGTATTAAAGAGGCTGTCATTTATTTGATGGCCTTTTTTTATGAAGTCTAAAAATCAAACGGTAAAAGAGTACATAAAAGGTCTGATCATCAAACGTATTATGTCGGACACCTTTAAAATTTGTCGGACACTTTTTTGTCATACAGATTTGTCGGACACTATTGAAAACATTAAAATATATGATACAACATTTATAGAAGTCTATTAAAGAACAGGCAAGCAATGGAAACGTCCGACATTTAACTTCGTTAAATTGTCGGTCATAAAAAACACTTCGTGCTTTTTTATTCCGTTTCCTACTTGAAATTTACGCACTTCGTTTGAAATTTAGAAGCAAAAGCAAGCCCCCTGTAATGCTTCGACATTACAGAAAAATCAAAAGACTAACCATGAGGAATATTATGAATGATGACGACAATGAAAGCAGCTACGAATATAAAGGTGATGATGTAGGAAATTGTGTTCGTTGCGATGAGGACACTTGGAACGGCCATTCTCTTTGCAGAAATTGCAGAGAGACTGACGAGATACAAAGAAGATGGGACGACCTCGAAGATTAAAACAGCAGCACCACGAACAATAGGCCCCGGCCTTTGTTCACCAAATTAAATTTCGATCAGGAGAAACATGGCACAAGACAAAGTATCAATAAGAATTTCAAAAGAAGACATGGAAAAATTCAACACCCTCGCTTCTAGTCTTTCAATGACTAAAACAGCAATAATCAAAAAGATTGTTAACGATGGCTTTGCTCAAACAGTCGAAATCACCAACGATGATCTTCTCGCTTCTTTTTCAAAAATCGAAAAAATGCTCGAAAGCATTGGGAACAATGTTAACCAGATGGCGAGGAAGGTGAACGCTGGCGGCAGGTTCACAGAGCAAGACAGTAAAACACTTGAACAAGTATCTGACCGCTTTGAAAAGCTCTATGACTTCGTTGCAACTAAAACGAAAAAAGCAGTAATCAAAAAAAGAGGTTCAAAATGATCAGGGACGTAAAAAGCAAACTCCCTGATAATGCGGCGACCACTCGCACAATGAATTACATTTTAGAAAAAGCTGAGTTGGTTGGCGGTAGTGAAGCAAAATTTGACAACACCAGCATGGAAGAATATGCGGAATTCGGGGCGAAGAAATTCAGGCAGGTTAACAACAAGTATCAATCTAAAAATGGCCGAACTCAGGAAATAGAAGCAGTACATGAGATCATCAGTTTTCATACTGATGACAAAGTTTCGCCTGAAATGGCCCGTGATTTGGCTTTAACCGTTTGGCGTAATGTGCTTGATTTGGATAATCGAAAACACCGTTGGGCTGTTCATACTGACACCGACGAAATTCACGTTCATCTTGTTTGGAACAAAAGAGACAACAAAGGAAACCTTTACACTCAGCATAATGATTTTTCTTTTTTTGAAAAAGCCTGTCAGGAAATTGAAGAAGAATATGGTTTAAAAGTCGTTGAAAACAGAAAGTCTTTAAATCCCGGAATGCCTACCAGCCCCAAGCCGTCGAACGAATACAGGCTTGAAAATCGCGGTATCAAATCAGAGAAGAAGAAATTTAAAGAAGCTGTAAATGCTTCGACTGACAAAGCTATGACCGCTGGCGAGTTCCTCGAATTTCTAGACAATGATGGCTTCACGTTGATCACCAACGGGAACAATGCCTATTCCCTGGAGAAAGACGGCGTGACCTTCAAAGCCTCTGAGGTAGGAGCGTCCTACAAAGCTCTTAAAGCCCGTTTTGGCGACGATCCCCAGTTCTCCGACACGCTTGCACGTCTTGGAGTAAAAACGGCTCCTGTGCGTGATTATGGAAGCATTGGCGGCGATTTTCATGATGAGCAATTAAGCATCACGGAAAAAAGGATCAAGAAATCTAATCGCGTTGTAGATACTCGCTTCGATACGCCTGATGGTCATGATTTTTTTTACAAAGGGACGAATAAGAAAGCGTTTGAATATGATCCAGTGGCGGGCCGTGCTGACTTCAACACTAACAGCCCGATGGCGATCAAAGCAGGCTTGCAGAAGCTCACAGAGAGCGGCAACCCACAAACCTTACACCTCAATGGCAATGACGATTTTAAGCGTAACGCATGGCTAGAATTCCACATGATGGGTCTTGACCAAAAAGGTTACTCGCTCAAAGGTTTTGAACCTACTTTGACAGATAAAGCACAGCTTGAAAAATTGAAGATTGAAAATCCGGCTTTTAAGAAGCCAGAACAAGAAAACAATATCACAGGCTCATCAACAGATTTCACATCAAAAAATGATGCTGTTTCTAGTGCCAAAGGGAGTGCGAAAGAAGTCGCATCAACAACGATGGATGCAGCGGTCGGTTTGCTTGATGGTTTAGTAAAAGCTGCTGTTGATGTGTTAACTTCGAAAGACACCGTCGGCCTTCAAAGTGAAATGCTTTCAGAAATGCGAGTGCTTGCAGCACAAGCAGAAAGTAAAAAACAAAATGCTGAAAGTGAGCATCATCAAAATAAAAGAAGCCGACTTCAAAAACCTAGCCCACATTAAAAAAACGCCTTAATGGCGTTTTCTTTTTATTTTTTATCTGTTTGGTATCGTGACCAAATTTTATCAGCTTGTGTGCTTACGTCAGTCGTTAAAGAGCTTATAAACATATCAACTATCGAGCTGCTGTACCTTTCGACACCAATTGAATAATTTGAAATATTCAATCTTGCCACTGAATTACCAAAATTTATCAATGCCGCTTTGTTTGTAAATTTCCCAATTGACATAACCATCAAAACACATTTGTCATTTATAAGCGGCGAAATGTATTTTACGGTTACGTCTAAATTTTGTGATGCTGCGATACTGATAACGTCTTGCTTTGCACTGGCACACATGCTTTCTCTTGTCGGTTCTTCCGGTTTGGCTGGCTCTTCTGGTGTCGTTGGATTTGAACCATTACCACCACCCACAACACCACCATCAGGGACACCAACCCACGCCAAAGTATTATCAGGCAATGACCCGCCTAGCTTTGCTTCTATTGGTATGTAAATTTTATAAGCTGCATTGGCTGACATTGAAGCGAATAATGCGATTGTTAATAGTGAAATCTTGATCATTGTGATACCTCATCATTATTGTTGTTTGTTTGTTCTTTCTCTTTTTTTGCCATGATGTGCATTTTGAAAAGTAAGAAAATAGCGAAGCCCTGTATTGCAAATAAAAAAAACAAATCGCGTGGCGGTATAGCTTCGGGCATTAAATATGAAACAGAAATTAAATATCCGCTAACGATGATGATTGCAAAGTGAGAATAAAAAAGAATTGTAGATTTTTTCATGTTAAAAAAGATGTTGTTAATATTATTATATATAATAATATTAACAAATCAAATACGAACAAGAAGCCCTTTTTTGGGGCTTGTTTATTTGCTCGATTTATTTAATGCTCTTTCTTGATCTTGCAATTTAAAAACGTTTTCAAAATGCTTTTCTTGTATTGGGTTTAACTTTTCGTAATATTCACGATTTAGTTCATTGGTCCATTCTGGTGTATAAATTACGTCTTTATACTGTAAATATACTTTCCAGCTTTCGACTTCATATCTGCATTGTTCTTCTTGATAAAATCCCATTTTTGCAATGCTAGAAAGAGCGGCTAGATTGTCGCAACCTCGCCCAAAGTCTCCGAATTCTTTTACTTCAAAACTACATTTACCGGGTGAAATAATAGAAACGTCGATGTGTTTTGTCGCATCATCGCCCAAGATCCCCGTAGCTTTTTCGTAAACTTCTTGCACGCAGGTTATGACAGGCCCTTTCGGTGTATGTACATATTTTGGGGCTGCATCCGCTCTTGCTTGGGCTTCCTGATGTTCCTGCGTGAATTTTCTATCCATCTCCCTTTGTTCTTCATCCGCTTCACGTATTAACTGCTCATGTGTTTTATAGTTTGCTTTATTGTTCGCTACAATTTGCTCGTATGTGCAACCATTGTCACATAAGTAACTAGCACCAAAAGCATTAACTGAGAATAAAAGCGGTAAAAGCAACATCATTTTTTTCATAATTTCTCCCATGGTTGTTTAAAAGTTAATTCCTATGCTTTCGAGCGTGTTGATTGCCATTTGTGCGGTGTGCGGTATATCGACAATCAACGCAGATGCAAACATGGTTATAATGGGTTTGCCGTAGCCGCTTTCTTTTGATGAACCGTTAGCTACTTGCACCAATCCGTATGCTCCCACTAAAAAATAAATCAGCCCTATAATTTGAAAAATTCCAATGATAATTTGTATTTTATCCATGAATATTTCAGCGGTGTTACCGCTTGAAAGCTTCTCTATACGGCTTTTTAATTCACCAGTGAGGCCAGATAATTCAGTGCTCATGCAGCTATCATTTATCCTGCCATCGTCAACAACTAAGCAAAACTTTTCAGCACTGAATAAAGTTGCACCAAAGACACTCAAAGAGTTGGAGCTATTCATCATGATGACCCCTACTAAAATCGCCATAATAGGAGCACTGAAAATTTTGGTTTTTTCGTTATTGTCTGACATGGCTTTAATCTTGTATCCACCCGAAACCAGCAGGATTAGACCGATTAAAAATGAGACTATGTAGATCAATTTTTGTATAGCAGAGATTAATTCAGCCTGAGCCTTAACAGCGGCGTCATTGCCGAATGCGAACGCAACGGCAGGAAGGAAAAGCAGCGTTAAAAAAGTGATTATATTTCTTACATTCATTTGCCCTCTGATCGATGTTAAACCGTTGGCGGTTTTGGGTTCATTTTTGGTGCTGGATTGTTAACAACTCCTTTCATCATTTCGATCATATCTTCCATGGCGTAGTGGTAATCAAGCTCACTTATTAACTCACCAGTAAACGGATTGAAAACTAGACCCCCCTTGATCTTATTTTCGATCAGTTCACTATTTTCAATAGATGTTTGTGCTAGCGATAACAATTGATACAGAGCTTTAATGTCCTTTATTTCGCCCAATTTTGATGAGATAGCCGCTCTTATCACGTCGCTTTTTATCAAGTGTAAAAGTGCCTCAATTCTCATTATCAAAGCTTCTACTATAAAGCCGGGCGATTGCGGCTTTTGGTCTTCTTTTTTCATACCCATTCTTCGTCTCCATCATCTGTTAATTTTGGTTCTTCAATTTCTTCTCCAATCTTAGATTTTTTGACCTTTATTGGCTTTTTGAAAGCATCTAAATTCTTAGCAGCAACGGCCTTTTTTTTGCCTAAATCCGTGTATAGCGTCTTGTATGTGTAATCAACTTTAAACGTTAAGGTTTTCCCCGATTTCTTCCCAAGCTCTTTCACTTCTTCGTATTTTGTTATTAGCTCTAAGGCTAGCAACGCATCATTCGCTTTACGAATATGCATCACGAATGTTTTATCTAGGGTTTTCGTTGAGACATTAAAACGCTTTCTTAAATCAGAAACTTCAAAATGATTGGTTGCGTTCTTTCTATTGCAAATATACATAATATATAAAATTCTTTGGTATTCGTTCTTTAATAGCTTCAATATGTCTTTGGGAATGTCATACAGATATTCAAGCTCGTTAAAAAACTCAATAAATTCTTTGCTTAATCTTATCGTTGTTGTCTTCTTATTGACTTTACGAAACTCGATGAATTTGAACCCGTATCTGTTGTTTATTCCATCTTCTTTCTTGCTATAAGAAACATCAATCGAGCTTAACTTTTCTTCAATTAGGTTCGTGTAAACGTCTTTTACAAAACTATCACGATGGTTCGGATTGATATTCAAAAGCTTGAATATTTCGGCATTATCAAATTCAAATGTATTCGATTTTTTTAAATATGCTTTTTTCATGATGAAAAGAAAGACTTCAAAATCTCTTATCACAGACAAATTAACTGACTTTAATTTTATTTTTCGTAGTTCTCCAAACTCTTTAACTTCAATGTGGCTTTCTGTTGAAGCTGAGTTTTTTGGCGTAAAGAACGGAAGTGCTAAAAATAATTTAGGCACTGAAATGTAAGTTTCTAGTGTGGCTATCTTCCTTTTTTTCTCTGTAATGATGTATTCCATAGTTATAAAATCCTTAATTCATATATATATCAAACCATAATTTTTACCTTTTTCAATAGCTAACGGCAAAATAATTACACAAATGTAAAACCATATTTTAATGCTATCGTTTTTATCCTTTGCTTAATGAAAAAACGGACACAATTGATTTTCGATCTTACAGTTAACTATAACCACAAACGTTGTTTTCGATGTTTGCATTACAGTTAACTATAACCGGCCATTTGCGATTTCTGTGATTTTTGCGGGTTTTTTTGAACGTTGCGAGAGGGTAAAAGATATTTACTACGTAAATGTATATATAGAATATGAAGGCAGAAGGTCAAAAGCTCATCTGGTGGATCTAAAATCTTAAAACCTAAATCGTTAAGAGCTTAAAAAATAAAATGCGTTAACCCAAGCATCTGTTTTTGACAATTTTCATCAAGATATTTATGATCCTGAAAAACCACCACATGGATCGTCTCAAATGTCTAAATTGCTTGATCTACTGGCACAGCAAAAACACCTTGAAGAGCAAATCAAAAGTCTTCAATCAAACGAAGAAGAAGCAAAGGTCATGAAATTTGTCGAAGAGCTTGAAGCCCTTCGCAATAAATACGGCTATACGGTGCCCGCTTTTGTTGGTGTGGTGCATTCCCTTCACGGTTCTCATATCCCCGCTAAAACACCTAAAAGCGTGAGCGTGAAGACCACAAAGGCGAAAGCCCCGAAGTTTAAAGTTAAGATCGATGGCGTAGAGACGATCTTACAAAGCAAGAAAGCCGGTGCCGTTGGCAAGACCATTGAAGCCCTAGGCTTCACGACATACGCTGATTATTTGAATGACCTGATCAAGAAAAACAAGGTGGCCGACTTCGACGCCTTGATCAAAAAATTGAACGGCGTTCCTGTCGCTGACTGATATTTTTCATGAAGATTTAAAGCCCCTTGATTGGGGCTTTTTTGTGCCTGTTGGGTTTAGGCCCTTTCTTTTGACAAATAATTTTTCAATAAAATATCGTCAATTTTATTTTAGAAAATCTTGTAAATTATTGAGTTTTACCATTTTTGCGATGGTCGTTTTATGGCTTGTGTAAGCCATAAAATACGTGTCAATAGCAGATTGAAAATATATTTAAGGTCGAACATTATTTAAAAATAGAGTTGGATAATACGCCATACCCATTAAACTATTTAGGCCCTTTCTGTTGACTTCTTCTATTTATGTGTTTTCATTTAAGTAACAACACAGAAAAGGAGATTTATGAAAAACATCAAAAATAAATTTAATCTTGTCGAATTAGCAGAGCAAGCGTATTACTCATGTGGAACATTCGTGCCCGGTGGCGGCGACAAGCACTTCATTAATAACGAAATAAACCCATCAAGATTTTTACTAGTAACCAAACAACCATCGGCTGTTATTGTCGCGAATAGTATTTTTGAAGTGTATTTCAAATCAGAAGAATACGAAGACGCTACGCAGAAAAAAATTCACTTGTTCGATCTGGACGCTCAATTTGACTATGACTATTCAGTAATACAAATATGCAAAGCAAAAAAATACAAGGCGATTTCTAGGATTTCAACTTGTGAAAATTATGCGAAATTGATTTATGAGAATGAATTAGTAGCAATCAACAATGTAGACATTGATCCTGTTCATAGGGAAGCTTTTCATGAAGCTATGACGCCGCGAGATTTTTTCTTTTTTAAAGAATTGAAATATGAATACAGAATAACGATCAGGATCGTTAAGGATCGCAAGGTAGTAAAAACGTTAAAATGTAATTTGGGCAATTTAACGTTGATTAAAACGTTGAAGCCATTCGATTATCAAGAGACAGAAAGCGAAGAGATAAAAGCCACAAGACCATCATTATTAAACCCTGTTTACACAATTGATGGCGTTGATGTAATGGTGACGTTTAACGACACGAACAAACACTATAAAAGCCTAGTCGATATGATGAGAATATAAACCAGCCCGGAAGGGCTTTTTTATTGTCAATTTTCCGTTTTCTTTCCATATATGGTCTGTTGTGCTTAGGCCCTTTTTCTGGACTTTAAAAAAGCTTGTGATTTTAAAGCGAAGCGTCACCAGAATAGCGGGGCCACTGCACCGCCCCGCGTAGCGGCTATACACCGCGTATCCGGCGATTTTCTGCACGGGTACAAGTCCCCGCACATCAAACCACCCTGATCTGACTACAAGAGCTTTTAACGCATCATTGGCCGGGCGTTCGCAACCGGGCCAATACCCACGGAGTGAGAAAAGCCGGGGTTTGCGTATGATTTCGGTCATGAAACGACACCTAAAAAATCACAGGTTAAACGCTACCGTCTTGATCATGACTTCCTGACCTCAACTCCAAAAGAAGATCTTTTATCCTTTCCAGTCCATCACGATTTTTTATTCGATCACCATTAGACGAAATATCTTTTTCTACTTCTCCTAATACTTCATTCAGGTATTTTTTATTTTTTAGCTGCATAACCATTTCCCTTGAAACAAATAGTAGCTTCACCTTGTTGTATGAATTCATTAAAGTTATATTATTTTCGCACACAAACTCGCATATTTCATATAATTTCGGAACCTCCGGAATTTCATTATATATGTGTATAATTTTCCCAATACGCTCATCCTCAAGAATTTTTTTGTAAATACTATCGCCAAGCAAAATTAGAAATTTCCTTTCAAGAGCTATCTCCTTGCGACCAGAAAAAAACATAACGAAATTTACAGCCTTTTGAATATCTAAAATAAGTGAATATACGTCGTATATATTTAAACCAATTTTCTGGCCCGCAAAAAACACATCGCCTTCTTTTTCTTTTTCTTGATAAGTTATCGCGAGCTTTTCCTGTAATTCATATAAATGCGAAACCAGTTTGTATATATCCGTATTGTCCGGATGATAACCTAGATAATAATTTATCTTTTCACATACCTCATTGATATTACTTATAAACCCAAGGCTTTTATCGTCGCCCTCTGCTAACTCAGTTGTATAAGAGCAGTAACTTGGCGAATTATTTGGGAAAATATCGCGATATAGCTTTTCAGGATTTGAAAACAAAATTTTACTTTTGAAGCTCAATTCCATTTTATTTATTCTTTCCAAGAATGCACTTTGATGCTTTAAGTATTGTTCAAAAGTAAGAGCTGATATTTGTTTTTTAACAACATTATCATGGTTTCTTTGTGCTTTCTCATTCTCAATATCTTTTGCGTTTTGGCGTACTTCAGCTTTTTTTTGCTGTCCATATAGATGAAGTAACGTAGCGATTGTTGCGAGTGCACTCAATAGAGTAAAAGCTCCGCCCATAACAGAGCCAAAGCTTCCCCAATCAGTGGTTTGTGATGAGACTGGACCAAGTTTTATCCCATAGACTGCTAAGACAACAATCGGAACCAAAACTGCAAACGCCAACAAACACCACATAACTGTCGAAATTGTTTTTTCATTCATATCGGTTCCGCTCTCCTTTTCATCATTGTCGTCGCACCAATTTTGGACGCCAAGAACATTACTGATAATCCATCGCACGCCTGCAGAGCAGACGCACTCCAAACTATCCCGATTGAAAACTCATCATTTACCGGGAGTATTACCAGCGGATAAATACCTGTTTCTATTTCTCTGTATAATTTTCGCCAATAACTTCACCCGTCGCGTCAATAGCTTTACTGGACGGGAATTTATAGGATGCAAATCGAACAGCAACGACTGACAACGCTAAGAAAAATATCCCGCCACATAGGTAAAGCAGGCCAATATCTGGTGCCTTGTGATGCGATACATCACCAATTAGATAGCGAGTTAAAGCAGTAATTGCAATGTAAAGTAGAAATCGAATTGGGAGATGATTGGTTTTAAAATAGATACCTACCATCGCACCCAGTTCTAGATAGATGAACAGCAGCAAAATGTCATCGACGCTTGCTGTGCCCTTTCCTACCATTTCGACAAATGCCATCACCGAAGCACACGCAGTGGCCGCACCGATGGCGAACAGCCCCAAATAATGGAAACCTTCGACTAAAAAATTGCCAATCGAATTGGCTTGCTTGTGCATCCGTTCCCGACTGTGCTCTATCCACTTCATACGATGTCTCCCCCGAAAATCTAATGATGCCAGAGAACCTAAGCCAAAATACGGTTAGGTTGTGTTAGTATTGGTTTGTTGGTCTTGAAGTAAATCCCGACCATCGCGCCCAATTCCAGGTAGATGAACAACAGCAAGATGTCATCGATCTTGATGTGACCGTTCTCCAGCATCCCCAGAAATTCCATCACCGCCGCCCAGGCGGTCACCGCACCAATGGCGAACAGCGCCAGGTAATGGAACGACTCGACAAACAGATTACCCAGCGACTCGGCCAGCCCGTGTACTTGCTGACGCAGCCTTTCGGCCCAATTGATTTTCACGATGATGCTTCCTTAGGTCGGCTCGACCGGATAATGCGGGGTGGACGTGACGGTTGTTCTGCATGCAGAAAAAAGGCCAGGGCTGGGGAATAAGATGGTGGCCGTGTGACACGAGGCACTTAAATTACCCCCCGATCGTTCCCACGCTCCGCGTGGGAAAGCCGCCTGGTACGCTCCGCGTCCCTCAACCTGCTCGTGGGTGACGCGGAGCGTCACGGGATGCATTCCCACGCGGAGCGTGGGAACGATCAACCTCAGCGTGCCGTGCGAAATTTCCGGTTCAGCCCCCTATTTCCCAACTACATTAAAAACCTACTACCCAAACCCCGACGTTTGGCTTATCCTTTTCGCTGTATATAAATACAGTAGTCGCAAAAGACAACTATCGTGAAGGCATGTGAGGTGGTGAATGGCCGTCGAAGTGGTATACCGCAGCAGCCGAGATCTGGAGCGTTTGTTCATGGATAAAGCCGAAGCTGACCGTCATGACAAGATGCTTGAACTCGCTGAGTTGCTGGCAGAGGTGTTGCAAAAAGCCGTGCCGTCGTTGAGCGAGCAGCAGGTGGAGGAAGCCGGGATCTACATGGCGAAGAACCGCGATGTATTTGCCAAGGCGTTCAAGAGCCAACCGGACGCATTGTCCGAGTTGCTGAACCCGGCGGCGGAGTAAAGCCCGAATTGAACAGGCCCTGAATCACGGATTCAGGGCCTTTTTAATGCCTGGCCTATTTGTACAGCAGGCGTTCGGCCAGCTCATCGGCCACCCGTGCGGGGGAGCGTTTTTCGGCTTGGGCGTGGGCAAAGATTTCGGTCAGGCGGCTGCCGATGTTCGACAGGTGCGCGGTGATGCCTGGCAGATCGGTACCGGCGTGTTTGAGGGCGACGTAGATCAGCCCGCCAGAGTTGATCACATAGTCCGGTGCGTAGAGGATGCCGCGGCCTTCCAATTGGTCGGCGATGTCCAGGTTGGTCAGTTGTGCGCTGGCCGAACCCGCCACGGCGGCGCAACGCAACTGGCCGACGCTGTTACGGTTGAATACGGCGCCGACGCCGCACGGTGCGAGGATGTCGCAGGGCGTGCTGAGCAAGGCGTCGTTGGCAATCGGGTGGGCACCCAGTTGCTCCATGGCCAGTTGCACCTTGCCGTGGTCGATGTCGCTGACCAGCAGCTCAGCACCGGCGGCGTGTAGTTGTTCGGCCAGGGCATAACCGACGTTGCCAAGGCCCTGCACCGCCACGCGCAGGCCCTCGAGGTTGTCGCTGCCCAGGCGCGCCATGGCGGTGGTGCGGATACCGGCGAACACCCCCATGGCGGCATGGGGCGCAGGGTCGCCGGCGGCGGTGGTGCTGGTGACAAAGCGGGTGTTCTGGGCGATGCAGTCCATGTCGGCGACCGAGGTACCGCTGTCGATCGAGGTGATGAAGCGGCCGTCGAGTTTTTCCACACAACGGCCAAACGCCTCGAACAGCGCCGCACGGCTTTCCACGTGCACGGGGCGGATGATCACCGCCGTGCCGCCGCCCACCGACAGCCCGGCCAGCGCGGCTTTGTAGCTCATGCCTTGCGCCAGGCGCGCGGCATCGGCCACGGCGGTTTCGTCGTTAGGGTAAGCCAGGTAACGACAGCCACCCAACGCTGGGCCCAGGCGACTGTTGTGGATGGCGATGATCGCCTTCAAGCCGGTCACCGGATCAACGCTCAGGTGCAGCGATTCAAGGCGGGTGCTGTGCATGAGCGCAAACATCAATGGGCTCCCGAATCACTTCTGGTAGTGGGCCAAGTATAGGCTTGCGGCAGAAAACTGCTGGATTGCGCTGGAATAAGCCGCGCGTTTTCGTGGGATCTACGACATAAGAGCGTGGGATATCTCTCAAGATGCTGGACGAAAATTCGCAGCAAGGCTAAAACGGGGGCATATGCCGGAGAACTCAATGAATCCCCGCACCGCCTTTTTCGCCTGCCTGGACCGTTCACCCCCCGCGCTGTTTGAGGCCGCGCTGTGGATTGCTGCCGAGCATGACACCAGCGTGCAGCCGGCGTTGATCCTGCACGACCTTGGCGCGCTACAACAACAGGTCAGCCTGGGCATGCCCCTGTTACCGGCGGATGAACTCGGCCAGCCGCTGCTGCGGCGCATGAATGACATGGGGTTTGCCCAGGATGACCACACGCCGTTGCGCCCCGCCGCCGCGCTGCTGGACAAAGTGCTGCAACGCAAACGCGGGCAACCCTTGGCCATGGGCCTGATCGCACTGGAGCTGGCACGGCGCCTGGATATTCCCCTGGTCGGCGTGAACTTCCCTGGGCACTTCCTGCTGCGGGTACCGGGAGCCGACCACCTGTTGGACCCTTGCGGCGGCCGGCGCCTGTACCCCAACGACTGTCGCGAGTTGCTGGCGCGCCAGTACGGGGCGAAACTGAAATTGCAGGCCGACCACCTGCTGACCGCCGAGCCACGGGCCATCCTGCAACGGCTGTCGCGCAACCTGCGCCAACTCTACCTTGCCAACGACGAGCCACTGGCCGCCCTGGTGGACGCCGAGCGCGTACTGGAACTGGGCAACGCCAGCGCCTCCGACTACCTGGCGCGGGCCAGCCTGTATCAACGCCTGGACTGCCCCAGCGCCGAACGCTTCGACCTGGAACACGCCCTGCTGCTCAGCGACGACCCGATCCAGCGCCTGCGCCTGACCGAGCGGCTGGGGCATCTGCCGCCCAATTCAGTGGTGCATTGACCCAACTCCCAACTGTAGGAGCGAGCTTGCTCGCGAAAAAACCCAGGACACCCCGTTTAACCAGGATGCCCGCGTTATCGTTAACGTTTTTCGCGAGCAAGCTCGCTCCTACAGTTAGCGATTGAGAATATCGCCAGGCAATGGCGTGTTCGGTGTAGTGGGTCCCGGCGAGCGCACCTGAATAATCAACAACGCTGCAATCACCGCCGGAATCGCGCAGAAGAAGAAAATCTGCTCGACCGGTATATGCATCGCCAACAACAGGCTGCCAAACAGCGGCCCCAGAATTGACCCGAACCGCCCCACACCCAACGCCCAGCCCGTGCCGGTGGCGCGCACCTGCGCCGGGTAGAAGTTGCTCGCGAAGGCATTGAGGGTCAGTTGCCCGCCGATGATGCAGAACCCTGCTGCAAACACGCAGGCCACCAGGTAGCGTGGGTTGTCGTGGTTCAAGCCCAGCAGAATGGTGCACAGCGCTGCCGCCGCCAGCACGCCGGACAGCAACCGCACTTTGCTTTTCAGACGGTCGGCAAACCAGGCCATGAGGATGGCGCCCAAGGTGCCGGCGAACAGGAACATGGAGGTGACCAGGTTGGCTTCGTTCAATGCCAGGCCGCTTTCGAGCAATAGCGACGGCAACCAACTGATCATGAAATACAGCAGGATCAGGCTGACAAAGAAAGTCGCCCAGATCAGCAGCGTCGGGCGCGCGTAGCCGTTGCGAAACAGCTCCACCACCGTCAGTTTGCTGCCCTGCTCCTGCAAGTTTTCAGCTTCGGTCGCCGGTGGCGGTTGCCAATCGGGCAGCATCCGCACCGTGACTTTGCGCAAACGCAGATACGGCGGCGCATCGCGCAACAGGCGCGGCAAGGATTCGGGCAACAGCCACACCAGGAACGGGAACAGCAGCAGCGGCGTCACACCACCCGCCAGGAACACCGCCTGCCAACCAAAACCATCGATAAACCCGGCCGCCACAAAGCCGCCTGCTGCGCCGCCGAACGAGAAGCCGCAGGCCGCCAGGGTCACCATCAAGGTGCGCATCCGCGGCGGCGAGTATTCAGACATCAATGCCATGGCACTGGGCATCGCGCCGCCCATGCCAATGCCGCAGATAAACCGCGCCGCCATCAACGTGGTCAGGGAATTGGCGAACACCATCAATACCGTGAGGCTGGCGTAGATCAGCACGCATGCCAGCAGGATACGTCGCACGCCGAACCGATCCGCCAGCGGTGTCACCAACAGCGAGCCCAGGGTGAGGCCCAGCAGGTTGGCGCTGAACACGGGGCCAAACGCGGACTTTTCCAGGCCCCAATCCTGGGCCAGCGCCGGCACTACATAGCCCAGCACCTGGGCGTCATAGCCATCGGTGACCAGTAACAGTGCCAGCAGCAGGAGAATCAACCATTGGTAGCGCGACACCGGGCGGGCGTCGAGTGCCGCACGAAAGCTGGCAATCTGATTGTGCATCGCAAGGTACCTGTTTTTTTATGATTGTTCCCACGCTCTGCGTGGGAATACAGCCCTGGACGCTCCGCGTCCGTTTTTAGAGCCGTGACGCAGAGCGCCACATGAGGCGTTCCCACGCTGAGCGTAGGAACGATCATTACAGGGGGTTCAGGGGGTGTCAGGTTGATTGGCGGGGTGGGCCTGCATGAAGGCTGGATGTTGGGCCGCCAACGCCGCCACCCGCCCAATGCGTGGGTATGCCGCCAAGGGCACCTTGAAGCGCTCGGCCGCATACAACTGCGGGATCAGAAACGCATCGGCCAAGCCCGGCTGCTCGCCAAAGCAAAACCCTGTGTCGCCAATCAACTGCTCCACAGCGCCCAGGCCCTGGCTGATCCAGTGCCCGATCCACTCCAGCAATTGCGCCTCATCGTGCCCCCACTTGCGCAGCAAGTTCTGGGTGCTGGAGTTATGCAACGGGTGGATATCACAGGCGATGATCGACGCCACCGCCCGCTCATGAGCGCGCGCTACCAGGTCTTTGGAGAGCAACGGCACCTGGGGATAACGCTCCTCCAGGTACTCAATGATCGCCTGTGACTGGCTCAACAACGCCCCTTCATCGGTACGCAACGCCGGCACGCGCCCTTGGGGGTTGATCGCCAGGTATTCAGGCTGGCGGTTGGCGCCGCCTGTCGGCACCAGCAGGTTGACCGGCAGCGCGGTGAAATCCAGGCCTTTGAGAGCCAGGGCAATACGTACTCGATACGACGCGGTAGAACGGTAGTAAGTATAGAGTTCCATGGCCCTGCCCTCTCAGCGCGCCGCAACCACGGTACCGCGGCATTCGCCGAAGCCGATGGAGGCAAAGCCCTCTCGGCTGCAACGGGCACGCAGAATGATTTCGTCGCCGTCTTCAAGGAATTTACGTACCTCGCCGGAGGCCAATTCAATCGGCTTCTTGCCGCCTTCGGTAATTTCCAACAGGCTGCCGAACTGCCCCGGCTGCGGGCCAGACAACGTGCCCGAACCAAACAGGTCACCCGCCTGCAACTGGCAGCCATTGACGCTGTGGTGCGCCACCATTTGCGCCACGGTCCAGTACATGTGCTCGGTGTTGCTCAGGGTCAGGCGATGGGCGGGCAGGTTTTGCTCACGCATCGAGGCCGTGGTGAGCAGCACTTCCAGTTCGATATCAAAGGCGCCCGCGTTCTGATCGCGCTTATCCAGCAGGTATGGCAGCGGTTGCGGATCACCTTCAGGGCGCGGTGGCTGGGCTTTGCGGAAAGGCTCCAAGGCTTCGGCAGTCACCACCCACGGCGAGACGCTGGTGATAAAGCTTTTCGACAAGAACGGCCCCAGCGGCTGGTACTCCCAGGCCTGGATATCCCGCGCCGACCAGTCGTTGAGCAGGCAGAAACCGGCGATATGCTCGGCGGCATCACCAATGGCAATCGCATCGCCCATGGCATTGCCCTGGCCGATCCAGATGCCCAGCTCCAACTCATAGTCCAGGCGCGCGCATGGGCCAAAGGTCGGCGCGGACTGACCGGCTGGCAAGGTCTGGCCCTTAGGGCGTCGCACCTCTGTACCCGAGGGACGAATGGTCGAGGCACGGCCGTGGTAACCAATCGGCACGTACTTGTAGTTCGGCAACAGCGGGTTATCGGGGCGGAACAATTTGCCGACGTTTTGCGCGTGCTCGATGCCGACGTAGAAGTCGGTGTAGTCATTGATCTTGGCCGGCAGGTGCATCTGGCAATCGGCGGCACGGTGCAGCACTTGCGCCTCGCGGGTTTGCAGCTTGCTGCCTTCGGCCAGCAGTTCCAGCAGGCGCTGGCGCAGGGCAACGCGAGGCCCACGGCCCAGTTCGAAAAACGCGTTCAACTGCCCGCCCGCAGTGGCTTCGACGGCGCGCCGGGCGTCACCGTCAAACTCATCCAGCGCGGCGTGCAGGTCGAGGATCATGTCGCCAATCGCCACGCCACTGCGCGGGGCCGAGCCGTTGATACTGAACACGCCCAGGGGCAGGTTTTGCAGGGGGAAATCCGCGTGACCATTGGCCGAGGCCACCCAGCTGCGGGTCTGCGTTGGTTGAGTCATGGGTTATCTCCGGTTCGGGTTGAAGGTGGCGGGCAGCGAGGCCCAGCACGCGTCGTAAGCAGGTTGCAGTTGGGGGCACTCCAGGGCGAACTGGGTCGGACGCAGCACTTGGCTGGTCTCGAACATGAAGGCCATGGTGTTATCGATCTTGTGCGGCGCCAGGTCCACGTTGATGGCCTTGGTGCAAGTTTCGCCATCCGGGCCGTGGGCGCTCATACAACTGTGCAGCGACGCGCCGCCCGGCAGGAAGCCTTCGGCCTTGGCATCGTAGGCGCCCTGGATCAGGCCCATGTATTCGTTCATGAGGTTGCGATGGAACCACGGCGGCCGGAAGGTGTTCTCGGCCACCATCCAGCGCGGCGGGAAGATCACGAAGTCGAGGTTGGCCAGGCCGTGCACGCTGGTGGGCGAGGTCAGCACGGTGAAGATCGACGGATCCGGATGGTCAAAACTCACCGTGCCAATGGTGTTGAAGCGACGCAGGTCGTATTTGTACGGCACGTTATTACCGTGCCAGGCGACCACGTTGAGCGGTGAGTGATCCAGCTCGCAGGCCCACAGTTCGCCGAGGAATTTCTGTACCAGCGTGGTCGGTTGCTTGAGGTCTTCGTAACGGGCGACGGGCGTGAGGAAATCGCGCGGGTTAGCCAGGCCGTTGCTGCCAATCGGCCCCAGGTCAGGCAGGCGCAGCGGGGCGCCATGGTTTTCAGCGACGTAGCCGCGGGCTTGCGCGTCCAGCAGTTCGACACGGAACTTGAGGCCACGGGGCAGCACCACGATTTCCAGCGGCTCGACATCCAGCACGCCCAGTTCGGTGGCGATGCGCAAGCGGCCCTGCTCCGGCACGATCAGCAACTCGCCGTCGGCGTTGAAGAACACGCGCTCCATGGAACGATTGGCGCGGTAGTTATAAATGCTGATGCCCGAAGGTTTTTCCGACCCCGAGTTGGCAACCATGCCGACCAGTCCATCGATAAAGTCCGTGGGTTCACTCGGAATATCCAGCGGGTTCCAGCGCAGGCGGTTGGGCGTCACCGCCCCCAGCGGGCCACCGGCCAATTGCCGCGCAAGTTTGACGAACGCCGGGTGATTGGCGGACGGCTGGATGCGGTACAGCCAGGTGCGCCGGGCTTCGCTACGCGCCATGGTGAAGGCAGTGCCGGAAAACAGTTCGGTGTAGAGCCCGTAGGGGGCTTTTTGCGGCGAGTTCTGGCCGACCGGCAGCGCGCCAGGCAAGGCTTCGCTGGCGAATTCGTTGCCGAAACCCGAAAGGTATTCGAGGTCCATGGATCTTCCTCTGTACAGAAGTTGTTTTTATCGTAATCCAGTTACGCATAACGTAATTTGATCACTGTCGACCGTCAAGCTATAAAGACGCCCATTCATCTCTCGGATTCTCGCCCTTCCATGGAAAAGCCCCGCGACACCGGTAAACAGAAAGTCCGCTCGGCGGAAGTCGGCACCGATATTCTCAAGGCCCTGGCCGAACTGTCCCCGGCCACCTCGCTGTCACGCCTGGCCGAGCATGTGCAGATGCCAGCGAGCAAGGTCCACCGCTATTTGCAGGCGCTGATCGCCTCGGGTTTTGCCGAACAGAACAGCGCCACCAACCATTACGGCCTGGGCCGCGAAGCGTTGCGCGTGGGGCTGGCGGCGCTGGGCAGCATGGATGTGTTGAAAGTCGGCGCCATGCCCTTGGCCGAACTGCGCGATGAGTTGAATGAAACCTGCTTTCTGGCGGTGTGGGGCAACCAGGGCGCGACCGTGGTGCAGATTGAGCCGGCCGTGCGCGCCGTCACCGTGGTGACGCAGTTGGGCTCGGTGTTGCCGCTGCTCAGTTCGTCCACCGGGCTGGTGTTCAGCGCCTACTTGCCGTCGCGGGAAACCGTGGAGCTGCGCGAACGCGAGGTTCAAGCCGGCACCGCTCACACCTTGGCGGACGATCAGGCCTATGCCAGCGTGTGCGAGCAAATCCGCAGCCGCGGCCTGCACTTTGTACATGGCCTGCTGATGCCCGGCGTGGATGCGTTGTCGGCGCCGGTGTTCAATGCGGTCGGGCAAGTCGCGGCGGTGATGACCGTGGTCGGCCCAACCTCGCTGTTCCACGCCGATGAAGATGGCCCGGCGGCGCAGCACTTGCTGGCGGCGACCCGGGCCGTGAGTTGGCGGATGGGCTATCAGCCCTGAATCACTCGTCGCTGCGCGCCAGCGCCACGGCCACGCGATCCTCCAACGCCTTGACCTGCGCGCCGGCCACCACGTAGTTGTTGGTCAGCATCGAGAACACCAGCTTGCGCCCGCCGGCAGTGGTGATGTATCCACTCAATGACGACACGCCGCCCATGGAGCCGGTCTTGGCGTGCAGGTTGTTTTGCGCCTGCGTGTCGCGCAAGCGATAGCGCAGGCTGCCGCCGGTCATGCGGTCGGTGTTGCCGGCAATCGGCAGCGCGTTGTACCAGGCGTCGAACCACGGCTGTTTGCTGGCGGCCAGCAGCAGGTCGGTGAGGGTTTGCGACGACACCAGGTTGCGCCGCGACAGGCCTGAGCCGTCGACCTGACTGAATGTGGCGGTTTCCAGCCCCTGGCGCTTGAGGAACCCGGCCACCGCCAGAGCACCCGCCGCTGCCGTGCCGCTATTGGCCGTCTTGCGCCCCATGGCCTTGAGCAAGGCTTCAGACATATTGTTGTTCGAAAGCTTGAGCAGCGGTGTGATCAGCGCCTGTAACGGCGCCGATTGGTGCTCGGCCAGCACCGTTACCGCCGCCGGGCTTGCCCCGCCCATCACCCGACGCCCCAGTACGGTAATGCCCTGTTGCGCCAGGGCCTGTTCAAACAGATTCGCGACCAGTTGCGTTGGCTCCCAGACGCTGACCAATTGCTGGCTCTGCTTTCCCGGCGCTACTGCGCCGCTGAGTTGCAGCAGGTTGGTGCCGTGACGGCGATTGATTCCATAGCTGTTGCCCGGTCCGCTCATGGCACGGTTGCTCAGTTGCAGGTAATCAGTAGGCGGGAAAATATCGACACTCACCGGCGAGCCGTTCCGCAATGGCGCCTTGGCCGTAACCAGTACGCTGCCCGCATCAAAATCCGCATTGGGCGCCACGGTCAGCGCCGAAATCTGCGCGCCGTAGTAGGTGGTTTCATCGTCATGGGACCAATCCACCCCCAATCGCTCGGCATCGAACCAGGTGTCATCGAACACCAGATCACCCTGCACCTGGCGCACGCCCTGGCTGGCCAATTGCGCGGCCAGCGCCTGGTAGTCGGCAAACTGAATGCTCGGGTCGCCCAGGCCACGCAGGTACAGGTTGCCGGTCAGGCGGTCGCCCTGGCGTATGCCATTGCTCAGCAGTTGGGTGGCAAAGCGGTATTGCGGCCCTAGCACATCCATGGCCGCCGCCGTGGTCAACAGCTTGAGGTTGGACGCGGGCACCAGCCGGGTGCGTGGGTTGTGCTGATACAGCGTGGAGCCCGTGCGGGCGTCACGTACCATCAGCGAGACCGTAGCACCTTGCAGCGCCGGATCGCTCAGCAGTTTATCCAGGGTTGCCGGAGTGGAAGTTTGGGAGACGCTGGCGCAGCCGCCCAGTAAAAAACTCAAACCGACCAGCAGGGTGCCGGTGCGTAGCCATTTTCCAAAGTACATCAGTAGCGTTTTCCATAAGCATGCAATGGCGGCAACGCTAACAGCTCGCTATCAATGTGGCGACCGCTTTCCTGTAGGATCTGGCTTGCCTGCGATGCAGACAACTCGGTGTATCAGGTAAACCCAGTCGATGCCATCGCAGGCAAGCCAGCTCCCACAGATAAATGAATCAGAAGGTCAAGGTACTGGACACCGACACCTGCCGCGCATCGCCCATGGACACAAACTGCGTATTCACCGAGGACGTGTAGTAGGTACGGTCGAACAGGTTTTTCACGTTGAGCTGGAACTTGACCTTCTGCCCCTCAAGCCTGGTGTCGTAGCTGGCGAACACATCAGCCACGGTGTAGCTGGGCAGTTCGAAACTGTTGGCCGCATCCCCTGCCCGCTCGCCGACATAACGCGCCCCGGCGCCGACGCGCAGTTGATCACCGCCCAGGATGCTGCCGAAGTCATACACCGCTGACAGCGAGCCGGTGCTTTTTGCCACGTTCTGCAGGCGGTTGCCTTTGAGCTTGGGGTCTTCGGTGACCTCGGCATCGGTGTAGGCATAGCTGCCGATCAGGCTCCACTTATCCGTCAGCTGGCCGCTGGCATCCAACTCCAGACCACGGGAGCGCACTTTGCCGGCCACGCTGTACTCCGAGGTCAGGCCCTCGCCTACCTGCACCAACACGTTGCGTTTATCGATGGTGAACAACGCTGCGCTGGCGGTGATACGCCCCGGCAGGTCGAACTTGGTACCCAGCTCCCAGGCTTTGGATTCCTCCGGCTGCAAACTGCCATTCAACACGGTTTTATTGGCCAGTGGCGCGATGGTGGAGTTGGGTTTGAACGACTCGGTGTAGCTGCCGTAGAACGACAATTCGTCACTGTAGCGATACACCAACCCGGCCCGAGGCACCCACTTCTGGCCATTGCCGTCGGTGTTGGCGGTGAACGGCACGCCTTTGCCGGCGTATTGGTCGTACATCTGGTAGCGCGCACCGCCGACCAGAATCCATTGATCGTTGAGGTGGATGGCATCCTGGAAGAACAGCGAATCGCTGCGCAAAAGATCGGTCTGGTTGCTGTCCGGCGCGCTGACTTTGGAACCGGCGACTTCGTTGCCGTATACCGGGTTGGTGTAATCAAAGCTGCCCCGCGGTGCCTGGCGGATCAGGTCGGCACGGTAGATCTTGCGGTACTCATCGTCCAGGCCGAACACCAAGTCGTGCTGCATACCCGCGACATCGACCTTGCCTTCGAGGCTGGCGGTGGCGAAGCGGTCGGTGGTCAGTGCGCCCTGAGTGCCGTCCATGCTGCGGGTCAGGGTGCCGTTGGTGTTGACCTTGACCACGCGCACCTGGCTGGCGTCGTAGGTCTCGCGGTTCCAGCTGTAACCGAAGTGGGCTTTCCAGTCGTCGTTGAGATCATGATCGACAGTCAGGCGGTACAGATCGGAGCGGCCTTCCATGTTGTTGAACGGCTCGTCCAGACGGCGAGTGGCGGGGATGTTCAACGGATGGTTGGTCTTGGGATCGATGGCGGTGCCACGGTCGAACGGCGCGAGAAATTCGCGGTGCTCATAAGCCAGCAGCACTTGGGTGGTGTCGCCATACCAGGCCAGGGAGGGCGCCACCAGGGTTTCGCGGTGGGTGCCGTAGTTGCGCCAGTAGTCTTCGTCTTCATGGTCGAGGATCAGGCGATAAGCCAGGCCGCTGTCACCCAGGGGCCCGGTGGTGTCGAGGTTGCCGCCGCTGCCGTTCTTGCCGCTGCCGAAGGTCGAACCGCGTGCGGTCAGGGAGGTGGACTGCACCAGCTCAGGCTTTTTGCTGACGATATTGACTACACCGCCTGGGTCCTGGATGCCATACAACAGCGACGACGGGCCCTTGAGCACTTCGACGCGCTCGGCTGTCGCGTTCAAGGCACGGCCCTGCACCATTGGCATACCGTCCTTCATGATCGAGCCGTTACGGTTGTCGCCAAAGCCGCGCAACATCACCGCGTCCTGGGTGCTGCCGAGGGTGTTTGTCTGGGTGATACCGCTGATATTGCCCAGCGCGTCATCCAGGTTGCGCGGTTGCTGGTCGCGCAGCACTTGAGCAGGCACTACGTTGACGGTTTGTGGGGTTTCCAACAGCAACCCATGGGAGCGCATTACCGAGCTGGTCGGCGGCGGTTGGTAGCTGGTGCTGTCCTGGGCGAGGTTGGCGCCGCTGATGGTGGTAGCGCCGAGGTTGACGGCGCCGTCGGTTGGCACCGGCTCCAGCGCCAGGGTGCGGGCATCGATCTGGCGGAACGTGAAGCCGGATCGGCTCAGCAGGCGTTGCAGCGCCTGCTGAGCCGTCATCGGCCCGCTGACTGCCGGGGCATTGAGGCCGTAGGGCGCTTCATCGGTATAGATCACGCTGATGCCGGTGACCCGGCTGAACTCGCTCAGGGCCTGGGGCAGTGGTTTGGCTGCCAGGGCAAAATTGAACTGGGCGCTGTGCTGCTCCTGCGCACGCGCAACGCTCAAGGGCAGCAACGCCAGCCCCGACACTGCCAAGACCGAAGCTCCCAGCCACTGTTTTACCCAACCGCCCGCCGTCGACTTCATGCTCTGAGAACCCGTGTTGAAAACGCTGTTAATGCGAATAGATCGCAGTTTCAAGCACTACACGGATGGGGCGCAGGTTTACCTCACATGGGTTCGCAACTATTTTTGTGTATGCCGCTCTCGAGGCCACTCGCGGCCAGGCACTCCTTGGCACTCTTCTTCAATTTCTTGATCAAGCGCTCCTGACGCAGCGCCTCGCCCTTGCTCGCACATTGCTCGGTATAGACCAAGGCCACGGCAGGGCTGGACAGAAAAAACCGTGCGCCCTTGCCGCTTTGGTGCGAGGCAAACCGGCGCACGGGGTCATTGCTGATACCGCAGTACAGCGAGCCATTGGCGGCCCGCACCAGATAGACGAACCAGGGTTTGGGTTCAGAGGGATCAGTCACAAGTCGATGTCGGCAAACCAGAAGAGCGCCAAGCTTATCAACGCCCGGCCTGAAATGCCTTCAAGCCTTTGAGCGCCTGGGCACGTACCGCGTTTTTCAGCGCGGGCGACCAACCCAGCAACAGGCCCTTGAGGCCCAACGCCTGGCGCGACCAACGCCACAGGTCGAAGTGGTCGTGGTGTTCACAGATCTTGCCGTCACGGAACACGAACCGCGCACCGATATCGTTGACCACGGTATTGCCGGTGGCGCTGAACAAATACGTCGCCACCCAATGGGCACTGCCGGTGCTGTCATCGCTGCGCACATGGTCGAACGTCAGGGAAAAATCCTTGGCCCGCGTGGTAAGCATGCGCCACATATCACCGGCGTCCCGCCCGCGCAGTTCGCCGAACGCCGGGTCGCTGAAGACCACATCGTCGGTGTAGCAAGCGGCCATGGCCTCGGCGTCAAGGCGCTGAAAGGCCTCATAGAAGCGGTGGATCAGAGCATCGTGGGCAGCACTCATGGGCAGGTTCCGCAGCAATTATTGTCAGGCCTGCACGATAATCCGCACAGGCCGCGAAGACCATGGGCATTCATGACAAAAATAGCGCTGCCGTCGATCTGGATCTCTTCAGCGGTCGGCAGTGCGAACTTGGACACTAGCCGCGCGGCCTTGACGGCTATCAATGCAGGCGCGTTGCAACTGACCTCCGTCAGGGTCGCATCACTTACGGTCGATCAACCAGCGGTTACGCGGGCACAAGCAAGTACATCGCACAATGGGTATTTCGTCTCAACTAATTTGACCGGGATTTTAAACAACCCTCAACTAATGCCAGCAGGCTCTAACAACAAGTTAGAGCACTTAGCGCACCAGACCCATACAACTAATACGAATCCTGCACTTGGCCTTTAGTTAAACCACTGTCATAAAACTGCAACTTTCTAAGGCACCATTCCCGATGCACGCGCATAGGCGAACAGTTCAACATCGGTAGAGATACTCAGCCGCTGCATCGCTGTACTTTTCTGTTTGCTGATAGTGGAAATACTCCGGTGGACCTTGGCCGCGATCTGGCTGACAGTCATGCCGCTGGCCAACATACGCACCACCTCGCTCTCCTTGCCGGACAACTGCGGCTCATGGGACTGATTGCCTGTCCCCGCCTCCACCAGTTGCACCCGCAGGCATTCACTGGCGAAGGTCTGGCCCGCGCACACGGCTTTGATCGCCAGGGGCAACTCCTTGGCAGAGGCACTTTTGGCGACCACTGCCTTGGCACCATGGGCGAAGGCGGCACGCAGGGTGGCAACGTTGGCGAACATCGTCACCAGGATCACCGGTACGTTCGGGTACTGACGACGCAGCAGGCTCAACAGGCTGTAGCCATCGGCTTGCTGACCGCCCGGCATGGCAAAATCGGTGACCAGCACATCACATGCCGTAGTACTCAACACCCCGAGCAGTTGATCGGGACCGTCGGCTTCGCCGACCACCTTGCACTTTCCATTCGCCTCAATCACGACTCTCTGCCCGACTCGAACAATAGGGTGATCGTCAGCAATAATTACTCGAAGCATAGATACCTACGAATGGTGGCAACTTGAATCCGCGCAAAATACCTCTGTCAGCGCTCATCAACAACTACTAACAAAGACCCACTTGCAGCCGAAGCCAATGTTTAGTAGCGGCTATTTTTTGGACTACAACATAATAGGAAACCACCTACAGCAAAAACTAGACTTCCAAATAACTTAAACCCTCTGTAAACACCTTTCACAGAGTGGACAGATAATCCAGATAGGTGCGCAAGCGTGCCTGGAACGATGTCAACTCCGCCTGGTGCGCAGACACGCCATCGCGCTGAACCTGCTCGATCAACCTCACGGCACAGGACTCAAGCCCTGTTCCTCCTATAAATACCAGGCTACCCGTCAATCGATGCAGGCGTTCGGCGGTCAATGATGCGTTCAATGCGGCACAGGCACGGCCCAACAGGTCGTGATCTTGCCAAGCCTCGACCAGCAGATTTTCCAACAGTTGATTGACCACCTGTTCACTGCCAAACGTCGCGACCAGGCTCGCGCGGGCGGGCCACCCCGAAACCCGCGCAACAGGCTCCTCACCGATGGGCACATGATCGGCACCCGGGAGCCATCGCGCCAAAACGGCACTTAATTGTTCCAGGGTCAGAGGCTTGAGCAGCCAGGCATCCATGCCCGCGTCGCGGCAGCGCTGGGGGCTGTCGTTTTGCAGGTCGGCGGTCAACGCGATGATCGGCACTCGCCTCAAGCCGACGTGGTGCTCATATTGGCGAATGGCGCGGGCCATGCTGTAACCGTCCATGACGGGCATCTGGCAATCAGTGATCACCAGGTCAAAGGGCCGACGAGCATAAGCCACTCGCCCGAGATACCCGTCGGCGACCAGCTCATGGTCCAACCCGAGTTTTCGCAGCAAGCAACCCAGCAATAGACGGTGGGCTGAATGATCCTCCGCCACCAGGACATGCAACTGCCACCAGTGAAGCGGGGGAGTAACAGGCGATTTCGATTTGTGGCTCGCGCCTGCGGTTGAACCTGACAGCGAACCCATCAGTACCTCTTCGTAGCTATTGATACGGCAGCAACCTTCGGCACTGGCGCAATAGCCATAGAGGCCTACTTAGGCAGCAACGATCGCCACATTCCTTTGAATGCTATCGACAAAAAACCAATAACCTTTTGAATGGCTTAAAGCCGATACAACAACTACGAAAAAACGCGAACTGACCCTATTCGATCCACCCTGCCAATGTCGTATTAGTTGTATTTCCCCCGCGCACACCTCTCGCTAAATTGTGCCCCACCCCAAAAGAGGGACGGCTTGCCACTCCCCGGCAGCCGCAAAAAATATCGAGACCGTCGCACCGACAACCACCCGCCGACACCGAAGCGGGCGTTGCGTTGCACGCACCTCTATCTGCCAGCCTGCAATGGAAAAAACAGAAAAATGAAGAGCCCTGTAGCCCTATTGAGCAGTGCCCTGCTGCTCGCCATGAGTTCATCGGTATTCGCAGCCAGCAGCGTGGACTTGGCCGTCAAAGGGCTGATCACACCCAGCGCCTGTGCACCTAGCCTTTCAAGCGGCGGGATTGTCGACCACGGAAAAATTTCGGCCAAGGATTTGAGGCTGGATGGATGGACCGTGCTTAAAAGTTACAACCTGCAACTGGGCATCACGTGCGATGCGCCAACCCTGCTAGCCCTGAAGGGCATTGATAACGTTGGTGACGCCCACGATCCGATGAACAGCTATGGCCTGGGCTTGGTCAGCGGAAAAAAATTAGGCAGTTTCTCCCTGACCTTAAGCAATCCGATCGCCGATGGCGCAGCGATCTCCATGATTGAGTCCTCGGATAACGGCCTCACCTGGCGGGCAAGTTCCCCGGGTGACATGTGGCCAGCCTCCTACCTCGCTTCGTTTGGCGACAACACCACCGGCAGGTGGGCACCCACCCCGGTCCAGCAGGTGTTGGCAGACCTCATGGTGGCAACCATCATCGCGCCGACAGCAGGAATGGATCTGACCACAGAGGTTCCAATCAACGGGTCCGCCACGCTTGAAGTCAAATACCTATAAAGCCTCTGCCCCATGCCCAAGGAGATTCACTGACATGAATGTTTTTGCATCCGGCCTGATAGGCGCCTTGCTGCTCTGCCCGACCGCATTCGCCGCCAGCAACACAGACTTGCTCGTACGCGGCAGCATCACCCCCAGCGCTTGCTCACCAGTCATCGCCGGCGGCGGGACTGTGGACTTCGGCAAGGTGTCGGTCAAGGACCTCAACACCGACACCTACACCGATCTGCCCAGAGAAACCATGCTGTTGAGTGTGCGCTGCGACGGGCCGACGTACTTCACCCTCAACACCATCGACAACCGTTCAGGCACCGCCGCCAGCCACTTCAGCTGGCATGGGCTGGGCACCACACCCAGTGATGAAAAAGTCGGCGATGCCGGGCTGGGTCTCTATATGCCCGTGGCCGACGGCGTCTCCGTGCGCACCATCACCTCAAGGGATGGCGGCGTGACCTGGATGCCTTCGGTGATGCTCAGCCATACCTTGCTGACGGCGATCGCCCACAGCGACGACGTGATACCGATTGCAGTTCAGGAACTGGACGCCGAGATCCGCCTGATCACCCACATCGCACCTGCCAACAACCTGACGTTGACCGACGAAGTCCCTATCGACGGTCACGCCACCGTACAAGTCAATTACCTTTAAGGAGTCCCTACGATGAAAACCCGATTGACCACCCTGGCCGCCGGCGTATTGCTGCTCGGCTCGGCGACAACCTTCGCTGCATCGTCCGTTGACCTGACCGTCAAGGGGCTGATCGTGCCCAGCGCTTGCACACCCAGCTTGTCCGGTGGTGGCGTGGTCGACCACGGCAAGATTTCCGCCAAGGATCTGAATCTGGACGACGCAACATATCTGGATAAACGCACCCTGACGATGACGGTCAACTGTGACGCTCCGATTCAGTTTGCCCTGCACCCGATCGATAACCGTGCAAGTTCCAGCATGGACAGCTCGTACTTTGGCCTGGGTTTTATCAACGATACCCAGAAACTGGGTTACTACTACCTCACCTTGAGCAACCCGGTCGCCGATGATGGCGTTGTAGTGCAGACGATCGGTTCCACTGACCAGGGCCAGACCTGGTTCAAAGAGAAGTTCCTGGACCCAGGCCTGTACATGTCAGTTGCCTCAATGGAGGACCTTACCCTGCCCCTGGCGGTCAAGGACTTGAGCGTTGATGTGGGTGTAAGCACTGCAATTCACCGCGCCGACGGCCTGGACCTGAGCAACGAAGTGACCATCGACGGCTCCGCCACCCTTGAAGTGAAGTACCTCTGACCCATGGCGCCCCATGCCCTCATCCTTGATGGGCATGGGCTTCGCCGTGGGCTGTGTTCACCTGTGCCAGTGATGAATCGATGACTAAGTTCACCCGTTGCCTTGCCGTGTTGTGGTTATCCCTGTGCGCTGCGGCCAAGGCCAGTGCGGGCACCGCTGTCGACCTTACGGTAACCGGTCGTGTGACACCGGATGCCTGCTATATCGAGCTGTCGGATGAAGGTTTCGTCGACCACGGAAAGATCCCCGCACACACCCTCCTTGTCGACGAATTCACCGTGCTGCCCAGCCGGCAACTCGAACTGCAGGTGCAATGCGCCAGGCCCATGCTGTTTGCGCTGGTGGGTATCGACAATCGTGCGGAGTCTTCCCTGGCACCGGATTATTTCTATGGGCTGGGCAGGAACATCCATGCACCGGACGAACGCCTCGGCTCCGTGGCGTTGTCGTACCGCAACCCAGTGGGGGACTCCCAGGCCATGCAAGTCCTGGCCTCCACCAACAGCGGCGAGAGCTGGACGCCCGAGCCCAATGGCTATCCACGATCCTATATGGCCTTCGCCCCGGCGGGCGACCGTCAGCCCGACTTCATCAGCCAGTAGAGGGTCCAGCTTCAAGTGGACACCGCCATCAACTTTTCGCAGTACCTGACCCTGAATCAAGAAGTGCCCCTCGACGGCTCCATCGTTCTGGATTTGCGTTACCTCTGACCCACTCATTTCGCCTAATGGAAAACCCATCATGACGATGACATGCTCAAACACCGCGTTCGGCCTTATTGCCCTGCTGCTGATATTCGGCAACCAAGCAAAGGCTGACGGCATGGTCCCGGACACATCCGTGGTGATCGTCCACGAGGCCGATGGTGAAGCTTCCGTTTCGGTGACCAACTCCGACAGCCAGCTCTCGCTGTTGCATGTGACCTTGCAGGACATTCCGGAAGACACCGAACCCCTGCTGGTGGTGACGCCGCCGCTGTCTCGAGTCGAAGCGTCCAAATCCCAGTTGGTGCGCTTTATTCTGCAAAACCAAAAACCGTTGCTCACCCAGCGGCTCAAACGCGCCGTGTTCGAAGGCATGCCCCAGGGCCGCGCAGCCACTGCCGCCGGTCATGCCCGCGTGGGCGTGACCGTGCGCCAGAACCTGCCGGTGATTGTGCATCCCAAGGGCCTGGCACCCAATCGCAGCCCCTGGACCGGCCTGACATGGACCCTGCGCGACGGCCAATTGCAGGTGCGTAATGACACGCCCTATGTGGTGCGCCTGGCCCAGGAGCTGCGGCTGTTGCCCGGCGACGGCAAGGCGATGCTGCCGCGCACCTACGTGCTGCCAGGTGAAGCCTTGAGCGTGCCTGCCAGCGGTGGCCAAGCCAAGACGGTGAGGCTGCAACCGGCCACTGTGTACGGGTTTGCGGTCAAGGCCTACGACGCCCCCATCACCCTCTGACAGAAAACCACAGGCGTCGCCAAGACCGCCGCCTGGATAACGAAGTGACGGCTTATCGACCGTCACCAGAACGCCCAAAGCCCCGAACCCAATGAGGGCTGTGCGTTCACTAAGCGAGTACCTTGCGTGAAAACAGTATTGAGTTACCGTGACGGCGAAGCCGTGCCCATTCGCCCAGCCTTGCCGCTGGTGTTGCTGCTGTATGCGCTTATGCCGGACAAGGCGTGGGCCGACGACACCAGCCCCGCAGGCTTCGACGCCCAGACCTTGCATCAGCGCGGCATCGATCCACAGTTGGCCAGCCTGCTGCTGGCAACACCGCGCTTTGCCGCCGGCCGTCATAGCGTCAACCTGCGGGTCAATGGCCTGCGCCGGGGACGCCTGGAGGTCAGTTTCGATCAACAGGGCAACCCCTGCCTGGATCGTGCGTTGCTGGACGCCGCCAACCTGGTGATACCCGCTGAACCCGTGGGTTGTCAGGATTTGCTCGTGCGGTATCCGCAAAGTCTGGTGGAACCGGACCCGTCGACACTGACGTTGGCACTGGTCGTGCCCACCGAAGCACTGCGCCCCGTGCAACAGGACATCTCGGGCTACCAGACCGGCGGGTTTGCCGGGATGCTCAACTACGACCTGAGCGGGTTCTACAACCGCTTTGGCGAAGACGCCAGCCGGTTTGGTTCAGCCAACACCGAAGTCGGCTTCAACGCCGGCGACTGGATCGTGCGCAGCCGCCAAGTGCAGACCTGGCAGGATGGCTTATCGCGCAGCACCCACTTGGAGGCCTACGCGCAACGGACCTTCGCCAGCCATCAGGCAGTGCTGCAGGCCGGGCAGATCAACCTCTATAACCCGGTGTTGTCCGGCGCACAAATCACCGGCGTCCAGGTGCTGACCGAGCACGCCCTTCAGGAGCAAGGCCAGAGCGCGCAAATCCAGGGGATCGCCAACAGCCCGGCACAGGTAGAAGTGCGCCAGAACGGCGCGCTGATTCACTCCACCGTGGTGCCTGCCGGGCCGTTTGTGCTGAACGATGTACGTCGCCTGAATACGCGCTCGGACGTCGAAGTCACGGTCAAGGAAAGTGTCGGCGGGGAACGACGTTTCACCGTACCCGCCGCCATGCTCGGTCTCGGCCTGCCTGCACCCGGCTATTCGGTCGCAGCGGGGCGCGTACGTAACGTCGGCGGGGCCGAGGCAGAGGCGCCGTGGGTGGTCAGCGCCGGTTGGACCGGGAACTTGCATCCGCAACTGACCCTGGGCAGTGGCGTGCTGGCGACCGGCGAGTATCGCTCGGCGGGCGCCAGCCTGGGCTGGCTGCCGTGGCTGGACAGTCAGATCCAGGTGTCCGCCCAATTGTCCAACACCCAGTCGTGGGAAAAAGTCTCGGGCGTGCAGACTGATCTTTCCTGGTCACAGCGCCTGAGCGAGCGATGGTCGTTCAGCGCCGCCAACTCCTGGCGCAGCAGCGGCTACCGCGAACTGGAGGAAAGCACCTACGAGCGCGACGGCAGTCAGCGCAACTCACGCTATCGCGATCAACAAAGTATCAACCTGGGGTGGTCACATCCGCAGCTGGGCGCATTCAGCGCCGGCGTTTCACGTTCGAGTACCTTCGAGGGCAACAGCAGCAGCCGCGCGCTCGCAGCGTGGGGCACGAGCATTGGCGCAGTCTCGTTATCGGCCAGCGCCGAGTGGCAGATGGGCGGACGCCAGCAACAGGACAACGCGGTCTACCTCACTGTCAGCGTGCCGTTGGGCGAAAGCCGCCGGCTGCGCAGTTGGGTGCGCAACTCCGGCGGCCAAAACCGTACCGGTCTGGGCCTGACCGAACAGCTTGACGACCAATTGAGCTACCGCGTCAGCGCCGAACACGACAGCAGTGACCATGAGGTGGAAACCAGCGTGGGCATTTCGGCATTACCACGCTATACCCAACTCGACTTGAGCTACAGCCGCTCCGATGCCGAGCGTTCTAGCTACCAGGGCGGCGCCCGCGGCGGTGTGGTCGTGCATGGCGACGGTATGACATTTACCCCCTACCCGGTGCGCGACACCTTCGCTCTGGTTTCCGTCGGCGACATGAGCGGCATCAAACTCAGCACCCCCAGTGGCCCGGTATGGACCGACTGGCAAGGCCAGGCCGTGGTGTCGCAGGTGGCCGCCTACGGGCGCAGCCCAGTGGAAGTGCAGACCCGCTCTCTACCGCGCAACGCCGACATCAACAATGGCCTGGCCATGATCTCGGCCGGGCGTGGCGCTGTCGATCGGGTCGAGTTCGGCGTGGGCCTGACCCGCCGCATGCTGCTCACCGTCAGCGACGATCAGGGAAACCCCATGCCCGTGGGAGCGTCCGTTACGACGAACACAGGTGAGTTCATCACCTTGGTGCAGGACGCCAGCCAGGTGTTCCTGCCCAATGTGCTGGACCAAGGAGCGCTGTGGATCACCACCTCGCAAGGCAAACGCTGTGAATTGCGCTACCAACTGCCGGCAAAAGCCGACCCCACGGTGTATTTCGAAACCGCACCTGCTCGTTGCCACACACCATGAGGACTACTGCCATGCACCCTGCAATCTGTTTGCGCTACGTGAGCCTGGGGTTATTGCTCGCATTTGCCGGCACCGCTCAAGCCTTTGAGGAATGCCAATTCAACCTCAGCGAGCCGCTGGTGGATTTGGGCTTGATGAGTCGCCTGGCGCAAAGCGACAGCGCGCCGCAACGCCTGCTCGGCGAGCGCCGTTTGAGCCTGACGTTCACCTGCCCACAGGCCCAGGACCTGAGCCTGTTTTATCGCGGCACCGCCGCCTCCGCGCAACGCCTGCAATTCACTCCCAACGGCAGCTACGCCATCGAGGTCGGCAACGCCGTACTCGACGGTCGGGCGGTGGAACTGGGCTTGTTGCCCGGCGCAGGCCAGGCGCCGGTGAGCAGCGCCAGCGTACTGGAATGGCGGCCCGACCATGGCATCGCGCCGCTGCACCAAGGCACGGTATTGCAGGGGAAAACCCTGGCGTTGCAGTTGACTCTGCGCGCCTGGGCCGACCCGGCCGCCACCCAGGTGCGCGACGCCACCACCTGGGAAGTCAGCGGGATGATGTACCACAGCGCAAGCGGGCGTTACCGCGACCTCACGTTGCGCGCCCACTTCGCGCCGACCGCCTGCCAACCGACACTGTCGGACCAGGGCGTCGTGGACTACGGCACGCTGTACGCCAAGGATCTGAGTGCCACCCACGAAACACCGCTACCGACGCGCACCGTGCGCCTGAGCGTGACCTGCGATGCTCCGGCCCGCTTCGGCCTGCGTATGAAAGACAATCGCGATGGCTCAGCCACCGGCGGCACCGATGAAACGGCCTATGGCCTGGACCTGGACGCCAGCAACAACAAAATCGGACGTTTCTACCTGACGGTCGACCCAGCGGAATTCAGCGCCGACAGCTTATCCACGCTGTACCGCACCGACTCCACCAGCAATGGCGCAGCCTGGAGCAGTTCCACTGCGCGGCAGATCCCCATGGCTGCCAACAGCCTCATGGGCTTTACCGACAAGACCGGCGTGACTACGGGCCCGCTCGCCATACAGGTCCTGACCGGCACGATGCGCATCAAGACGTACCTGGCCCCCATCCAATCGCTGGATCTGCGCGATGTCGTGCGTATCAATGGGTCCGGCACCCTCGAAATCATTTACTTGTAGGAGTGCGTACCATGAAAATTCCTGCCCTTTGCAGCCTTCTATTATTGACCAGCACTCAGGCGGCGCTGGCGGCCTCGACGGTGGACCTCAGCGTCCAGGGGCTGGTCACGCCCGCCGCGTGCCTGCCGCAACTGTCAAACGGCGGCCTGATTGACTACGGCAAAATATCTCAACAAGACTTGAACCTGGAAACCCGCACCCGTCTTCCCGCCAAGACTCTGTTCTTCGGCATGGCGTGTACCGGCCCGGTACGTTATGCCCTGCGCATGCAAGACAACCGCGGCGACTCGACCCTGGTCGAAAGCGAGATTTACTACGGGCTGGGTTTCGACAGCAACGGCACGCCCCTGGGCGTCTACTCCATGACCTTCGATCCTCGGCAGACCCAGGCCAGCAACAACGGGCAGCTCTACGGCACCGAATCCACCACCGGGGGGCTGGCATGGCGCACGTCCAACCTCAACCCCATCGACATCGGTTCCAGGAGCTACCTGGGTTTTACGTCGATCGAGGGCAGCGTCAGCGGCCCCACCGCCATTGGCATAATAGGCAGCCACGTCACGGTGCAGACCGTGATCAATGCTCGCAAGAATCTGGACTTGAGCACGCAAACCCCGATTGACGGTTCGGCCACGCTGGAAGTGGTTTATCTCTAGACCTTCTCAAAGGTGACGCGCACGTAGCGCGCACGTCCGGCGCCCAGGCCCGCCACGATGGCGCCGAGGCCGATCACTGCGAAGATCCAGCCGATGGCCGTCCAGCCGCTGGTCCAGTCATGCACCACGCCCACAGCGAAAGGGCCAAGGGACGCCAGGGTATAACCGATCCCCTGGGCCATGCTCGACAGGTTGGCGGCTACGTGAGCGTCACGCGAGCGCAGCACAATCAAGGTCAGCGCCAGGCTGAAGGTACCGCCCTGCCCCAGACCGAGCAGAATCGCCCAACCCCACAAACCGTCCAGCGGCGCATACAGGCAGCCGAACAGGCCGCCGAGGGTCAGCAGCATCACCACCACGATCGCCAGGCGCTGGTCCTTGCCACGGGTAGCCAGCCATGGCGCGGCCAGGGAACTGAACAACTGCACAATGATCGAGCCGGACAACGCCAATCCCGCCTCTGTGGCACTCAGGCCACGGCCGATCAGGATCGACGGCAACCAGCCGAACACGATGTAGGCCAGGGACGATTGCAGGCCCATGTACAAGGTCACTTGCCAGGCCAACGGGTCACGCAGTAGCCCCTTCACACGGTAAGCGACGCGGTGTGCGCCGTGCTTCTGCCCGACTTGCGGCAACCAGAACAACGCCGCCAACAGCGCTGGCAGAATCCAGAACCCCAGACCAAGGGGCCAACTGTCGCCGAAGTAATGACTCAAGGGTACCGTGGCCCCTGCCGCCAATGCGGCGCCCAGGCACAGGGCCATGGTGTAGACGCCGGTCATGGCGCCCGCGCGTGCGGCGAAGTCGCGCTTGACGATACCCGGCAGCAATACGCCGATGATGCCAATGCTGGCGCCGGCGATCAGGCTGCCGGCAAACAGGCCCACTTCCCCGAATGAACTGCGCAGGATGATCCCGCCAGCCAGGGTCAGCAAGATGCCGAACACCACCCGCTCAGCCCCAAAGCGTCGGGCCAGGATCGGCGCCATGGGCGCGAACAGGCCCAGGCACAACACCGGCAGGGTGGTCAGTAAACCGGCTTGGGCCGCCGACAGGCCCAGGCTGCTGGAGACGTCGGCCAACAGCGGCGACAGGCTCGACAAGGCCGGGCGCAAGTTGAGCGCCACCAGGATCAGGCCCAGCAAAAGCAACCAGGGCCGGCTCACCAGCGGGTGGTTGTGTTGCACCACGTCATCATCGGCCTCGGCGTCAATCAACAACTCTTCAAGTTCGGGTGTGTGTTGGGTTTCAGGGTTCATTGATCAACTGCCGGCAGAGGGATTTGGCACGTTCGGGGTCTTGCTGTTCCACGGCGTCAAGCAGGGCAACGTGCAAGTCGAACACGGCCTGGCGACGCGGTGAAAGGTTCAGGGTCTGGCGCAACTGCGCGCCGACGATAGCGGAGAAATACTGATACAGCTCGCTCAAGGCCGGGTTGTGTGCGGCGTCCACCAAACGTTGGTGAAACGCCAGGTCGGCGCTGATATAGGCCTCGAGGTCGCCCTGATACAGCGCGGCGCTGGCATCCAGCGCTGTGCGCAATGCTCGCAGGTCACTTGCAGTACGGCGTTGCGCAGCAAGGCCGATGGCTTCCACTTCCAGAATCTGCCGCGTCTCCTGCGCCTGCCCCAGGGTGCAATGAGACAACGCACGCATCGTGCCCAACGGGTCGGTCATCGAGCGCAGATAACTGCCGTCGCCCTGGCGAATTTCGATCAACCCGGAGAATGCCAACACGCGCATGGCTTCACGCACGGTGTTACGGCTGATCCCCAGTTCGGCGCACAGTTCGGGCTCGGTGGGCAGGCGTTCGCCAACGGCCCACGCACCCTGGGCAATGCGCAGACGCAGTTGTTCCAGCGCCTGGTCAACCAGAGAGCGTTTGATCAGCGGGGCGATGTCTGTCATGGGCTTTACGCTTTCGTCCAATCATGGGATGAATTTTCCTACAGCCTATTAGGAGTCGCCTACAAAGGCAACGCACTAGGGTTTTTAGGCAGGGAAAGGAGCAGTATTTTCGATTGGTAAAATTACCCTCAGAGGGTAATTATTAGACTCAGGTGTCTTATGGAAAAGTACACACCTCATTACGATCTGGCCTTGATAAAGGCGCAAGTCATCCGGCTGGGCCACAGAGCCTTTACGGCAACTGCGCGGGAGAGCGCTCGTCAACTTGAATTGAGCATCGGCCAGATGCGGTTGGCGGTCTGCGCCCTTGAAACGCGAATGTTGTACAAATCAATGACAACCTATGCAGACCACCGGATATGGCAGGACGTCTATCTGATCAAGATGTACGGTACGGAGATTTACATCAAGGTGACTCACCGCCCAGGCGGCGAAGCTCCCGTAATCTCCTTCAAGGAGAAAACCTTATGAAAACCCAACAATGCGTGAATTGCGGAACCCATGATGGAATGCAGTATTTCGCAGGTCGCACCTTCACCATCAACACACGCGGCATGATGCGCGACATTCCAAACATCGCGGGCTGGGAATGCCAGGTTTGCAAGGAAATCGAATTCGATCATGACGATGACAGCGCAGAGCGTTATTCCGATGCCAGTGACCAATTATTGATTGATGGCAGAAAAGTCATCGCGGCTGAAATGAAGCGAATCCGTCGCAAACTGCACCTCACTCAGAAGGAGGCAGTGAAGCTGTTGACTGTGCGCGGGCAAAACTCATTTTCTCGCTACGAAAGGGCTGAGGTTTTCCCTCCTGAACCATTGTTTACACTCATGCGCCTACTGGATAAGCATCCGCATCTGCTGGCCGAGATCGAGGCGCTCAATGTCGGAGAAGACCTCAATCGCCTGCTCATAGAAAAAGATGAGCAACAACGTGCGGCACAAGCATCCTGAACAGACCAACAGGCAAAAATAAACCCGGCACCAGGCTAATGCCAGTCAGTTAAGACAGAATCGGTAACTGTGGCGAGGGAGCTTGCTCCCGCTGGGGCGCGAAGCGGCCCCCAAAATGGGACTGCTACGCAGTCCAGCGGGAGCAAGCTCCCTCGCCACAAGTCACTGGTTGTCTGCTCTAGCTCTTAACTGACTGGCATTAGGCACCAGGCCGGGTTTATTTTTTCAAACGTCGATCAATGCAATATCTGGCTCAAGAACAACTTGGTCCGCTCATTCTGCGGGTTATCAAAGAAGTCATTCGGCGCCGCCTGCTCGACGATCTCGCCCTTGTCCATGAAGATCACGCGATTGGCCACTGTGCGGGCAAAGCCCATTTCGTGGGTCACGCACAACATGGTCATGCCGTCTTCGGCCAGGCCGATCATGGTGTCCAGTACCTCTTTGACCATCTCCGGGTCCAGCGCCGATGTCGGCTCATCGAACAACATGATTTTGGGCTTCATGCACAGCGCGCGGGCAATCGCCACACGCTGTTGCTGACCACCTGAAAGCTGCCCGGGAAACTTGTGGGCCTGCTCCGGAATGCGCACACGCTCCAGGTAGTGCATGGCAATTTCCTCGGCCTTGCGCTTGGGCATCTTGCGCACCCACATCGGCGCCAGCGTGCAGTTTTGCAGGATGGTCAAATGCGGGAACAGATTGAAGTGCTGGAACACCATACCGACTTCGCGGCGGATCGCTTCGATCTGCTTGAGGTCATTGGTCAGTTCCACACCATCGACCACAATGCGGCCTTGCTGGTGCTCTTCCAGGCGGTTGAGGCAGCGGATGGTGGTGGACTTGCCCGAGCCCGACGGGCCGCACAGCACGATACGCTCGCCCTGCTTGACGTTGAGGTTGATGTCTTTCAACACGTGGAACTGGCCGTACCACTTGTTGACGCCCTGCATCTGGATAATGCCTTCAGGGCTCACAGGCTGTTTGATTGCTTCGCTCATCAAAAAACTCCTAACGCTTGTGGCCAGTGTCGAGCTTGCGTTCCAGATGCATGGAATAGCGCGACATACCAAAACAGAAAATCCAGAACACCAGGGCGGCGAACACATAGCCTTCGGTAGCCATGCCCAGCCATTTTGGGTCGGCGGCGGCTTGCTTGACGCTGTTGAGCAGGTCGAACAGGCCGATGATGATCACAAGGCTGGTGTCCTTGAACAGGGCAATGAAGGTGTTGACGATCCCAGGGATCACCATCTTCAAGGCTTGCGGCAGGATCACCAGGCCCATGCTGCGCCAGTAGCCCAGACCCATCGCCGCAGCGGCTTCGTATTGGCCCTTGGGAATCGCCTGCAAACCACCGCGCACCACTTCGGCCACATAGGCCGACTGGAACAGGATCACACCGATCAGCGCCCGCAGCAGCTTGTCGAAGTTCATGCCTTCAGGCAGGAACAGCGGCAGCATCACCGAAGACATGAACAGCACGGTGATCAACGGCACGCCGCGCCAGAACTCGATGAAGGTCACGCAGACCACCCGAATGGCCGGCATGTTCGAACGCCGCCCCAGCGCCAGCACAATGCCCAGCGGCAAGGCGCCGGCGATGCCCACCGTGGCGATAACCAGGGTCAGCATCAAGCCGCCCCATTGGCTGGTCGCCACGTTGCTCAGCCCGAACACGCCGCCATGCAGCAAGCAGTAGGCAATGATCGGGTACAGCACCAAAAAGCCCAGGCCATAGATCGCCTTGCGTGGGAAACGCGAGATGAACAACGGCGCCACGCCCACGATGGCCAGCCATACCGTCATGTCCACGCGCCAGCGCAGGTCGACGGGGTAATAGCCATACATGAACTGCCCGAAGCGCTGTTGGATAAATACCCAACAGGCGCCCTCCTTGGTGCAGTCGGCGCGGGTGGTGCCCACCCAGTTGGCATCGAGGATGGCCCAGTGCAGGATCGGTGGCACCACCAGGTACACCAGGTAGATCGCCAGCAGGGTCAGCAGTGTATTGAGCCAGCTCGAGAACAAGTTGGCGCGCATCCAGGCCACCGGCCCGAAGACTTTGCTCGGCGGCGGCATATCAGGTTTGAACGTATGCGTAGTCATGGGTGTGTCCTCACCGCTCGATCAGCGCAATGCGCTTGTTGTACCAGTTCATCAGCAGAGAAATGCTGATGCTGATCGCCAGGTACACGCTCATGGTGATGGCAATGACTTCAATGGCTTGGCCGGTCTGGTTGAGCACCGTGCCGGCAAACAGCGAAACCATTTCCGGATAACCGATACCGGCGGCCAACGACGAGTTTTTCGCCAGGTTCAAGTATTGGCTGGTCAGCGGCGGAATGATCACGCGCAACGCTTGCGGGATGATGACCTTGCGCAGCGTCGGCCCCGGGCGCAGGCCCAGTGAACGTGCCGCTTCGGTCTGGCCATGGCTGACGGACTTGATGCCCGAGCGCACGATCTCGGCAATAAATGCCGCCGTGTACACCGTCAGCGCCAAGGTCAACGCCAACAACTCTGGGATCAGTACCCAGCCACCGACAAAGTTGAAGCCCGCAAGCTTGGGCATTTCCCAATGCAATGGCGTACCGAAGATCAACACGCACAACGCCGGGATCACCACCAGCAGCGCCAGGCCCGCCCAGAATTTATGGAAAGGAACCCCCGTCGCTTCAAAGCGCTTGTTGGCCCAGCGGGTCATCAGCACGATGGCAACGATAGCGACCACCAGGCTGGTGACAAACGGCCAGAACCCGTCGGACGCCAGCGCTGCCGGCATGTTCAAGCCACGGCTGCTGACAAAGAAGGTGTCACCGAAGTTATGGCTGTTGCGCGGCCCTGGCATGGTCAGGAACACCGCGAAGTACCAGAACAGGATTTGCAACAGCGGCGGAATGTTGCGGAATACCTCCACGTACACGGTCGCCAGCTTGTTGATCATCCAGTTGGGCGACAAGCGTGCCACGCCGATGATGAAGCCGAGCAGGGTTGCCAGCACCACACCGATGACGGTCACCAGCAAAGTGTTGAGCAGGCCGATGACAAACACCCGGGCATAGCTGTCCGATTCGGTGTAGTCGATCAAGTGCTGCGCGATGCCGAAACCGGCACTGCGCTCAAGAAAGTCGAAACCCGAGGTGATGCCCCGGTGTTGCAGGTTGGTCTGGGTGTTATGGAACAGGTACCAGCCCAGCGAGACCACCGCCACGATCGTGATGATCTGGAACAGCCACGCACGCACTTTGGGGTCGCTGAAGCTGAGCTTCTGCTTGGGTGCGCCGATTTGATTTTGCATGAAGTGCCCCGAAAATAATGGAACAGAACATCACCCGGCAGTTGGCCTACCGGGTGACAGAACCATCAGCGATCAGCGCACAGGGGGTGCGTATTGAATGCCGCCGTTGTTCCACAGGGCGTTCAGGCCACGGTCGATTTCCAGCGGCGTGCTCTTGCCCAGGTTGCGCTCGAACATCTCGCCGTAGTTACCCACTTGCTTGACGATCTGTACCACCCAGTCCTTCTTCACTTTCAGGTCTTTACCGTATTCGCCGTCGGCACCGAGCAGACGCGCAACGTCCGGGTTCTTGGTGGCCTTGGCTTCAGCTTCGACGTTCTTGGAGGTCACACCGGCCTCTTCAGCGTTGAGCATGGCGTAGCCCACCCAGCGCACGATGGCCAGCCACTCATCATCACCGTTACGCACGACCGGGCCCAGGGGCTCCTTGGAAATGGTTTCCGGCAGCACCACGTAGTCTTTCGGCGAAGCCAGCTTGCTGCGCTGGGCGAACAGCTGGGATTTGTCGGACGTCAGCACGTCGCAACGCCCGGACTCCAGCGACTTGGCGCTTTCATCGGAGGTGTCGAAGGTGATCGGGGTGTATTTGAGGTTGTTGGCGCGGAAATAGTCGGAAACGTTCAGCTCGGTGGTGGTTCCGGCCTGGATGCAGATGGTCGCACCGTCCAGTTCCTTGGCGCTCTTGACGCCCAGCTTGTTGTTCACCAGAAAGCCGATGCCGTCGTAGTAGGTAATGAAGCCCGGGAATTTCAGGCCCATGCCCGCATCGCGGGAGCTGGTCATGGTGGTGTTGCGCGACAGGATGTCGACTTCGCCTGACTGAAGCGCGGTGAAACGCTCCTTGGCGTTCAACTGGCTGAACTTGACCTTGGTGGCATCGCCAAATACGGCAGCCGCCACAGCGCGGCAATAGTCAGCGTCGATCCCGAGGATCTTGCCGCTGGCATCCGGCACCGAGAAACCCGGCAGGCCGTCACTCACACCGCACTGCACAAAGCCTTTCTTCTGCACGGCGTCCAGGGTGGCGCCCGCCTGGGCAAAACCACTGACACCCAGTACAGCCGCCGCAGAGACGATGGCCAGGGTGGATTTCAATACCTTCATTACAAACCTCCAATTGCTCTTGTTGTGTCGGAGCTCCAACCTCAGCGCACCCTTATGAGGCGATATCGACCCGTGTTGGTTTTTTTTGGGGCCAAGCAGCATGAGGTTTTTGCGGTAATTCCAGTTGCTTTCCCACGAGCGGCAGTCACTGATAGTGTTACCGCCCTGGGAGAGTTCTGACATCGAGCTACACATAGCAAGGCGCGTACCAGAGTCTTGGCCGAGTGGCTGTAACTGCGCTTCGATGGCAAAAGATTCAACCTTGCGACATTCTCTTAACAGATCAACCTGTCGCGCACCGTTCCGACGCACCTCATCGGAGCGCCCGCACATCTATGGAGCAGACATGACCGAACCCTTGATTCTTCAGCCCGCCAAGCCCGCAGACGCCTGCGTTATCTGGTTGCATGGCCTGGGCGCCGATCGCTACGACTTCCTGCCGGTGGCCGAAGCCCTGCAGGAAACCCTGCTGACCACCCGCTTCGTTTTGCCCCAGGCGCCCACGCGTCCGGTGACGATTAACGGTGGCTACGAGATGCCGAGCTGGTACGACATCAAGGCCATGAGCCCGGCCCGTTCGATCAGCCTGGAAGAACTGGAAGCGTCGGCAAAAATGGTCACAGACCTGATTGAGGCGCAACAGAGAACCGGAATAGACACCTCGCGAATTTTCCTCGCCGGTTTTTCTCAAGGTGGCGCGGTGGTTTTCCACACCGCGTTCAAGAAATGGGAGGGGCCTTTGGGCGGTGTGATCGCCCTCTCCACCTATGCGCCAACCTTCGATAATGTCCTGGAATTATCCGCCAGCCAGCAACGCATTCCCACGCTCTGCCTGCATGGCCAGTACGACGATGTGGTGCAGAACGCCATGGGCCGCAGCGCCTACGAGCATTTGAAGGACCGTGGTGTCACCGTGACATGGCAGGAATACCCAATGGGCCACGAAGTGTTACCCCAAGAGATACACGATATAGGCACCTGGCTGACTGAACGCCTGCGCTGAATCCCGTGTTTATGTAGCCGTATGACAGACGCACTACGCCGCGCCCGATTCTTGCATTACACTGGCCGGCGTACATTCCTTAATCAATTAATGAGATGACCGTGCTCAAAGCACTCAAGAAGATGTTCGGCAAAAGCGAGGCTGAGCCGCTCGCGCCTGTTCCCAGTGCTCCTGCCCCCAAGCCCGGCAACCGCAATGACGGTCAACAGCCCGGCCGGAACGCGCCCGCCGCCTCACCGAACAAAACCACGGTGACGCCGCCTGAACAGGTAAAGCCTGCCGCACCCGCCCCGGCGCCTGTGGCCAAGCCCCGTCGCGAACGTGCGCCCAAACCGCCCGTGACCCCCTGGAAACTCGAAGACTTCGTCGTCGAACCCCAGGAAGGCAAAACCCGCTTCCACGATTTCAAACTGGCCCCGGAACTGATGCACGCCATCCAGGACCTGGGTTTCCCGTACTGCACGCCCATCCAGGCACAAGTGCTGGGCTTCACCCTCGCGGGCAAAGACGCCATCGGCCGTGCCCAGACCGGCACCGGCAAGACCGCCGCGTTCCTGATCTCGATCATCACCCAGTTGTTGCAAACGCCGCCGCCCAAGGAACGCTACATGGGTGAACCGCGCGCGCTGATCATCGCCCCGACCCGGGAGCTGGTGGTGCAGATCGCCAAGGACGCCGCCGACCTGACCAAGTACACCGGCCTCAACGTCATGACGTTTGTGGGCGGCATGGACTTCGACAAGCAACTCAAGCACCTCGAAGCCCGTCATTGCGACATCCTCGTCGCCACCCCGGGCCGCCTGCTCGACTTCAATCAGCGTGGCGACGTGCACCTGGACATGGTCGAAGTGATGGTGCTGGACGAAGCCGACCGCATGCTCGACATGGGCTTTATCCCGCAAGTACGCCAGATCATTCGTCAGACGCCGCCGAAAACCGAGCGCCAGACCCTGCTGTTCTCCGCGACTTTCACCGAAGACGTGATGAACCTCGCCAAGCAGTGGACCACCGACCCATCCATCGTCGAGATCGAAGCACTCAACGTTGCCAGCGAAAACGTCGAGCAGCATATCTACGCCGTCGCCGGTGCCGACAAGTACAAGCTGCTCTACAACCTGGTCAACGACAACGGTTGGGAGCGCGTGATGGTATTCGCCAACCGCAAGGACGAAGTGCGCCGCATTGAAGAGCGCCTGGTGCGCGACGGCGTCAACGCTGCGCAACTGTCGGGTGATGTGCCGCAGCACAAGCGCATCAAGACCCTGGAAGGCTTCCGTGAAGGCAAGATCCGCGTGCTGGTGGCTACCGATGTAGCCGGTCGCGGTATTCATATCGACGGCATCAGCCACGTGATCAACTTCACCCTGCCGGAAGTACCGGACGACTACGTGCACCGCATCGGCCGTACCGGGCGTGCTGGGGCTGCGGGTGTGTCCATCAGCTTTGCGGGCGAGGATGACTCGTACCAGTTGCCGTCCATCGAGGCGTTGCTGGGGCGCAAGATCAGCTGTGAAACGCCGCCGACGCATTTGTTGCGCGCTGTAGAACGCAAACGCCCTTGAGCTGAAATGCGGTAAAAAATGTGGGAGCGGGCTTGTGTGGGAGCTGGCTTGCCTGCGATGCAGACACCTCGGTTTTTCAGTCACTCCGAGGTGATGCTATCGCAGGCAAGCCAGCTCCCACATGGGTTTCAGCGTCTGGCTGGCTACTTCCAGCGATCCGCTGCGGCGTGGTCACTGCTGCGCCCTTCTACCCAACGCGGCCCCTCACTGGTGTTTTCCTTCTTCCAGAACGGCGCCCGCGTCTTCAAGTAATCCATCACAAATGCACAGGCATCAAACGCTGCCTGCCGATGCGCACTGGCCGCGCCGACAAACACAATCGGCTCGCCCGGCTCCAGCGCGCCGATACGGTGCAGCACCTCCAGCTTGAGCAACGGCCAACGCTGCTCGGCTTCCACAGCGATCTTGCCCAGGGCCTTTTCGGTCATGCCGGGGTAGTGTTCCAAAAACATCCCCGACACCTCGCGCCCGTCATTGAAGTCGCGTACATAGCCGACAAAGCTCACCACCGCGCCCACGCCCACGTTGGCCGCGTGCATGGCGTTGACTTCGGCACCGGGATCAAAGGCTTCGACCTGCACACGAATGGCCATGGTCAGCCTCCGGTCACGGGTGGGAAGAAGGCGACTTCATCGCCGGCTTGCACCGGCTCGTCCAGGCTGCACAACTCCTCGTTGCGCGCACACATCAGGCTCGCTTCGTTGAGCACGGCGAATTCCGGGTCAGCAGCCAGCGCGAGGCGCACGGCATCAACACTGGCAAACTCACCTTCCATCTCCAGCGAGTCGAAACCCACCGCTTCGGCGTAGCGCGCAAAAAACAGTACGTTGATACTCATTGTTCATCCGCCTTGAAATGCCCGCTTTTACCGCCCAGCTTTTCCAGCAGGCGAATACTCTCAATGGTCATGCCGCGGTCCACCGCCTTGCACATGTCGTAGATCGTCAGGGCGGCGACGCTGGCGGCGGTCAGGGCTTCCATCTCAACGCCGGTCTGGCCGGAGAGCTTGCAGCGCGCGAGGATAAGCACAGCGTCCACGCCGTCGGCGCGCAGCTCCACCTTGACGCCGGTCAGCATCAACGGATGGCATAGGGGGATCAAGTCGCTGGTTTTTTTCGCCGCCTGAATCCCGGCAATCCGGGCCACGGCAAACACGTCGCCCTTGGGGTGGGCGCCGTCAACAATCATTTGCAGAGTGGCGGGCAACATGCGCACCCGCGCTTCGGCCACCGCCTCACGGAACGTCACGGCTTTTTCGGTGACGTCGACCATATGGGCGCGACCTTGGGAATCGAGATGAGTCAGCACAGGGATACTCCTGATCAGGAGCAGCGATTGTAAACCTGTGGGTCAAAATTTGCGCAAGGCTGTTTATCCCATCCCGTAGGAGCGAGCTTGCTCGCGAAAAACTCTCAGGCGCCGCGTTTACCCAGGGTGCACGCGTTATCGTTGACGTTTTTCGCGAGCAAGCTCGCTCCTACATTCAAGGTTAGAACCGGAAGCTAAACCCGGCATTGATCCCGTTGTTGTTGCCCCGGTTGGAGAGCAAGCCGCTGTAGTTCAACGACACCAGGGTGTCCTTGGTCAACGCCATTTGCGCACTGGCCTTGATCACCGCGCCATCCCTGGCCACAGGCACGCTGTTGACGGCGAAGGCCGTGTCACTGCCGGCAAACTTCAGAGAAGCTTCACGATCGGTATCACCAAACTGATGCTCCCAACCCAACTCACCGCGCAGGGTCACCGCCGAGGTGGACGTGAGCGGCAACTGAGTGTGGCCACGCACGCCCAGGGTGGAGAGCGTCGCGTCCTGGCCTTGCTTGCTGGCATGCAGGGCTGCGGCACCGCCTTTTTCCTTGAACGAGTCGCTTTGATAGTTCAGGTACGTGAGGTTGGCGAAGGGTTCAAGCAGGGTCCATTGGGTGTAACCGATCTCGGCAAACACTTGGTCGGTACGCGCGTTGTAGTCGGCCTTGGCATGGTCCGACTGATTGGCATAGGCCACCCGTCGCGAAGTGTCCAGGCGGTGCCAGGTGCTGGCACCGCCCAGGCGCAGGGCAATCGCCTCAAAGCGTTTGCCACCATAGACCGACAGGTGATAGTTGTCGCTGTCCGCCGACGCCGACTGGCCGTTGAGGTGGCTTTGGGTATAACCGGTGGCTGCGCCCACGCGCCAGCCGTCGTTCACCTCGGTGTCCAGGCCCAGCAGTACGCCGCTGGTGGACGAGGAGTAACCGCTGGCGTTGTTGTCACCACTGACGTTGTTGCGTCCACCGAGTAGCTGTACCCAGCCGCCGTTGTCACGGCTGTCGATCTGCGCGCTGGAGTCCAGTGCCTGCGCCTGTTGCAGGCGAGCGTTGACCGCTTCACGCAGGTAGCGGCTGTCAGCCATTTGCGCTGCGGCCACGTCCGAATGCAATTGCCCTGAAAGTTGCTTGAAGCCCTCCCGCGCCTGGGCGGCGGAATCAGACGCCAACAGGCTTTCGTAGACCGGGCTGCCAGCGCCCAATGTCTCGGCCACCGTCGCCACCGCTCGCTCATTGCGGGTTTGCGCGACACTGGCGAAGGTGGTCTGGTTGCGGGCTATCGCCAGGGTCAACTGGTTCGGTTGATAGTTGAGCGCAGTGCCAATGAACAGGTAGTTGGGCGCGAACGCCGCAAACTGGCCATTGATACCCTGGCTGGCGCTGAGGATGGTGAACTGCTGGCCCAGCAAGCTGCGCGCCTCGGTGGCAGTCAACAGGTTGGGGCTGTTCTCCAGGGACACGCTCACCACACCGCCATTGAGGGTCGCCACCCCGCTGCTCTGCAACTGGTCGCTGCGGCCATCGGCCCCGACTTCGACGGCATACACCGAACCCGGGTTGAATGTGACGTCGCCGGTGCGCAGCGTGCCTATCGAATGCCCCGGGGCCACTCGCCCGCCGTTGTTGACGGTCAAGGCGCCCACCGTGCCGTTGCCGGCCAGGGTGCCGCCCAGTGTGGTCATCACGCGGTTATCGGCATTACGGGTGCCCACGGCACTGCTATCTACCGTCACGGCAGAGGTCAATGCGCCGTCCACCGACAATTTGCCTCCGCGTACCCAGGTACTGCCCGAATAGCTGTTCTGGCCTTCCAGCACCAACTCGCCATCCCCGGACTTGACCAGGCTACCGACGTAGGTGCTGCCAGTGAGCACGTCCTGGCCGCGGGTGAGTGTTGCCTGCTCCCGGGCATGACCAATGTCGTATTCAAACTGATCGTCGGCCGAGGCATTGGCGGGCAGGCCGTCGAGCCAGCCTTTTTGCTGCTTGGTGGCGGCCCAGGTCGCCTGTTCGGCAGCGTCTTCTACGCGACGGGCGCGAATGGCCTCATCGGAAATCGGGTTGGTCCAGATATCGCGGGTACCGCTGGGCAACGCCACTGCTACCGCACCGAGGAACTGCCCCGGCCCTTGCATAGCTTTTTGCAGGTTGGGCAAGCCCCAGCCACTGACCACACCTGGTACTTGCGGGACACCCGGCGCGGCATCGTGCACCGGTTGCAGGTTGTCGTAGGTGCGGCCTCCGGTCAGTTCGCCAACCGGCGTGTCCGGGCCATCCGGCGCTTGCAGGCTGGAGGTGGTCAGCAACACGTCCCGCGCCTGGCTGGGCGTCATATAGGGGAAGCGTTGCATCACTAGCGCCAAGGCCCCGGAGACGCTCGGCGCGGCGGCCGAGGTGCCGTTGGCATTCGGGATGATTTCGCCCTCGGGGCCGGCAGACGGAATGCCCGACACGCCCATCACGCACCACCACTTGGACGTACCGCAGCGGTTATAGACCTGGGCGCTGGTCTCGTCATAGCCCGTGATCGAAAGGAACTTGCCTTCGATATCCGGTTTGAAAAACGGCAGGTTCGCGTTGGTGTACGGGTTGGCACCGTGGCTGTCGTTGCCCGCCGAGATGATCTGGATAAAGGTGTTCTGACGGGCCGCGTCGGCCATGGCGTCCATCCAGGTTTTGTGCCCTGCATGAGCCTTGTCCCAGAACGGGCGATAGGCGGCGGTCATGTCACGCAGGTTTTGCGCGGCGCTGTCGCCGACGTTACCGAAGTGGTTCTCCACATCATCGCGCGAGCTCTGCCCCCAGCTCTGGTTGACAATCGCCACGTCCTTCGCGGCCAGGGCGTTGTAGCTGGCCATGAACGCGTTGTAGTCGAGGTCGTTGGAGCCTAGGTAGCGGTCGTTGTCGCTGCCGCCGGTGTTGGCGACAAACAGATTGGCGTCGAAGGCAATGCCGTGCATACCGGTGCCGTTGCGGCTGGCGGCCAGCACCCCGGACATTTCCGTGCCATGCCCGTCGTTGAACGCCGAGTCGTATTCCCCTGGAATACTGAAAGGCTCACCCTGCTTGAACTCGCCGCTGGGCACTTCAAGGCGGTAGCGAGGATGGGTGGCGTAGTACTCGCCCGTGGAGGTCACCGCCTGCACCCGGTCCTGGCCCTGGGCATTTTTGCCCTGGAACTCGGAGTGTTCGGTGAGGATGCCTGAGTCCAGCACGCCAACATTGACCCCCTTGCCGGTGATGCCCAAGGCATAGGCGTAATACGCGTTGGTGCGGTCCAGGCCGGAGTTGACCTGGGCCTCCGGCGTCTTCCAGGTTTGCGCGTTGGCACTCCAGTCACGGGTTGCGCCAGCCCAGGACTGGCCTGCGTTCAATTGCCCGCTCAGGTTGCTGCTCACGCCCGGCTCGACGTAGGTGTAAGGCTTGGCGGCCGGCAAGTTGGCGATAATAGCCTTGGAGAAGTCGAGGATATTGGTGGTGTAACGGCCGCTGTTGTTGAACAGCTGGCTGCGGTAGTAATCCAGGCGCGAAGCGTAGTCCAGTGGCCGTCGGGTGTCGCCGAGCATGGCGCCGATGGTCAGGTTTTCGGGTTGCAGCTCGTAGTTTTGCTTGAGGGCCGAATCGAACTTGCCGGACTGGGCAGCGAAATCCTTGGCCGCGAGATCGACGATATCCGCGTAGGCAAACCTGAGGTTTTTGTACACGGCGGTATCAGGGCCGAATGAGGCGACGGCTTTCCTGAACGCCGATTCCAATACCTGCGAGGTGTAAGGATTGTCGTCTGCATTGGCCATGGAGCCGTGGCCCAGCCATAAGGCCAGGCCGAGTGCTATGGATGTAAGGGGTATGGTCTTGAAACGAGGGGTGCGATTGCGTTGCGCCACAGTGAAGCGATTACCTGCTAAGTCCATTTTCCTTTCCCTTTGGATATGTGCGTCATCAATGAGCGGTGTTTCGGGCTTTGTAATACGCAGGGTCACGGTGAAAACCCTGGACAGGTTTTCTAAACGTTCGTCGACTCAAGGAGGTGGTATTCCGACGGGGTCAAGCAGTGTTGTTATTGTTTTTACCGCAGAAAAAATGTAACAAAATGATTACAGAGACCACAAGCACCCAGGACGCGTTAACGCAGGCAAATCTCGCACAGAACAAAAACCCCGGATTTCGTGAAAAATCCGAGGTTTTTCGCAGCAGATTCAGCGTAGTTACAGATGGGACTCGGCGTATTCAGCCAGAATCGAACGCGGTACCCCTTGCAGCGCAATGTGCACGCCGTTCGGGAAGTCCTTGAAGCGTTCCGTCAGGTAAGTCAGCCCGGAGCTGGTCGCGGACAGGTAAGGGGTGTCGATCTGCGCCAGGTTGCCCAGGCACACCACTTTGGAACCGGCGCCGGCACGGGTGATGATGGTTTTCATCTGGTGCGGCGTAAGGTTCTGGCATTCATCAATCAGAATCAGGCTTTGCTGGAAGCTGCGACCTCGGATGTAGTTGAGGGATTTGAACTGCAACGGCACTTTGCTGAGGATGTAGTCGACGCTGCCATGGGTGTTTTCGTCATCCATGTGCAAGGCTTCGAGGTTGTCGGTAATCGCCCCCAGCCACGGCTCCATTTTTTCCGCCTCGGTACCGGGCAGGAAACCGATTTCCTGGTCCAGGCCCTGCACGCTGCGGGTGGCGATGATGCGGCGATAGCGTTTGGTCACCATGGTCTGTTCGATGGCGGCGGCCAGGGCGAGGATGGTTTTCCCCGAACCTGCGGCGCCCGTCAGGTTGACCAGGTGAATGTCCGGATCGAGTAGCGCATACAGCGCCAGGCTCTGGTAGATATCACGCGGTTTCAGGCCCCAGGCTTCCTGGTGCAACAGGGGTTCCTGATGCAGGTCGAGGATCAGCAGCTTGTCGACCTGGATCTCTTTGATCCAGCCCACGAAGCCCTGTTCGTCGACGATGAACTCATTGATATGCACGGCCGGCAGGTTGTCGATCAGCTGTACCTGGTGCCAGGTGCGGCCGTGGTCCTGACGGGTTTCGACCTTGCTGACACGGTCCCAGAACGAGCCGGTCATCATGTGATAACCACGGGACAACATCGACACGTCGTCGACCAGTTGGTCGGTGCTGTAGTCCTCGGCAGCGATCCCACACGCTCGTGCCTTGAGGCGCATATTGATGTCTTTGGTCACCAGCACCACGCGCAGGTCCTTGTCGCGGGCGTGCAGGTCGATCAATTGGTTGATGATTTTGTTGTCGTTCAGGTTTTCCGGCAGCAGGCTGTTGGGCTCGCTGCGCTTGCTCATCAGGATCGACAGCAAGCCCTTGGGCCCGCTCTTGCCACGCTGGATGGGCACGCCGACCTCGACGTCCTCGGGCGAAGCTTCACCCAGGGTCTTGTCGATCAGGCGGATGGCCTGGCGGCATTCGGCGGCAACGCTGTGGTGGCCGCTTTTGAGTTTGTCGAGCTCCTCAAGCACGATCATCGGGATGGCGACGTGGTGTTCTTCGAAGTTCAGCAGTGCGTTTGGATCGTGGATCAATACGTTGGTATCAAGCACATAAAGGATTGGCTGGTCGGAAGAAGGGTTACGTCCATGATCATCCATACTCGGTCACCTTTGTGGGAGCCATTCGACGCAATACCTGGGCGGTGCTGCGCCTCGATTCGACCACCGAGTGCACCTGAGGGACGTCAAGTGCAGTGCCCACATGCGGAGTCTTGGAAGACGCCACCTGTGTTGCAGGTTTCGGCGGTCTGACTTCGTAATACCGCAAAACCCATGACAGGAAAAAGCACTTTGACGCTTTTTTGAAGTTTATTTTTCAGGATGACGAATAGCACTAGCCGAGTGCCATGTACCCCGTTAAAGTCGGAAGTCCGCCTGCATCGAAATGTTGCAGCAAATCGCCCCGAAAACACCCCATCCCCAGCAAAGCCGGGCACTTCATCGAAATGCCTCGCGACACTCCTGCCAACCCAAGCCACTCTGCGCCGTAGCCTGCAACACCATCGGCAATCCCACCCGCGCCTTGTCCTGGGTGTCGTGAAACACGATCACGCCTTTGCGCCATAGCAGCATCAATGTCAGCACCCGTTGCGCCGACTCATCAGCCTTGAGCTTGCCCGGCTCGTCCTGGGAGTCGATGTCCCATAACGCCACTTGCAGGCCCTGTTGCTGGAAGAAGCCCTGGCTGTCCGCGCGGCGCTGCCCATACGGCGGGCGGAACAAGGGCACATAGTTTTCCGGCATCAGGTTCTGTACCAGCCCGGCACTGCGGGTGATGGAGCTTTGCCAGTCGACCCAATGGCTGTGGGAGCGGTACTGCCAGCCCTGAAGCCCCACGCACTGCCCTTGGTACAGCGCCTGCACATCGGCGGCGGAACTGCGCTCCACACGGGTTTGCAAGCTGCTGCCAAGGACAAAGAACGTCGCGTTCATCTTTTGCTTGCGCAGGTAATCGGTGAGCCAGTCGGTATTGCCGCTGACAGGTGCAGGGCCACCGTCGAAGGTCAGTAAAAACATCCGGTCATTGAGTTCATCACCGTTGCGCTCATGATCGCCAAAGCGCGCCACTTCACTGCTGATCTGCGGAAACAGCGCGGCCTTGCGCAACAACTCGTCCAGATAGCGTTCGTGGAAGTGCCGGCTGGGGGCGGCCCAGCCTATATAGAAAGAGTTGTCACTGACCTCGAATTTGCCGGCCTGCTCACGCAGGTCGTCCATGTTTTCCACCAGGTAGCAGAACGAGGCGTCTTCTTCGCAGCTCTGCTGGGCGAATGTGTAGTTCTCCAACAGCCGTTGCCAGAGCTGGCGACGCAGGTCGCCGATGGCGGCCAGGTTGATGTTCTTCAGCCCCAGGCGTTGCTTGAGCGCCGCGTCGTCCAGGGCTTCGCTGGCGAGCAGGCCGTGGGCGAACATCAGGATCTCCGCACGCGAAGCCACATCGAACAGCGCCGGGCTGGCGAGTTTTTCCGGCCAGGTACCACGGTCCAGGCTGGCGACATCCACCGGCGCGGCCTGGGCATTCAGGCACAGCAGGCAAGCGGACAATAAAAGCGCTAATCGCACACGAGGTCTCCCTCTACAGAGTTACCGCCCATCATAGCGGACTGGTCCGCCCTTTTTGTGTAGGAGCGAGCTCGCTCGCGAAAAACGTCCGGGCACCGCGTCTATTCAGTCTGCCAGCATTCTCGTTGACGACTTTCGCGAGCAAGCTCGCTCCTACAAAAACCGGGGCCTATCGGCTTGATAGGTGGAGTCGAACGCTCCAACCCCCTAGAATCCCCCCACGATTCCAGGAGCCAACTTCATGCTGATGGTGATTTCCCCCGCCAAAACCCTCGACTTCGAGTCCAAGCCGGTCACTGCGCGCTTCACCCAGCCGCAGTACCTGGACCACTCCCAGGAACTGATCGAGCAACTGCGCGAACTGAGCCCGGCGCAAATCAGTGAGCTGATGCACGTCTCCGACAAGATCGGTGGCCTCAACGCTGCGCGTTTCGGCAGCTGGACGCCGGCCTTCACTCCGGCCAACGCCAAGCAGGCGCTGCTGGCGTTCAAGGGCGATGTGTATACCGGCCTGAATGCCGAGACTTTCAGCGAGGCCGATTTCAGCTATGCCCAGGACCATCTGCGTATGCTCTCGGGCCTCTACGGCCTGCTGCGCCCGCTGGACCTGATGATGCCGTATCGCCTGGAGATGGGCACCAAGCTGGCCAACGCCCGCGGCAAGGACCTTTACGCGTTCTGGGGCACACGCATCAGCGAATGGTTGAATGAAGCCCTGGCCGAGCAAGGCGACGATGTGCTGCTCAACCTGGCGTCCAATGAGTATTTTTCGGCGGTCAAGCGCACGGCCTTGAACGCGCGGATCATCAATACCGAGTTCAAGGACCTGAAGAACGGCCAGTACAAGATCATCAGCTTCTACGCGAAAAAAGCTCGGGGCATGATGAGCCGGTTTGTGATTGAAGAACGCATCAACGATCCGGCCCAGCTCAAGCAGTTCGATGTACAGGGCTATCGCTTCAATGCGGAGCAGTCCAAGCCTGATAACCTGGTGTTTTTGCGCGATCACGCACCGGAATAAGGCCTGTACAGCCACCAACATCAACTGTGGGAGCTGGCTTGCCTGCGATAGCGGAGGGTCAGCCGACTCACATGTCGCTGATACACCGCTATCGCAGGCAAGCCAGCTCCCACATTTTTTGCCTGCATTTCACCCCACCAATCGTCATTTATTTGACGTCAAAAAATATCAAGACACATCTCTAACAATTTCTTCACTCGACACTCGTCGGTTTTTTTCGTAGTGGCACCACTTTTTTTTAACGGTAGTGGCACAAAACTATCCTCTCTCACCAACTCCCCATAACTACTGGCCTAAATAGCAAGTGCTATCAATATAGTACTAGTGCCATCTTTTCTAATATTTCAAAAAATTTCCGGAAAGGGGATGAGCGGCCCGGAACTTCGTCTTGAAGCACCGCTCATACCACCGGTAACGAAATTCTCTGTTTACGTAAGAGATGACTTACATACCGACCAATGGAAGTAGCCAAGTTGTCATAAAGCACTTTGGCTCGAGGGTCATATCATCAACTGATTGAGTTGAGGGCGGCGATAAGGACTCATTGCCAACCCCCTAAAGGCCAAGGCAGCGCTGACCTAAATGAGCCAGTGTTAACACCCAAGGCTTTGATATCAAAAGGCTTATTGCCTGTATCAAAGCTCTGCGGCACTGGCGCCGGACCCTTCCGCCACGGAAAACCGGCTGCATTTCAGGGCAAGCCCCAATAATAAGGCCACGTTGCGCACAACTTGAGTGCAATAGTTAGTCACTCGCTATTTAACATGCCTGCACGCGGTAAGTCGGCGTCTATTCGCCTAACTTTCGCGGCATCAGTGACGCTTGCAAACATGAACTCCGGCCATCTAATGGCATGATTTAAACATAGAGGTAATTGCGATGCGCATCAGCATATTTGGTTTGGGTTACGTTGGCGCCGTGTGTGCCGGTTGCCTGTCTGCTCGTGGCCATGAAGTGGTCGGCGTAGACATCTCCAAGGACAAGATCGACCTGATCAATGCGGGTAAATCCCCCATCGTTGAGCCGGGTCTGGGCGAACTGTTGAGCCAAGGCATCGCAACCGGTCGACTGCGCGGCACCACCAATTTCGCCGAAGCCATCCGCGACACCGACCTGTCGATGATTTGCGTCGGTACGCCGAGCAAGAAAAACGGCGACCTGGAGCTCAACTACATCGAATCGGTATGCCGTGAGATAGGTTTTGTGCTGCGTGACAAGACCACCCGCCACACCATCGTGGTGCGCAGCACCGTACTGCCAGGCACCGTGGCCAACGTGGTGATCCCGATCCTCGAAGACTGCTCCGGCAAGAAAGCCGGCGTCGACTTCGGCGTTGCGGTCAACCCGGAATTCCTGCGTGAATCCACCGCCATCGCCGACTACGACCTGCCACCGATGACCGTTATCGGCGAGTTCGACAAAGCCTCCGGCGACGTCCTGCAGTCGCTGTACGAAGAACTCGACGCGCCGATCATCCGCAAGGACATCGCCGTTGCCGAAATGATCAAGTACACCTGCAACGTATGGCACGCCACCAAAGTCACCTTCGCCAACGAGATCGGCAACATCGCCAAGGCCGTCGGCGTTGACGGTCGTGAAGTGATGGAAGTGGTCTGCCAGGACAAGACCCTCAACCTGTCCCAGTACTACATGCGCCCAGGCTTCGCTTTCGGCGGTTCGTGCCTGCCAAAAGACGTGCGTGCCCTGACCTACCGCGCCGGCTCCCTGGACGTGGAAGCACCGTTGCTCAACTCGCTGATGCGCAGCAACGAATCCCAAGTGCAGAACGCCTTCGACATCGTCTCCAGCCACGACAAGCGCAAAGTCGCCCTGCTGGGCCTGAGCTTCAAGGCCGGTACCGATGACCTGCGTGAAAGCCCATTGGTAGAACTGGCGGAAATGCTGATCGGCAAGGGCTACGACCTGAGCATCTACGACAGCAACGTCGAGTACGCCCGTATGCACGGCGCGAACAAGGACTACATCGAAGGCAAGATCCCGCACGTGTCGTCCCTGCTCAACTCGGACTTCGACGAAGTGATCAACAACTCCGACGTGATCATCCTCGGTAACCGTGACGAGAAGTTCCGCGCCCTGGCGCACGAAGCCCCGCACGGCAAGCAAGTGGTCGACCTGGTGGGCTTCATGTCCAAGGCCACCAGCGTGAGCGGCCGTACCGAAGGTATTTGCTGGTAACAGCAACGGCAAGTTTCAGGCTGCAAGCGGCTACTAGAGCGCTTGCAGCCTGAAGCCTCCTCACCTTGCGGATGACGTTTATGTCCAAGTTAAAACATGTATTTCTGCAATCGGCCGGCTGGCTGTTCTTTCTCAGCCTGCTGATGGGGCTCGCCCTGCTGTTGCCGGCGAGCACCTTCGATTCGCAATCGAAGAATTTTATTTTCCTGATTGGTGCCGTGGGTATCTGGCGCTACTCGATGGGCGCGACGCATTTCTTTCGCGGCATGCTGTTCCTGTATGTGGTGTACCCGCACCTGCGCCGCAAAGTGCGCAAGCTGGGCAAGGCCGCCGACCCGTCCCATGTGTTCCTGATGGTCACCAGTTTTCGTATCGACGCGCTGACCACCGCCCAGGTCTACAGCTCGGTGATTCGCGAAGCCATCGACTGCGGCTTCCCCACCACCGTGGTGTGCTCGCTGGTGGAAATGTCCGATGAGCTGCTGGTGAAAAGCCTCTGGGAAAAGATGAACCCGCCGGCTCACGTCAAGCTCGACTTCGTGCGTATCGCCGGTACCGGCAAGCGTGATGGCCTGGCCTTCGGTTTTCGCGCCATCTCGCGTCACCTGCCGGACGACCGCGCCGTGGTTGCCGTGATCGATGGCGACACCGTGCTGGCCGAAGGCGTAGTGCGCAAGACCGTGCCGTGGTTCCAGCTGTTCGGCAATGTCGGCGGCCTGACCACCAACGAATTCTGCGAAGTGCGCGGCGGCTACATCATGAGCGAATGGCACAAACTGCGCTTCGCCCAACGCCACATCAACATGTGCTCCATGGCCCTGTCCAAGCGCGTGCTGACCATGACCGGGCGCATGTCGGTATTCCGCGCCAGCGTAGTGACTGACCCGGGCTTTATCGCCGACGTGGAAAGCGACTCGCTGCAACACTGGCGCCTGGGCCGCTTCAAGTTCCTCACCGGGGATGACAAGTCCAGCTGGTTCAGCCTGATGCGCCTGGGCTACGACACCTTCTACGTGCCGGACGCCGCCATCAACACCGTGGAACACCCGCCGGAAAAGAGCTTTATCAAGGCCAGCCGCAAGCTGATGTTCCGCTGGTACGGCAACAACCTGCGCCAGAACTCCCGTGCCCTGGGCCTGGGCGTGCGTCGCCTCGGCCTGTTCACCAGCGTGGTGCTGTTCGACCAGCGCGTATCGATGTGGACCTCCCTGCTCGGCCTGACCGTGGCCATGATCGCCACCTTCAAGTACGGCGGCGCGTTCATCCTCGCCTACCTGCTATGGATCGGCATTACCCGCCTGATCCTCACCCTGCTGCTGTCGTGCTCCGGCCACAAGATCGGCCCGGCCTACCCGCTGATTCTCTATTACAACCAGATCATGGGCGCGTTGGTGAAGATCTACGTGTTCTTCCGCCTTGATCAACAGTCCTGGACCCGCCAGGACACCAAACTGACCCGCGATTTGGCCAGCTTTCAACGTTGGTTCAACACCTGGTCGTCTCGGACCATGACCTTCTCCGCCGGCAGCATCTTCGTTGCCGTGTTGCTGATGATGGTCTGACCCTGCCAAGCCTGAATTAACCTAGGAATTACACCCGATGAATAGCCAAGTAAACGCCAACGTTGTCCACGAATCCGAAGCCCAGCGCCAACACGCCCGGGTGAAAATCCCGGCCAAGCTGCGCTTCTTCAACAGCGACCGCACGCCGACCGAAGCAAAGGTTATCGACCTGTCCGCCGGCGGCCTGGCTTTCACCGCCACCCAGCCGCTCACCATCGGCCAAGTGCACAAGGGCCGCCTGCAGTTCGTGATCGATAACCTCGGCCTGGCCATGGACGTGGAGCTGCAGATTCGCTCCTACGACCGCCAGACCGGCCGCACCGGTTGCCAGTTCCAGAACCTCGATGCCCAGGATATTTCCACCCTGCGCCACCTGATCACCTCGCACCTGTCCGGTGACATCGTGACCATGGGCGACGTACTCGCGACCCTGCAACGCGACAACTTCACCAAGGCACGCAAGGTCAAGGACGGCGGCAGCGGCATGACCGCGTTCGGTCGCCTGCGCGCCGTGACCTTCAGCCTGGCGATCTTCCTGGTGGGCCTGGCGGCCTTCGGTTTTGTGGTCAAGTCGCTCTACGGCATGTACTTCGTCAGCCACGCCCAGGCCGGCCTCGTCAGCGTACCGGGCATGAACGTGACCATGCCCCGTGATGGCACCGTGCAAAGCCTGCTCAAGGGTGATTCGGTAGCAGCCAAGGGCGCGCCGCTGGCGACTTTCAGCACCAGCATGCTCGATGTACTCAAGGGCCACCTGGACGAAGACCAGTTGCAACCGGCCAAGGTCGAAGAACTGTTCGGCAAGCAAATGACCGGCACCCTGACTTCGCCGTGCGATTGCGTGGTGGCCCAGCAACTGGTCGCCGACGGCCAGTACGCCAGCAAGGGCGATGTGATCTTCCAACTGGTGCCGCGTGGCAGCCAGGCTAATGTGGAAGCACGCTTCACCTACCGCCAGTTTGGCGATGTACGCCCAGGTACGCCGGTGAGCTTTCAGGTCGCCGACGAAGAACAAGTGCGCACCGGCACCATCGTCAGCAGCACCAGCCTGAACAGCGCCGACCTGTCCTCCGACATCCGCGTGCAGATCAAGCCTGATGCACCGCTGGACAGCACCTACGCCGGCCGCCCGGTGGAAGTCACCAGCGACCGTGGCCCATCGCTGAACTGGCTGATCGACAAAGCCATGGCTCACGGTCTGTAAGCGAGGACATGCCTGTGATGACTCTCTCAAAAACACCACAATCCCTGTGGGAGCGGGCTTGCTGTGGCGAGGGAGCTTGCTCCCGCTCGACAGCGCAGCTGGAGCCGGCTTTTGGGGGCGCTGCGCACCCCAGCGGGAGCAAGCTCCCTCGCCACAAAGGCAGTGCCCACATTGGTTCGGTAGCGTTGATCGCCCTAGCAATCAGCCTGGCCGGTTGCGCCGGCCTGCCCGACCAGCGCCTGGCCAACGAAGCCCTCAAGCGCGGCGACACCGTCACCGCGCAGCAGAATTACCAGCAACTGGCAGACCTGGGCTACAGCGAGGCCCAGGTGGGCCTGGCCGATATCCAGGTCGGCACCCGTGACCCCGCGCAAATCAAACAGGCCGAAGCCACCTACCGTGCGGCGGCAGATACGTCGCCGCGTGCCCAGGCACGCCTGGGTCGCCTGTTGGCGGCCAAGCCCGGCGCCACTGAGGCCGAACACCATGAAGCCGAAAGCCTGCTGAAAAAAGCCTTTGCCAATGGTGAAGGCAATACCTTGATCCCGCTGGCAATGCTGTACCTGCAATACCCACACAGCTTTCCCAACGTGAATGCCCAACAGCAGATCAGCCAATGGCAGGCGGCGGGTTACCCGGAGGCCGGCCTGGCCCAGGTGCTGCTGTATCGCACCCAGGATACCTATGATCAGCACCTGGATGATGTGGAGCGCATCTGCAAAGCCGCGCTGAACACCACCGATATCTGCTACGTGGAACTGGCCACGGTCTATCAGAAAAAACAGCAGCCGGAACAACAGGCCGAACTGCTCAAGCAAATGGAAGCAGGCGTAAGCCGTGGCACCGTGACTGCGCAGCGCGTCGACAGCGTGGCCCGCGTACTCGGCGATGCCACCCTCGGTACCCCGGACGAAAAAACTGCCCAGGCATTGCTGGAAAAAATCGCCCCTGGCTACCCGGCGTCCTGGGTCAGCCTGGCGCAACTGCTCTACGACTTCCCCGAACTGGGCGATGTCGACCAGATGATGAAGTACCTCGACAACGGCCGTGCCGCCGACCAGCCACGCGCCGAATTGCTGCTGGGCAAGCTCTACTACGAAGGCAAGTGGGTGCCAGCCGATGCCAAGGCTGCCGAGGCGCATTTCGAGAAAGCCGTGGGCCGTGAAGTGGCCGCCGATTACTACCTCGGCCAGATTTACCGCCGTGGCTACCTGGGCAAGGTTTACCCGCAAAAAGCCCTGGACCACCTGCTGACCGCAGCGCGCAACGGCCAGAACAGCGCCGACTTCGCCATTGCCCAACTGTTTTCCCAAGGCAAGGGCACCAAGCCCGACCCATTGAACGCCTATGTCTTCAGCCAGTTGGCCAAGGCCCAGGACACGCCAGAAGCCAATGACCTGGCCACCCAGCTCGAAGCGCCGCTGACGCCTGCGCAACGCGCCGAAGGCCAACGCCTGGTGCAACAGGAACTGGCCGCCCGCGGCACCCTGGCCCAAAGCACGCTGCAACTGCACGCCCTGCAAGAAGAAGACGGCGAGGAATCCCTATGAAGCTCAACCCATTCGTCAAGGCCGGTATCGGCCTGTCCTTCGCCCTGCTGTGGTCGTGCCCGACCCTGGCCGCGCTCACCGAAGCGAAGAACTTCGGCCTGGAAGTCAAAGCCACCGCGCAGTCTGAAGATGACCGCGACCTCGGCACCCAGAAAGGCGGGGACGTCAACGGCATCGGCCTCGACCTGCGCCCCTGGATCTACGGCGAAAGCGGCGCGTGGAGCGCCTACGCCATGGGCCAGGCAGTGGTGTCCAGCGACATCATCGAGACCGACACCCTGCAACAGTCGGCCGATGACACCACCGATCAGCAGTCAAGCAACGACGACCGCAAGGCCAAGAAAAACTACCTGGCCCTGCGTGAGTTCTGGGTCGGCTACAGCGGCTTCACGCCCTACCCCGGCGAGATCCTCAAGTTCGGCCGCCAGCGCCTGCGCAATGACGACGGCCAGTGGCGCGACACCAACATCGAAGCGTTGAACTGGACCTTCGACACCACCTTGCTCAAGGCCAATGTCGGCGCCGCCGAACGCTTCAGCGAATACCGCACCGACCTTAAGGAATTGTCGCCGGTCGACAAGGACCGCCAGCACTTCTACGCCGACGCCGCCTACCAGTGGACACCGGGCCAGTGGATCGGCCTGCGCGGCCACCACACCCACGACGACGGCAAGCTCGACTACGCCGAACCGGGTGTCGCCAGCGACCCGTTGGACAAGCGCGAAAACGGCGACCTGACCTGGCTGGGCATCGAAGCCAACAGCGACGCCTACAACTGGCGCAACACCAACACCGTCAACTACTGGGCAAGCATCACCGGCATGCGCGGCGACCGCGACAAGGTCAACGCCTTGAACGCCGACGGCAGCCGCCCGACCTCCGCCAAGCGCAGCGATGACGTCAGCGGCTGGGCCACCGATATCGGCGTGCGCTTGCGCCTGGATCCGCAGTGGCAAGTGGGTGCCGCGTACTCGCGCGCCAGTGCCGAGTACGAACAGAACGGCCTGCAAAGCAACCGTTCGAACTGGACTGGCACCCAGTCCCGCGTGCATCGCTTCGGTGAAGCGTTTCGCGGCGAAATGAACAACATGCAGTCCATGAGCCTGTTCGGTTCCTGGCAACTGCGCGAGGACTATGACGCCAGCCTGGTGTACCACAAGTTCTGGCGCGTGGATGGCAACAAGCCGGTGGGCAGCAACGGTATCGACGCGGTGCAGAACAACACCGATGACGTCACCGGCGCGATCCTCTCCAGCACCTCCCTGCCGTTGGAAGACGGCAAGAAAGACCTCGGCCAAGAAATGGACCTGGTGGTCACCAAGTACTTCAAGAAAGGCTTGCTGCCAGCGGCGCTGAGCCAGTCGATCGACGAGCCTTCAGCCCTGGTGCGTTTGCGTGCCGGCGTGTTCAAGCCCGGCGATGCCTATGGCAGCCAGGTCGACTCCTACATGCACCGCGCGTTTGTCGACGTGGTCTGGAAATTCTGATGGGAGCCTGCGCCATGAATGCTCAAAGCCTACTCGTCGCGGCAATGCTGATGGCCAGCGCCACAGCGTTTGCCGATACGGCGGCCAAGGCGCCGATCATCGCCAAGGAACTGCAACAGGCCAAAACCTACACCATCTCCAGCCCGCCCACCGCGCCGCTGGAAATGGCCAAGCCGGCGCTGCCCGACCTGTCGGGCTACACCGCGCAGGCGATGGAAAAGAAAATCGTCAAGACCAAGGCGGGCAAAATCAGCATCCGCCGCATGATGCAAGAAGACGCGCTCAAGGACTTTATCGGCGGCGATAACAAGATGGCCGAATGGGTGGTGCGCCAGCATGGCATTCCCCAGGCGATCTTCGTCGATGACGGCTACATGAACCTCAAGGACCTGCTGGGCAAGGTGCCCAAGCAGTACTTCAGCGAAACGTCGCCGGGTGTGTTCCTGGCCAAGTTGCCGATCGTGGTGGGCCGTAAAGGCATCCTCGATATCGACAAGAACACCCAGGAACTGCGCCTGTCCCAACAAGCCGGCGCGTTTTTGATCAACGACGGCCAGCTGTTCGTGCGTGACACCAAGGTCACCGGTTGGGATGAAAAAGCCAACGGCCCGGCGCTGTTCAAGTCGGCCAAGGAGTTCCGCCCGTTCCTGCTGGCCTGGGGCGGCACCGAGACCTATATCTCCAAGACCAAGATGGCCAGCTTCGGCTACGCCAACAGTAAGTCCTACGGGGTGAGTATTTCCCAGTACACGCCGAACATGGCCAAGGTGCTCAAGCGCCCCGAGCCGACCGGTTGGATCATCGACTCCGAGTTCTCGGACATGTGGTACGGCTTCTACTGCTACGAGACCACAGGCTTTGTGATCAAGGGCAATACCTACAAAGACAACATCGTCTACGGCATCGACCCCCATGACCGTTCTCACGGCCTGATCATCGCGGACAACACCGTGTACGGTACCAAGAAGAAGCACGGCATCATCATTTCCCGGGAAGTGAACGACAGCTTCATCTTCAACAACCGCAGCTATGACAACAAGCTTTCGGGCCTGGTGATCGACCGTAACAGCGTGAACAACCTGATCGCCGACAACGAGATCTACCGCAACCACACCGACGGCATCACCCTCTATGAGAGCGGCGACAACCTGCTGTGGGGCAACAAGGTGATCAGCAACCGTCGCCACGGGATCCGCGTGCGTAACAGCGTGAACATCAAGCTCTACGAAAACACCTCGATGGCCAACGGGCTGACCGGCGTGTACGGCCACATCAAGGACTTGACCGACACCGACCGCGACATCGCCCTCGACCCGTTCGACGCCAAGGTCTCGCTGATCGTGGTCGGCGGTGAACTGGCGGGTAACGGCAGCGGGCCGCTGTCCATCGACTCGCCGTTGAGTATCGAGCTGTATCGCGTGTCGATGCTGGCGCCGACCAAATCCAGCGGCATCAGCTTCTCCGGCATCCTGGGCGACCGCCAGGAAGAAATTCTCGACCTGCTGGTGCGCCAGCAGAAAGCCGTGCTGATCGACCCCGTCGAACGCCAGACCGAATTGCAGGACTGAGGATGACCCTTATGCACCCACACATGATCAAACTGCTGAGCCTCTCGGGTCTGACCCTCGGCCTGCTGGCGGCCAGCCAGGGCGTACGCGCCGATGAAGTCAAAGCTCCGACCTTCACCGCTGAACCCTGCTGCAGCCTGTGCCCCGCCGCCCATGACGCGAAGAACTACACCACGCGCTACCAGCAGAACTTCACCACCCTGGTGCAAGCCCAGGGCGACTGGCTGTTCCGTACCCAGGAAGACCTGCGCACCGAGTTCGACACCACCCCGGCCGGCTACAAGCGCATGCAGCAGCTGCACGATGCGTTCAAGAGCAAGGGCGTGGAACTGGTGGTGGTCTACCAGCCGACCCGTGGCCTGGTGAACCGCAACAAGCTCAACCCTGAGGAAAAGGCCAAGTACGATTTCGACAAGGCCCTGACCAACTACAAGACCATGCTCGGTCGTTTCGCCAAGATGGGCTACGTGGTGCCAGACCTGTCGCCGCTGACCAACGAGCAACTGCCGGATGAGTTGCCGGCCCACGATTTCTACTTCCGTGGCGACCAGCACTGGACCCCGTACGGCGCCCAGCGCACCGCGAAAATCGTCGCGGCCAAGGTCAAGCAGATGCCGGAATATGCCGAGATTCCCAAGCGTGAGTTCGAGACCAAGCGCTCGGGCCGCATGGGCAAGACCGGCACCCTGCACAACATGGCCGGGCAACTGTGCGGCACCAGCTATGCGATCCAGTACATGGACCAGTTCACCACCGAACCCAAGGGCGAAGCCGGTGACGGCGACCTGTTCGGCGATTCGGGCAACCCGCAGATCACCCTGGTGGGCACCAGCCACAGCGGCAAGAACTACAACTTCGCCGGCTTCCTGGAAGAAGAAATCGGCGCTGACATCCTCAACGTCGCCTTCCCCGGCGGCGGCCTGGAAGGCTCGATGCTGCAGTACCTGGGCAGCGATGAATTCCAGAAGAGCCCACCGAAGATCCTGATCTGGGAATTCTCGCCGCTGTACCGCCTCGACCAGGAAACCATCTACCGCCAGATGATGGCGCTGCTGGACAACGGCTGCGAAGGCAAGACCGCGCAGATGTCGGCCAGCACCACGCTCAAACCGGGCAAAAACGAACTGATGGTCAACAGCGCGAACAAAGACCTGCGCAACGCCAACCATCAGGTCGATATCCGCTTCGCCGATCCGTCGGTGAAAACCTTGCAAGCCACCCTCTGGTACATGAACGGGCGCCACGAGGACATCAAGATCGAGAAACCCGAAACATCCGATACAGACGGGCGTTTCGCCTTTGAACTGCGCACCGATGAAGACTGGGCCTCGCAGAACTTGCTGGCCGTGGAAGTGCAGGGCCCCGAAGCGGGCACTGCGGCGCAGAAGGTTGAAGCGAAAATTTGCACACGCAACGTATTCCCAAGCGGTGGTCAGCAGACCGCCCAACTCGGGAAGTGAGGTTACTTATGCAAAAGTTATTGCTCCCTACCCTGCTGGGCCTGGCCGTGTTTGCCGGCTCCGTGAATGCGGCCGCGCCGTTGCGCCCGCCCCAGGGCTATTTCGCACCGATCGAAGCGTTCAAGACCGGCGACTTCAAGAATGATTGCGACAGCATGCCAACGCCCTACACCGGGCCATTGCAGTTTCGCAGCAAGTACGAAGGCTCAGACAAGGCCCGTTCGACCCTGAATGTGCAGTCGGAAAAAGCCTTTCGCGACAGCACCGCCGACATCACCAAGCTGGAAAAAGACACCAGCAAGCGCGTGATGCAGTTCATGCGTGACGGTCGCCCGCAGCAACTCGAATGCACCCTGAACTGGCTGGTGTCATGGGCCAAGGCCGATGCGTTGATGTCCAAGGACTTCAACCACACCGGCAAGTCCATGCGCAAATGGGCATTGGGCAGCATGGCCTCGGCCTATGTGCGCTTGAAGTTCTCCGAGTCGCAGCCGCTGGCCAAGCACCCGCAGGAAGCCCAGCAAATCGAAGCCTGGTTCAACAAGCTGGCCGACCAGGTGGTGAGCGACTGGGACAACCTGCCCCTGGAAAAAACCAACAACCACTCTTACTGGGCAGCCTGGTCGGTGATGGCAACGTCCATCGCTACCAACCGCCGCGACCTGTTTGATTGGGCGGTGAAGGAATACAAGGTCGGCGTGAACCAGGTCGATGACCAGGGCTTCCTGCCGAACGAATTGAAGCGCCAGCAACGCGCCCTGTCGTACCACAACTACGCCCTGCCGCCGCTGTCGATGATCGCCAGCTTTGCCCTGGTCAACGGCGTGGACCTGCGCCAGGAAAACAACAGCGCGCTCAAGCGCCTGGGCGACAAGGTGCTGGCCGGGGTGAAAGACCCGGACATCTTCGAGCAGAAGAACGGCAAAGAGCAGGACATGAAGGACCTCAAGGAAGACATGAAATTTGCCTGGCTTGAGCCCTTCTGCACCCTCTACACCTGCGCCCCGGACGTGATCGAACGCAAGCATGGCATGCAACCGTTCAAGACCTTCCGCCTGGGCGGCGACCTGACCAAGGTCTACGACCCGGCGCATGAAAAAGGCAACAAAGGCAGCTAGTCGCTGATCGTTCCCACGCTCTGCGTGGGAATGCAGCACGGGACGCTCTGCGTCCCAAAGCGTGACGCACAGCGTCACAAGAGGCATTCCCACGTAGAGCGTGGGAACGATCACAACCTCCCCCGAAATCGTGGGGGGGTTTGGGGGGGCTCCGGCCCTTGACTGTTGGTTAAACATGGAGAGATCGGGATGGTTTTCTCGTCCAATGTGTTCCTGTTTCTGTTCTTGCCGATCTTTCTCGGCTTGTACTACTTAAGCGGGCAACGCTATCGCAACCTGCTGCTGCTGATTGCCAGCTACGTGTTCTACGCCTGGTGGCGAGTGGACTTCCTGGCGCTGTTCGCGGCCGTCACGCTGTGGAACTACTGGATCGGCCTCAAGGTCGGTGCCGCCGGTGTGCGCACCAAGCCGGCGCAGCGCTGGCTGTTGCTCGGCGTGGCGGTCGACCTGTGCATCCTCGGCTACTTCAAGTACGCCAACTTCGGCGTCGACAGCATCAATGTGATGATGAAGTCCGCGGGCCTGGAGCCGTTCATCCTCACCCACGTGCTGTTGCCGATCGGGATCTCGTTCTACATCTTCGAGTCCATCAGCTACATCATCGACGTGTACCGTGGCGACACTCCGGCGACTCGCAACCTCATCGACTTTGCGGCGTTCGTGGCGATCTTCCCGCACCTGATCGCCGGTCCCGTGCTGCGCTTTCGTGACCTGGCCGACCAGTTCAACAACCGCACCCACACCCTGGATAAATTCTCCGAGGGCTGCACGCGGTTCATGCAGGGTTTCATCAAGAAGGTCTTTATTGCCGACACCCTGGCGGTGGTGGCCGACCATTGCTTCGCCCTGCAAAACCCCACAACAGGCGATGCCTGGCTCGGCGCGCTGGCCTACACCGCGCAGCTGTACTTCGACTTCTCCGGCTACAGCGACATGGCCATTGGCTTGGGCTTGATGATGGGTTTCCGCTTCATGGAAAACTTCAAGCAGCCGTACATCAGCCAGTCGATCACCGAGTTCTGGCGGCGCTGGCACATCAGCCTGTCCACCTGGCTGCGTGACTACCTGTACATCACCCTGGGCGGCAACCGCAAAGGCACCCTGACCACTTACCGCAACCTGTTCCTGACCATGCTGCTCGGTGGCCTGTGGCACGGCGCCAACATCACCTACATCGTGTGGGGCGCCTGGCACGGCATGTGGCTGGCGATTGAAAAAGCCATCGGCCTGAACACCGCGCCGCGCAGTTTCAATGTGCTGCGCTGGGCCTTTACCTTCCTGCTGGTGGTGATGGGCTGGGTGATTTTCCGCGCCGAAAACCTGCACGTTGCCGGGCGCATGTACGGTGCGATGTTCAGCTTCAGCGAATGGTCGTTGTCGGAACTCAACCGCGCGAACCTTACCGGCCTGCAAGTGGCAACCCTGGTGGTGGCCTACGCAACCCTGGCGTTTTTCGGCCTGCGCGACTTCTACACCAACCGCCCGGCCGACAAGGCCAAGCCAGCCGACCCGAGCCTGATCAAGGCCGTACCCGGCGACAATCCTGGCAGCATCCACGAGCCCGGTTTCAGCGTGGGCCGTGACGCTGCCGTGCAACCGGCCTACTGGACCGCTGACTGGCCACGCTACGCCATGCGCGCTGCGGTGCTGCTGCTGTTCGTGGCGTCGATTCTCAAACTGTCGGCGCAGAGTTTCTCGCCGTTCCTTTACTTCCAATTCTGAGGGAGCCGACCATGACCCGTTCATTACGCGTCCTCTACATAAGTCTGTTCCTGGTGCTGCTGCTGGCACTGGGCGCCTGGTCACTGCGCAGCTTCTTTGGCTTCAGCACCAACGCCGATGCCACGGTGCTTAACGGTCGCTGGACCAAAGCCGTCGAGACTCACTACGACGACGAGTTCCCGATCAAGCGCCTGGGCACCAACCTGTGGGCAGCGCTGGACTACAAGCTGTTCAATGAAGGCCGCCCTGGCGTGGTGCTGGGCCGTGACCACTGGTTGTACAGCGACGAGGAATTCAACCCCGCCGTCAACGAAGACCAGAACCTGCAAGGCAACTACGCGCTGGTCGAAGGCGTACGCCAGAAGCTCAAGGCCCAGGGCATCCAACTGGTGATGGCGATCGTACCGGCCAAGGTGCGCCTGTATCCGGAGCACTTGGGTGAGGTGAAACCGGCGAGCATCCACGCCAACCTGTACCAGGACTTCCACGCCCGCATGGCGGCAGACAACATCCCGGCGCCAGACCTGCTCGGCCCCCTGCAACAGGCCAAGCTCGCCGGCAAGCAGGTGTTCCTGCGTACCGATACCCACTGGACCCCGGACGGTGCCGAAGTCGCCGCCAAGCAATTGGCCAAGGCGATTGCCGACAAGACCCCACTGAGCGGCGAGCCGCAGCGTTTTGTCACCGAGGCCGAGAAAACCGAACCGCATAAAGGCGACCTGCGTTTGTTCCTGCCCCTGGACCCGCTGTTCGAAAACCTGATGCCGCCCAAAGAGCCGCTGGAAAAACGCGTCACCCACCTGGCCGAAGAGAAAGGTGATGACGCGCTGTTCAGCGACAGCGAAACCCCGGTGGCACTGGTCGGCACCAGCTACAGCGCCAACCCCAACTGGAACTTCGTCGGCGCACTCAAGCAAGCCTTGCACAGCGACGTGGTCAGCTACGCCGAAGACGGCCATGGCCCGATCCTGCCGATGCTCAGCTATCTCAAAAGTGATGACTTCAAGAACAGCCCGCCCCAGGTGCTGATCTGGGAGTTTCCTGAACGCTATCTGCCCGTTAACAACGAAATCGGTGATGCCGACCCAGCCTGGGTTGCGCAGCTTAAACAAGCCGGTTCGCGCCAACAGAACATGGCAATCAACACATCTAAATCCGAGACGCCCGACCGGGCGCAAAACTGAAAGAGAGGTAACTCACAATGACTTTCACTACTACTCCTCGTCGTCTCGCTAAAACCCTGGCTATCGCAGCGGGCTTGAGCTTCGTATCCCTGTCGGCCTTCGCTGCCGGTGACGCCGCCCTGTATGGCCCGACTGCACCAAAAGGCTCCAGCTTTGTACGTATCTACAACGCCAGCAACCAGGAGGTCAGCGCCACCGTCGGCAGCACCAACCTCAGCGACGTTGCGCCACTGGCCAGCAGCGACTTCAGCTTCATGCCGGGTGGTGACTACAGCGCCAAGGTCGGCAGCCAGACCCTGCCGGTCAAGCTGGCTGCCGACCACTACTACACCCTGGTCAACAGTGGCAGCGGCCAGCCGCAGTTGATTGAAGAGCCCCCGTTCAAGAACAAGCAGAAATCCCTGGTGCGCGTGCAGAACCTCAGCGACAAGGCCCTGACTCTGAAAACCGCCGACGGCAAGACCGATGTGGTCAAGTCGGTGGCTGCCAAGGGCCGTGGCGAGCGTGAGATCAACCCGGTGAAAGTGAGCCTGGCGTTGTATGACGGTGACAAGAAAGTCGGCGATGTGAAGCCGGTTGCGTTGGAACGCGGTGAAGCGGCGGTGCTGTATGTCACCGGCTCGGGCTCGAGCCTGTCGCCAGTGTGGGTGAAACGCCCAGTGTCGACCCGCTGATTATTTCCCTGAGTTGACACGCCCCCTCGTGGGAGCTGGCTTGCCTGCGATGGCGGTCTTGTAGGCGCCATCGCAGGCAAGCCAGCTCCCACACTGACCAGGTGTCAACTCAGGATCGAGACAAAAACAAGAGTGAAACGACAAACCTTCGTAGCTCTGACCCAAACTGATTCAAGGAGAAACACCCATGATCCCAGTAATCCTTTCCGGTGGTAGCGGCTCACGTCTTTGGCCGCTTTCCCGTAAACAGTTCCCCAAGCAGTTCCTGGCCCTGACTGGCGAGCACACCTTGTTCCAGCAAACCCTGGAGCGCCTGGTGTTCGAAGGCATGGACGCCCCCATCGTGGTCTGCAACAAAGACCACCGTTTCATCGTCAATGAGCAACTGAGCGCACGCAAGCTCGAGTGCCAGCGCATCCTGATGGAACCCTTCGGCCGCAACACTGCGCCGGCCGTGGCCCTGACCGCAATGATGCTGGTCAACGAAGGCCGTGACGATTTGATGCTGGTACTGCCCGCCGACCACGTGATCGACGACCAGAAAGCCCTGCAACGCGCACTGGCCCTGGCCACCGTGGCCGCCGAGCGTGGCGAGATGGTGCTGTTCGGCGTGCCGGCCACCCGCCCGGAAACCGGCTACGGCTACATCAAGTCCACCAACGACTCGCTGCTGCCTGAAGGCGTGAGCCGCGTGCAGCAGTTCGTGGAGAAACCCGATGAAAAACGTGCGGTCGAGTTCGTCAAAAGCGGTGGCTACTTCTGGAACAGCGGCATGTTCCTGTTCCGCGCCAGCCGCTTCCTCGAAGAGCTGAAAAAGCACGACCCGGATATCTATGACACCTGCGTGCTGACCCTGGAACGCAGCGAGCAGACCGCCGACACCGTGACCTTTGACGACTCCACGTTCGCGTGCTGCCCGGACAACTCCATCGACTACGCCGTGATGGAAAAAACCCAGCGCGCCTGCGTAGTCCCGCTGGCAGCCGGTTGGAGCGACGTGGGCTGCTGGGCGTCGCTGTGGGCGGTCAACGATAAAGACGCCAACGGTAACGTGAGCAAAGGCGATGTAGTGATCCAGGACAGCCGCAACTGCATGGTGCATGGCAACGGCAAACTGGTGTCGGTGATCGGCCTGGACAACATCGTGGTGGTGGAAACCAAGGACGCGATGATGATTGCCCACAAGGACAAGGTCCAGGGCGTCAAGCAGATGGTCAACACCCTCAACGAGCAAGGCCGCAGCGAGACCCAGAACCACTGCGAAGTCTACCGCCCGTGGGGCTCCTACGACTCGGTGGACATGGGCGGGCGTTTCCAGGTCAAGCACATCTCGGTCAAGCCGGGCGCGTGCCTGTCGCTGCAGATGCACCACCACCGCGCCGAACACTGGATCGTGGTCAGCGGCACCGCCGAAGTCACCTGTGACGACAACGTGTTCCTGCTCTGCGAAAACCAGTCCACCTACATCCCGATCGCCTCGGTGCACCGCCTGCGCAACCCGGGCAAGATCCCGTTGGAGATCATCGAAGTGCAATCGGGCAGCTATTTGGGTGAGGACGATATCGAGCGCTTCGAAGATATCTACGGTCGCTCGACACCGGTTGAACGTGGTGTATCGGTGAAAACTATCGCGCAGTAAAACAGTCGTACAAGAAGCCCTCGCCCAGCCCATTGCGTCCCCTATCCGCAGTGGATTGGGTGGGGGCTTTTCGGTTCAATGACCATCAAAACAGACAGAAAGCTCCTCGCGGGATGTCAGGCCTGTTTTTAACGAACCCAGTTACGCGGTGCAAACGCGTTGTAATTGCCGTCCTCCTTGGGTTCAGCATTTTTATACGTGTTCTTGCCGATTTTCTCCGCCGCTTTACCCCCCCACATCAGCGCCGAACCTGCGACTTTCGAGGAAACGCCACCTGAGCTTGCCATCTTCTTGCCGGCCACCTTCGCCATCCCGCCAACGAACGTCAACGCGGCCCCATAGGCTTTGTCTTTCGAACTGTCGGTGCTATGAAGTACTGAGGATGGCAAAACATGCGAACGAATTGTATCGCCGAGGCCTTGCAGCACAGTTTGCCGCAAGCTCGTAAGCCCCATACTTTGCATACGCGGCCCCGAGCGCGATTCGAGGGGGGCGGCACTCGCTTGCACGGGTCCTGCCTGGCTGGAGGCCTCCGCTGGTGCGGACACGCTGAGAGGGGTGGACAGGCTTACAGCGGCGTCTGAAATATTCATAAAAAACTCACATTGTATAAGTGCAACGTTGGGTTCCGTCGTTGATCAACCAAGCCTCCTTGCGCAAACTGTGTGGCAAGTTATTCAAACCGGTTCCCACATCGTCGGGTGCAATGACCTACGTTGACCCTTGCCCTCATCTTGCCGATCCTTGCGCCTACCACGACGCATTCGTGATGAGGTTTGACGGCCTCAGAGATTCATAGGATCCCTTCTTTTTCAGAAGATCCATGTCAGCTATGAGTGGGTTGGGTGGGGGCTTTTTATTTGGACTGTATAACGCCTGTACACAGTTACTCGCCAGGGCCCTTGCGGTTAACATTAAACTTGTTTGAAGTATCCCCGCTTTATCGTCGACAGTTTTGCCTGCTCCTTTATATGTGCGGTTTCCCCTTCCCAAGTAGCAGTACTGTGTCGCGCCATATATAATTTTGCGCCAAACTCATCTATAGGTTTCACACCGTTCGCCCCTACATAACCATTGAACTTTCGGGGAGATATAGTGCTATCCGACCATCGCTCAAGCCGGTTATCAGTCGGCTCCCCCCCCCAAAAATCTATCGGCCCTGGAATCGTACTTTCCAAGGTATCGTGCCCCTCCCGACTGGGATGAAACCCCGCCAACAAGTAGAAACCTGTAGCACTCATCGCTACGCCACTCGCTTCGACCCTTTGAATCGACTGTTCCTCAGCGTCATACGTCAACTCTAAAAGCAGCAGGGAACCGTAGCCTTTCCCCTCGGGCTTTGCATCAAACAAATGAACATCTGCAACTCGTTTCTCAGCGTCATCGCGCACCACATACTCTATATATCCATGAACGGAAGAGTTTTGTTCCTCACTACCATCAGGGTTGGCTCCCACGTAACTAATTCTGTTACTGCCATCTTGGAATGTTTGTCTGGTCACCAGTATATTGGCCGTGGCCGCGCCTCCGCTTGGCGGGATCCACACGTAAACTTGCGTCTCAGCGATGTGCGTAGATGATCGCTCTTGGATCACGCTGTTTTTTTTCAGCCAGGCTGGCAGCATTCTTTGAAATAGAGAGGGCGATGCCGACTTGTTGATCTCTTCTTTCGTAGGTACCAGACCTTCATCATCTCTGAGCAAAACCGGATTATTTCTGACCATTCTATACAGATTCAAACCGTCGATCCGTCCCGCCGGATCAGGGTTAATCCAACGCTGTAACCACGGCACGTAGTACCTGAACCCATAGTAATAAAGCCCCGTCGCATCCCGCTCCTTGCCCGAATAACGCAACGTGCGATAACTCTCTTCGCTCGAATCACCCTTCTGCGTGAAGGCCGTCGTACCAAACGGATGATACGTCTCGCGAGTGATGATCCGCGCTTCACTGTCCAGTTCCAGCGAACAAGAGCCCAGATGATCGCTAAGGGTGTAACGGTATTGATCATTCGCCAGTTGCTGCGGCGCCGCGCCTTCCCAATGCAACACCTGCACCGTGGTGCGGCCGGCCTGGACGGTGACGACGTGCAGTTTCTCGCCATCCCCATCGCGCGTTTCCAGCCCTGGTAGATATCGGGTCTCACTGACCAAGGTGCGGGCGTTGGTTTGCGTCGTGCGCACCTTGCGCTGGCGCATGCCGTCGGCACCGTAGACGTAGCGCTCGGTGTCATTGAGGCGCAACGTGCGCTCCACCATATGCACATGGCTCAGTTGGTTACGTGCATCCCAACTCAGTGTTC